>JAQYTJ010000045.1 GCA_028724885.1 Bacteroidales bacterium | reverse complement strand
AGAGACATAAGCTTCCAACATAATGAATATTTAAAGCCAAAAACCATGATTTTTATCGGATTGCTAATCATCGCCATCGGAGCCTTCTGCCAGTCCAGCAGCTATGTCCCCATCAATAAAATCAAGGACTGGAGCTGGGAGTCTTATTGGATGATCCAGGGCGTTTTCGCTTGGCTGGTGTTCCCGATTCTCGGAACACTGCTCGCCATCCCCTCCGGAGCATCGCTCTTCAATCTCTACGCAAGCAACCCCGCCGCCACCTTCAAGACCATCTTTTTCGGCATGCTCTGGGGAGTGGGCGGTCTGACGTTCGGGCTCTCCATGCGTTACCTCGGAATCGCCCTAGGCCAGTCGGTCGCACTGGGACTCTGTTCCGGCCTGGGCACCGTTCTTACGCCTATCTTTACGGGGGACACCCAAGATCTAACGCTCCCTGTGATCGTGGGCGTCGTCGTTATGCTAGCCGGCATCACCATTCTCGGCATCGCAGGTTCCATGAAATCTAAGGAGGTTGATGAAGAACAAAAGAAAGACTCCATCAAGGACTTCACTTTCGGGAAAGGAATCTTGGTGGCTGTCCTCTCTGGTTTCATGAGTGCCTGCTTCGCCATAGGACTGGGATTCGGCTCTCCTTTAATCTGGGCATCCACCCCAGAAATCTTCAAGACGCTGCCAGCAGTTTTCCTAGTGACGCTGGGTGGTTTTATCGTGAATGCAGGCTACTGTCTCTTCCAGAATAAGAAGAACCATACCTGGGGCGACTACCGGAAAGGTAACGTCTGGGGGAATAACTTGATTTTTTGTGCGCTTGCCGGATTTCTCTGGTACAGTCAGTTTTTCGGCCTGTCGCTCGGGAAGGGCTTCCTTGCAAAATCGTCTGTGCTGCTCGCATTCAGCTGGAGCATTCTGATGTCTTTGGACGTGACATTCTCCAATGTCTGGGGCATCGTCCTGAAAGAATGGAAAGGCTGTTCGAAGAAAACCATCGCAATCCTATTGAGCGGCCTTGTCATTTTGGTGATTTCCTGTTTCCTGCCTCAGCTGCTCTGATGCCATGAAGAAAGTTGAGCCGATGGAAACGTCCTTCTGCACACGCTTTGCTTCTGCTGTGCGTTTGTAGAAGCGCATCAGACACCTGACTTGGCCGTGCAGGAGGGTTCCCGTTTGGAGGCGGGTAATGATTTTTATGCTTTCGACATGTGCCAAAATCCGGAAGCCATCCATGGAAACATGAATCGCTAATCTGGTAGCCATCTTTCAGAATAAGCGAGAGAAGATTTACCGAAGGGACGCAACCTTGCCAGGAATCGACTTGATAGAAAGTCCCGAAGGACGATGGTCAATATGACTCACCTCATACTTCATGGCAGGAGACCTCGTCGACGTGGTAACTGGGTATTTCTTACCCATATCCTTCAGGACGGCCTTGAGCATGGTCTCGTTTTCGTCTCCTAACTGGCATCCGTCAGAAGGATCGTCCTTGACATTGATCTTCGGGGATATTCCTGCAGGATAGGCATCATTCTCGTCATTGGCGTTCGTGAATTTACCGACCATGACGTACATACCCCACTCTTTTATCAAAGAATAGTCGGATGAGCTCTCATAGACATCTTCAGGAGCTAACATCCACCCGGAGCAGAATTTGCCGAAAGTCGTCTCGCCATACAGGCTGACATTCATGTAAGGCTGCAGGCCGATTATCAGTCCTTCGGAAGCCGAAGCAGTATTGCCTGTCGTAATCACGTACAGATCCTTCAAGTTCAGATTTGCATCAGTCACGTCTACCGTAACCCCCTTGCCATTAATGGTGGTCGAGTTCTGCGAAGAGAAATATTCATTGAGATCGTACCCACTCTTCTTGAAAGATTCAGTGAGAATTTCATTGTAGACATTCTTCTGGAAAATATCTTTGCCAGAGACATTCTGCCAAGGGGCAATGAGCGATGCCAGGACATCTTCCGTGAAAACATAGCCGCCGCCGTTATAGCGAAGGTCAAGTATCAGCTTCCCGATGCCGGCAGACTTAAGTTTCCGGCAAGAATCGCACAGAGCTTGCGCAGACTTAAGGTCGAAGGAATTGTAGACCATGTAGCCAACCTTATCCCCATTCACGTCGAAAGTCTTTGTCATCAGGATCGGGTCCTCGTACATTGTTACCGCCGTGAGCGGAATCTCTTTCACATTGTCTGAATCTAGATAGCCATCAGAAGTCAATCCTGTGACTCCAAACGAGAGGGAAGTCTTGTTGAAAATGTCATAAACGTTACTGCCGGTGATTGCCTGACCCCCATAGTCGATGATTATGTCTCCCCTACTGATTCCAGCTTTAGCGGCTGGGCCGTCCTTGAATACATAGGTAACTAGAAGAAAATACTCTCCTTGCTTATTGGATATGGTTCCAACTGCGAAGTCCATTCCGAACGTAGTAGAATTGCCTTGCACCGAAGACTCCATGTCACTGAGCCTCTCCATGAGCACAGTCCACTTATCAACCTCCTTGCCATTCTCTCTATAGATGATGTCACTCACGACTGCGATGGGCGTCGTGCAAGTGTCTGGATTCAACCGCTTTATGTCACCTGCTATCTCTTTGTTCCAGAGATAGTACGTTTTTAGGACGTCGATGGCAAACTGGTCCACCTTCTTCGTCACGGCAGACACCTCAACCTGTGTACTTACCTCCTTTTCGCGGCTGTCTATTTTAAAATCGTCATCGTCATCGCAAGCCACAAAAAAAATTGCCGCGCCAAACGTTGCCGCGGCAATTATGAAGTTCTTGAATATTTTCATGTTAAGCGATATATTCATAAATGCTGCACTTCCGCAACAGAAAGAACATTAGCTATTTACATGCCAATGAATATATCTCAATCTGATTCCACGCCTGAATATGACGTAGGGTACTCACCGAATTTCAGACTGAAAGAAATGCTGTCGTCTGCGCTAGAGCTATCATTCTCATCGGTTATCTTGCCGGTTAGTCCGGTCACGGTGTACATTTCATATCCCTTTCCTCCGCTCAGAGGCACGATGCCGTTTCCGTAGATTTCAGCTTTGCCTCTAGAAATGATTTTGAAGGTCACTCCAGGAACAGTGATGTCAAGCGACACAGGCATCTTAGGAACGAATTTCACTTTTTCAAAATTCAGGCTCAGCGTGCCTTCCTTCCTATCTGAATTGGAAAATACGACATCTGTAACCTTTACCTTGATATTGTCAGTCGTATAATCTGAACCCTTGAAAGTTACAGTCAGTTTTCCAGAGAAAGTCTCTGCTTCAACTACATCTTTGTCTTTATCGTCATCGTCTTTCGTGCAAGAGATGGTTGTTGCTGAAACGAAGATTGCTGCCATGAAGGCAATGACCGACATAGGCCGGCAAAATAATTTATTGTTTAACATATTCATAAAAAATTAATTGTTAAAAGTCTAAGTTGATGCCGACATTGAATCTGACAGGCTTACTTCTCTGCATGAATTCGTTGCCGACGGATTTGAAATAGAACGTGCAGTAGTCTTCGCCAGTAAGGTTGTCTCCTCTGGCGAATATGCTGAATATTCCGAAGTCGAAGTTCACGTTTGCCGCAAGGATGCCGTACCAGCCCTGCGAGAGAGTGTTGGACTCATTCCACCAAATTCTGCCAACGCCAGTATATTCAGCTCCTATTTCCATGCCCCTCATTATTCCTTTTTTGAAATCCACTCTGTAGCTGCCTCGCAGCGAAAGGGTCTGTTCTGGAGAATAAGGAATATGATTCCCTTTGTAATCGTCATTGCCGTCGTCATATTCAGTGAACTCGGCGTTGGTGTAGCCATACGAAGCATTTAGCGACAGGCCCTTATAGCTCCAGGAAGCCTCGCTCTCAACGCCACAACTGTAGGACTGCCCGACATTGGCCATCATCCGGCCAGTGGACTTTCCTGCAGGAAACACCGTAATCTGCTGATTCTCCGCGTCTATGTAAAAGAAAGAAGCCGAAACATTTACCTTATGGCCACTCTTGGAACTGAACCCGTAACGAAAACCAATCTCATAATCGAGGCTAGTCTCTGGCTTGTAGACAGTGTTCTTCACCGTAACAGCATTTTTGTCTTCCCCATCAAGATGCACGCCCATGTCGTTCATCACTCCCGTCATCAGCTTGTTCTGTAGGATGTCGGAGAATATCTGCGTGTTGAATCCGCCTGATTTATAACCTTTCGCAATACTTCCGAAAAATTTCAGGCCGAAACGAGTGTCGTAGATGGCGGAAATTTTCGGCAGGAACTGCCAGTAAGAATTACGAATCCTACCATCATAGACCGAAGTGAATTTTCTGTATTCAGAAACTAAAGGCGGGAAAGCATAGTGCAAGGTGGCTCTGCTGTCATATTTCATGTGGTTCCACTCCCAGTCCAGACGGACGCCTGCCGTCATCAGCCATCTTCCGAGCGTGAAATATGACTCATGATAGAGTGCCTGATTGACTGTCCAGATGTCGAAGTCGTCCGCTATTGGGAAACTGTCGTCGGAGATTGCCAGCTGCCCTACCTGCGAAGGGATATGCGCATTCGCATTATCTAGGATCAGCGTCTGGATGCCGTCGCGCCTGAAAGTCACTGGCGCATCCATGTTATTCAGTCTCACAAACCCAAAATAACCGCTCTGGCTGTCCCACCAATCAGGATGATTGCTTGGCCTGAGAGTAACTTCCTGCGTGCCAGCATATTCGTGTTGCATCTGCATGAGGGTGAACATTGAGGCTCTGGTGAAGTCCTGATCCATATCCATCCTATCGCTGAGGATTTGCAAGCTTGAAATAGAATTCAGCATGAATTTCTCAAGACTGAACGTGAGCTTAGTGGCATCAGTGATGCTCAGCCTCTCGTAACCGCAGTCATCGTTGTAGCTGATAGGCCTCAACTCACCATCAATGAGCTGTTTGTAAGGGTATCCGCCTTGATTCAAATACGAAACTGTTGTGCTATGGTCAAAATGCAATATATTACTAAGGTATGACACGTACCTCCCTCTAATATAGAAGTCATTGCCCCAATCGCACTTATCGTCGTCATATTCATTGATAAAGAATCCATCTGTGTGCTTGAAGGCCGCCACGATGCCGAATTTTCCCTTATACCAAGACCCTGAGGCATTTAGAGCGCCGCCAGAGCCGTAGCTCAGCCTTGCCCTGCCGCCTTGGACATATTCAGGGGAGAGCGTACTCACTGCCATCACCCCACATAAAGAGTTCCGCCCATAAAGGGTGCCTTGAGGACCTCTGAAAAGATCCATTTTACGAATATCCAGAAGAATGAAATCGTAATTGTTCTTGTTCAGCACCGGCACGTCATCAATGTAAAGGCCGATGACCGGATTGTCAATTCTGGAACCGAAGCCTCGCATATAGACAGAAGATGTCATGGACGATCCGTAGTCCGGAATCATGAAATTCGGGATTTCAGCAGAGAAATCCTTAGGGGCAGCGAAGCCTTTCCTGTCAATGTCTTTCAGAAATATGGTAGTGACAGGCGTGGCAAGACGCTCCAGCGGCAATGCCTGCTTCACAGAAGATGTCACGACGCTGGTGCATAGGGTATCATAAATTTCGCCATCAGGCAATGGCGAGATAGATAAGAAGACAGCTGCTGTGAGCAAAGCAATATTCATATTGCATCAATTATAATTTCTTAAGAACAAGAATAGGTTACGAATATACAGCTTTTGTCAATATCCCACAAAAGATTTTCCAATCATCCGCCTCGATTTACATCTAATAATATTTAACTATATAAGGTTTTATCATTAACAATTTCTATGAATTTTCTTGGAAATAGTTTTATTTTGCTATATTAGCGGCAGAAAAAGTCTTGAGCTAGCATCATGACCTTTTCCATTGCTACTGGAATATATAATTAATAACACACCCTACAAATTTATGAGAACAAAATCCGTAGATGATTTCATGGTCATCAGACGAAGGGCGGAGGGAAGGCTCTCACTGAGAGAGAAATGCAATGCCATTGTCAGCGAGGAGAGCTGCGGACTTGATAAAGGCACCGAGCATATTCAGATCCTCTGCTGCGGCGGAACAGGATGCAAAGCATCTGAAAGCGCTCTCATCGCCGAGAACCTTCAAGCTTCCATCAATGAGCACGGAATAGCGGACAAAGTGGATGTCATAACTACCGGATGCTTCGGCTTCTGCGAGAAAGGACCTATAGTCAAGATCATTCCAGACAATACTTTCTACACCCAAGTCACTCCCGACGACGCAGAAGAAATAGTCAGGGAACACATAGTCAAAGGAAATAAGGTAGAACGTCTGCTCTACATGGACCCGAAGACCCTCAGGCACATCAGCGACTCGAAACACATGAACTTCTACGGAAAGCAGATTCGAATCGCCCTGCGAAACTGCGGATTCATAGATCCGGAAAACATTGAGGAATATATTGCGCGAGACGGCTACCAAGCCCTTGCTGATGCGCTAACGAAATCGACGCCTGAAGAGGTGATAGAGAAAGTGAAGGCATCCGGTCTTCGCGGCCGTGGAGGTGCCGGCTTCCCTACTGGCAAGAAATGGGAATTCTCAAGGAGCTATCAGTCAGATGAGAAATATGTCGTCTGCAACGCTGACGAGGGAGACCCTGGGGCATTCATGGACCGATCAATAATGGAAGGCGACCCGAATTCAATTGTCGAGGCCATGACCATCTGCGGTTACTGCATCGGCTCTCACAACGGCCTAATCTACATAAGGGCAGAGTATCCTTTAGCGGTACATAGAATCCAAGTCGCCATAGATCAAGCTCGTGAATATGGTTTCTTGGGCAAGGATATTCTTGGAACAGGCTTCGACTTCGACATAGAAATCCGCTACGGCGCAGGAGCGTTCGTCTGCGGAGAGGAGACCGCCCTCATCCACTCGATGGAAGGCAAGCGAGGCGAACCGACGCTCAAGCCGCCTTTCCCTGCAGAATCGGGATACTTGGGCAAGCCTACCAACGTGAACAACGTCGAGACGCTGGCGAATATTCCTATAATATTAACCAAGGGTGCCGAATGGTTCTCCTCCATCGGCACAGAAAAATCCAAAGGCACGAAGGTGTTCGCCCTCGCCGGAAAAATCAACAATGTGGGTCTTATAGAGGTGCCGATGGGTACCACGCTCAGGGAAATAATCTATGACATAGGCGGAGGCGTTAAAAACGGCAAGAAATTCAAGGCCGTGCAAACTGGAGGTCCATCAGGCGGCTGCTTGACTGAGAAACACCTCGACATTCCAATCGATTACGAAAGCCTTACTGCGGCAGGCTCAATGATGGGCTCAGGCGGAATGATCGTGATGGACGAAGATGACTGCATGGTTTCAGTCGCTAAATTCTATCTGGAATTTACGGTTGGCGAATCCTGCGGCAAATGCACTCCTTGCCGAATCGGCAACAAAAGGATGCTTGAGATATTAACCAGAATCACCGAAGGCAATGGGGAAATGGCTGACTTGCAGAGACTGAAAGACTTGGCTACCGTCATCAAAGACACCGCTCTTTGCGGACTCGGGCAAACTTCCCCGAACCCAGTTCTCTCCACGATCAATAATTTCTACGACGAATATGTAGAGCACGTGAAGAACCGCAAGTGTCGCTCGAAGAAGTGCAAGGCCCTTCTGACATATACGATAGACCCTGCCAAGTGCAAAGGCTGCGGACTGTGTGCCAAGGACTGCCCTGCCTCGGCCATAATGGGAACTGTGCGTAAGCCTCACGTGATCAATCCTTACGAGTGCATAAGGTGCGGAATGTGCATGTCCAGATGCCATTTCGGAGCAATCTCTGTCTTTTAATGAATATGCCATGGAAAATATAAATCTGAAAATAGACAATCACGAGGTCTCCGTTCCGAAGGGGACGATGATTCTTGAGGCAGCTGCATCAATAGGAATCAATATTCCGACTCTTTGCCACCTCAACCTGAGAGGGACATGCGTTCAGAACCGTCCTGCCTCTTGCCGGCTCTGCGTGGTGGAGGTTCAAGGCCGCCGCAACCTAGCTCCTGCATGCGAGACGAAATGCATGCCGGACATGGTCGTGAGCACAAACTCTATGAGAGTCATAAAGGCTCGCAAGACAATCGCCGAGCTGATTCTGTCGGATCATCCTAACGACTGCCTTACCTGCCCTAAATGCGGGGAATGTGAATTGCAGGCTTTAATCACCAGGCTGAATATCACTGTAATGCCTTTCAAGGACGGAGCACTTTCGCAGCGCAAGAGAGAACTCACTTGCTCGATAACAAGGAATATGGACAAGTGCATATATTGCCGTCGTTGCGAGACTATGTGCAACGATGTCCAGACGGTTGGTGCCCTTGGCGCAGTGCGCAGGGGCTTTGACACCACGATTGCTCCGTCCTTCGACAAGATGCTTAAGGATACGAACTGCACAAGCTGCGGACAGTGCGTTGCTGTATGCCCTACAGGAGCACTAACAGAACACGACAACACCGACCAGCTGATGGACGATCTTCGCAATCCGGACAAGATCGTCATCGCTCAGCCTGCTCCAGCGGTGCGCGCCGCCCTGGGTGAAGAATTCGGAATGACAGCCGGCACTCTTGTCACAGGAAAGCTCGCCACCGCCCTGCGAGAACTTGGATTCAATTACGTTTTCGACACCGATTTCGCTGCAGACCTTACTATAATGGAGGAAGGCTATGAGATTCTGGACAGGCTTAAGAGGCACATGGCTGGGGACAAGAGCGTTAAGCTGCCTATCATGACATCATGCTGCCCAGGCTGGGTCAACTTCTACGAGCACGAGTTTCCGGATCTGCTTGACTACCCGTCCACGGCTCGTTCGCCTCAGGCGATGTTCGGCGCCATCGCCAAGAGCTACTGGGCAGAGAAGATGGGCATTCCGAGAGAAAAATTGGTCGTGGTGTCCATAATGCCTTGCCTTGCCAAGAAATATGAAGTCACGCGTGAAGAGCTGAAACACGGTGGGCTTCCAGACGTTGACTATTCGATTTCAACACGCGAGCTTGCCAGAATATTAAAGCGAGCCAACATTGGCTTCGCCGGCCTGCCGGATTCCGATTTCGATAAGCCGCTAGGCGAGTCAACCGGAGCTGGAGCCATTTTCGGGACAACGGGCGGAGTCCTCGAAGCCGCCCTCAGGACAGTATACGAGGAATACTCTGGCAAGCCTTTGCCGAGAATCGAGTTCTCGGAAGTACGAGGCATGGATGGCATACGAGAGGCTACAATAGATTTGAACGGTTTCCCACTCAAGGTCTGCGTAGCTCACACTCTCGGCAACGCTCGCAGAATTATGAACATGCTGCGCTCCGGGCAGCTAGACTACCACGTGGTCGAGGTCATGGCATGCCCTGGAGGTTGCGTAGGCGGCGGAGGCCAACCTTATCATCATGGTCAAGTAGAAGTTCTGAAGGCTCGCCAGAAGGCGTTATATTCAGAAGACGAGCACAAGCCTATCCGCAAGAGCCACGAGAATCCAGACATCCAGAAGCTCTACGAGGAATATCTAGGAGCTCCGCTCAGCGAGCGATCCGAAGAGCTGCTGCACACGCATTACATTGACAAAAGCATTAAAATGACCTGGTAAAATTCTATGAATATGTCAGATTTCAAATTATCTCCTGAAGTCGTGAAGCAAGTCGAAGCGATTTGCGAGAAGCACGGAAACAAGCCAGGTGAGCTGATCAATGTCCTGCACGAGTGCCAGAACACTTACGGCTACCTTCCTGAGCCCATGCAGAGAGTGATTGCCGCTCAACTCGGCATACCTGCCACTCAGGTCTATGGAGTGGTGACGTTCTACTCATTCTTCACGATGATTCCTAAGGGCAGGCATCCCATCTCCGTCTGCCTTGGCACAGCCTGCTACGTGAGGGGTTCAGAAAAAATCCTAGAAGAAATAAAAAGAGTAATCGGCATAGATGTGGGAGAGACTACCCCTGACGGGAAATTCTCTCTGGACTGCCTGCGCTGTGTCGGTGCCTGCGGACTCGCTCCAGTGATGATGATAGGCAAGAAGGTCTACGGCAGAATGGAACCGCAGAACGTCCGCAAAATCCTAGAAGGGATTCAAGATGACTAGGCTTATGGCCTACTTATGGCTGTTGGTCTTTTTTTGGTTTTGAGTAAACCCGAGGGCATGTCACGCAGGCATGCCCTCTTTTCTATTCCGCCATATCACCGAGCGTACGGATACCTTCCATCTTAGTATGTCATCTTCCCGAGGATGCCGAGGTGATGGGCTAGGAATATACCGTAGTTGGTCATGGGAATGTGCTGGGCCTTGGCCGATTCGATGCGGGAAACCATCTGCCGCCTGCCAAAGACGCATGCCCCGCAATGGATGATCAATGAATATGGCGTCAAGTCTTCAGGGAAGTCATTTCCGGAAACGATTTCTATGCCGAGGTCATCTCCGAAACGCCCTCGAAGCATCTCAGGAATCTTCTCCCTTCCGATGTCTTCCGTAATAGGGACGTGAGAGCAGGCTTCTGCGATCAGGATTTTCGACCCGGGTTTCAGTCTGTTTATAGATTTGGCACCCTCGATGAAATAGTCAATGTCTCCTTTATAGGCCGCCATCAGCACAGAAAACGAAGTCAGACGCACTTCAGGAGGGCATTGCGGGGCGATTTGCTTGAAGGCTGACGAATCGGTGATCACCAAATCCGGCAGGACGCAGAGGGAAGAGAGCGTCTTCGAGAACTCTTCCGGCACACAGGAAACAGCGATGCAATGAAGGTCGAGCAACTCACGCAGAACCTGCGCCTGAGGCATGATGAGCCTGCTTTTCGGTGCCTCCCTGTCCTGAGGCATCACAAGCACGACAATGTCGCCTAGCCGCACCAGATTACCCAGAATCGTTCGCCCACCGAAATCTTGCGGAGCCTTTTCCAGCAAAGCCTTCAGAAGATTATCTATTCCTAAATGTTTCGTAGCACTGACTTCGACAGGATCTACGCCAAATGACTTAACGGCCTCTTTTCTTGCAGCAGAAAGCGCTTCGGGAGCGAGGTCGTCGATTTTATTGAGGACAGCTAGGAAAGGCTTGCCTGAAGCCTTCAAAGCATTTGCGCAAGAGGCCTCTAAAACATATTCATTGGAAGTGGCATCGCAGACCATTACCGCTATGTCGGCCTCGGCCAAAAGTTTTCTGGATGCCTCCGCCCTCAGGCTGCCAAGCTCCCCGGCATCATCCATGCCTGCCGTGTCAATCAGCACGCATGCCCCCAGATCCGGTAACTCGATCGCCTTCCGGACAGGATCGGTCGTAGTGCCAGGCACATCTGACACAATGGACACTGCCTGGCCGGCAATCGCATTCACTAGCGATGACTTTCCGGCATTTCTCCTGCCGAAGAATGCTATGCGCAGCCTCTCCGATGATGACGTCGGCATATTCGTTTAAAATCTGAAATCTCTCTCTCCGCCACGAATGCGTCGGAGATATTCCTTTGCTTTGTCTTTGACCAGCTCAGGCAACTTTTCTATCTCGGCATCCACCATTTCTTGCCCGAGCTTGCGCGTTGCCTCCCCAGCATAGTCGGTGAGATATTCCTCTAGGGTCAGAAGCGCATTCGGCGTGCAGCAGTGATGGATTTTTCCGGCCTTCACAAGATGCATGAAGCGATCGCCCGTGCGCCCTGCGCGGTAACAGGCTGTGCAGAAAGAAGGAATATATCCCAGGGCCAGCAGCCAGGAGACGACCTCGTCAAGGGTTCGCTGGTCATGCACGTCAAACTGTGCGGTCTCATCATGGCGCTCAGGAGTGGTGTAGCCGCCCACAGAAGTCCTCGAAGCTCCGCTGATCTGGGATATTCCCAGGTCAAGCACCCTCTCTCGCACGTTGCGAGACTCCCGCGTAGATATTATCATTCCCGTGTAAGGAGCCGATATCCTTATGACGGCGATTATCTTGCAGAAAATGTCGTCGGGAAGGATATTCGGAAAATCCTTGAGGTCAATGTCATCGGCGGGACAGAGACGAGGCACGCTGATTGTGTGCGGTCCTACTCCGAAACGAGCCTCCAAGTGTTCGGCGTGCATCAGCTGTCCAACCAGCTCGTAACGGTAGCTGTTCAAACCATAGAGCACCCCACAGCCCACGTCGTCACAGCCACCCATCTGAGCCCTGTCCATGGCCTCGGTATGATAGCAGTAATCGCTCTTCGGTCCGGTAGGGTGAAGGGTTTCGTAATTCTTCTTGTCGTAAGTCTCCTGAAATAAGATGTACGTGCCGATTCCAGCCTCATGAAGCCTTCGATAGTTTTCCACCGTGGTGGCAGCTATGTTGACGTTCACCCTGCGAATCGAGCCATGATCGGTTTTCGTTGCGTATATAGTCTTTATGGCATCGAGCACATATTCTATAGGATTGTAAATCGGGTGTTCTCCGCACTCAACCGCCAGCCTCTTGTGCCCCATATTTTCAAGGGCTAGCACCTCGGCTGCTATTTCTTCCATTGAAAGTTTCCTGCGAGGGATTGATTTGTTTTTCCCATGGTAAGGGCAATAGACGCACCCGTTTATGCAATAGTTAGAAAGGTACAGTGGGGCAAAAAGCACGATTCTATTACCGTAAAAAGCCTTTTTGATTTCCCTTGCCAGATCATGGATGCGTTCGTTCATGTCAGGCAAGTCGCAATCCATCAATACTGCAGCCTCCCTGTGATTAAGGCCTTTTATTCCGGCAGCCTTGTTCAAGATAGATTCTATTAATACACGGTTGCTCTTGTTCCTAGCGGCATATTCAAGTGTCTCTTGGATTTCTTCGTCGCAGATAAATTCCTCTGCGTGTTTTGACTTTGGATTATATGCTGGCATTGCGTCATTGATTATGCTTATTGCAAATTTATCAAAATTGCATTTTAAATCAAACATTTTTAAAGTTATTCGGCATCAATATGAACGAATTGTTATCTTTGCGAAGCATGAAAGCAACGATTGACAGATTATTCCTAACCGGGGACGTTTCCAATGAAGAATTGAAAGCGCTCATGGACCTTCGCTATAATGAACGCCTTAAAGAAGCTGCCGTCGCTCGCCGTAAGGAGCATTATGGAAACGCAATTTACGTGCGAGGACTGATAGAATTTTCAAATCATTGCAGGAACAACTGCTTCTACTGCGGCATAAGGGCAGCTCAAAAAGGTCTGCGGCGCTATCAATTAGGGCAGAGCGACATCTTGAACTGCTGCAACGAGGGATATAAGCTTGGCCTGCGAACCTTCGTGCTCCAAAGCGGAGAGGATAACGAATATTCCGACGAGACGCTTTGCAATATAATATATTCGATAAAATCCTCGCACCCCGATTGCGCCGTAACCCTTTCCATCGGGGAAAAACCTCGTGCTTCGTATCAGGCCTATTTCAATGCTGGCGCTGAGCGCTATCTGCTGCGCCACGAGACGGCATCCCCAGGACACTACGCACTCCTGCATCCAGCTTCAATGAGCCTTGAGAATCGCAAGCGGTGTCTCTGGGACCTCAAAGACATAGGCTATCAGGTCGGCTCCGGCTTCATGGTAGGTTCTCCATTCCAGACACTCGACAACCTGGTCTCTGACCTGCGATTCCTTCAGGAGCTTCAGCCGGACATGATAGGGATTGGGCCTTTCATCCCTGCGCGAGGCACGCCGTTCGCACACATGCCGGCAGGCTCTTTAACGAGGACTCTGAACCTCATTTCAATGCTCAGGCTCATGTTCCAATATTCATTGATTCCATCCACCACCTCTCTCGGCAGTATCTCGCCACAAGGTAGGCTGCTTGGGCTTGAAGCAGGAGCAAACGTGCTAATGCCAAACCTGTCCCCAGCCAGCGTAAGGACGCTATACTCATTATATGACCACAAGGCCTCGCTAGGAGCAGAGTCGGCATCGGGACTGGACATTCTTAAAAAAGAAGTATCTGGCATCGGCTACGAAGTCGTCGTCGATCGAGGAGATGTCAAGCCACAAAAAGAAGCGAATTGATGTGCTAGAAAGCAATTTCCCGCATATTCATTCAATTATATCAGCTGAATTCCTTATCTTTGTTTGATTTTGCAATTCTATGATAGGCATTTACGACTCAGGCTCAGGAGGGCTGTCCGTTCTCAGGGAGATATTGAAAATACTGCCTAGGGAAAAATACGTCTACTTTGCCGACAATGCTTTCTGCCCTTATGGAGAAAAGACTCCAGAGTTCATTCGGCAGAGAGGTAGGATAATCACCGAATATCTAATGAGCTGTGGGGCGGACATCATTGTAATCGCCTGTAACACTGCCACCGGAGCAGCTATTTCTACTTTAAGGAAGGAATATTCCGGTGTGCCTTTCATAGGGATGGAGCCTGCAGTGAAGCCAGCGGCTCTGAGTTCAAAGAGCGGTGTAATCGGAGTGCTAGCGACCGCTGGCACGCTCAAAGCGTCCAAATACCTGAATAACAAAGGAATATACGAGAGTGACGTGAAAATCGTAGAGCATGTCGGGGTTGGTTTCGTCGAGCTAGTGGAAAAAGGCATCTTAGATGGTCCAGTAGCCGAAAAAATCGTGCGTGCCAGCCTTCTTCCTCTTCTGGACGAAGGCGCAGACCGAATCGTGCTTGGCTGTACTCACTACCCGTTCTTGATTGCACCAATCAGCCGAATCGCAGGACCTTCAGTCGAAATCATCGACCCTGCACCTGCAGTGGCAAGGCAGCTACACAACGTAATGGAACCGAGAGGATTGCTGCACAGCGATGCCGGTCCTGAACTGCCAGATATTTCCTTGGTTGCTTCTGGAGACGATGCCTCAGAGAAAAGGATTCTTGAACTAGTAATAAAAAATATTAATAATCAATGAATATGCTTAATTTTTCTTATTGCTCCGACAAGTACCAGTATACGATGGGAAAGTCATTCTACGAGACTGGCAAAAAGGATAAAATCGCCATTTTTAATATGTTCTACCGCACTGCGCCAGAAAACAATAACTGGGCAGTAGTGAGCGGAACCGAAGAAGTCATCGAGTGCGTGAAGAACCTAGGGAATGCAGAGCCTGGCTTCTTTGAGAAGTTCCTGCCAGGTGACGATTACGCCGAGTTTCGCAAGTATCTCTCTGACATGAAGTTCACAGGAAACGTCTATGCCATGAGAGAAGGCGATATAGCTTTCCCTAACCAGCCAATAGTTACGGTGGAAGGGCCACTGATAGAAGCGCAGGTGCTGGAGACTCCGCTGCTGTGCATAATGAACCACCAAATGGCTGTGGCTACCAAGGCCTCACGAGTCTGCAGAGCCACTAAGCGTCCCGTAAGCGAGTTCGGTTCCCGCCGTGCTCACGGACCTTGGGCAGCGACTTTCGGGGCAAAGGCCGCAATAATCGCTGGCTGCGCAAGCTCATCAAATATCTTGACTGGCGTAATGAACGGCGTTCCCTCAACAGGCACGATGGCGCATAGCTTCGTCACATCCTACGGCAGCACCGTTGAGGGCGAACACAAGGCATTCGTGGATTACATCAACACTCACATGGGAGAAAACTTGATACTTCTCATAGACACTTACGACACTCTCAGGTGCGGAATCCTGAATGCCATACGTGCATTCCGAAAGTGTGGGATCGACGACAGCTATCCTGGCGGATACGGAATACGCCTCGACAGCGGAGACCTCGCCTACCTTTCCATCAAGGTGCGCAAGATTCTGGACGACCATGGCATGAAGAATTGCAAAATCTTCGCTACCAATTCTTTGGACGAGTATCTGATCACTGACCTTGAGATTCAGGGAGCCCGCATCGACTCTTACGGCGTAGGTGACGCTATCGCCACCAGCAAGGCGGCTCCATGCTTCGGCAACGTGTACAAATTGGTGCAAATTGATGGAGAGCCTGTCCTGAAACGTTCAGAGGACACGATCAAGCTAATTAATCCAGGCTTCCAGATTACTTACAGAATCACGAAACACGATCCAGACCTAGGCGACATTTACAAGGCCGATGTCACCTGCCTGCGAGGGGATTCGATCGCCCGAAAGATAGAGGAAGGAGAGGCGTTCACGATTTACGACGAGAATGATCATTTCAAGCACAAGACTTTCGATGCTGGCTCGTATTCGTGGAGAACATTACAGGAGCAGATTATAAAGAACGGTGAACGCTGCGCTCCGCAGCACACCTTGCTGGAGAAAAAAGCCTTCTACGATGCCACTCTGTCTCATTTCAGCCCGTCAGAGCGGAGGCTCATTAACCCGCACTACTACAAGGCCGACATATCCGATGATCTCTATAAAGTAAAAATCGGCATCCTAGACCGCCTCAACGCACAAATCGCAGCCTTCCGTATCGACTAGGCATCATTGGCTTACGGTATCGTTTGCTCTCCCTCGCCAGATACGATTCTCACATCGACAAGGCATTGCCACCCACTGCGGCATATTATTTAAAATAGTCGGGAACACTCTGTGCCATTAGCTAGCCTAAATAACGGTTGGGTGTTCCCGACATAGGTTTTCAAAATGGGGTAAGCCGAACTCACCATCAAATCAACCACCCCAGAAGCCCATCGCCATTCCCAACGATTTTCAGGCATACTATTGTCCTGTCTGGACTGTCAGCATGTGGTTGTAACTTCAGAGCAATATTGTGTCTAGTCCGCAAGCCTAAGGTGGTCGTCGTTGTCTTCGATTGACTCGCGGACGGAGCGGAGGTACTGCCTGCACTGCGCGATGAGTTCTTTGGAGCGCTTGACGAGGGTTCCTATGTCGTCTAGGCTGGTCTCGGGATCCTCCACCTTGGCAGCTATCTGATCCAGTTCAGCCACGGCTTTAGAGTAGTCGAATTTTTCTGTTGGCATATTCATTTAAAATTTTGTTGATATTTCATATTCATCAGAAGTCGTCCTCGCATCAGGCACCTTCTGCGTTTGCCTTGGCAGATTCTTCCTCGTCTGGCAGGTTGGAATGCCTATCGATGTCCAGCACGCCGCACTTTAGCGTTCCGTCGGCGAACATCATCTGCACCCTGTCCCCTACCCGAGAGTGGGTGGCCGAGGATATTTTCACTCCGTTGAAGTCCAGCGCCAGTACGAAACCCCGCTGTAGCACCCTCCGAGGGTCAGTGCTTGAAATCCGTGTCTCAATGGTAATAAGACGCGATGCCGCATCGGCTAAAATCTTATCTACTCGCCTGTTTATCAACAGAACAATCTTATCTATATGGCTGGAAGCACTCGTAAGAACGCTCTCAGCCTTACGGTCGATGCGGTTTTCAACCCTGTCCAGAGCTTGTTCGGAAGAAGAGATTCGGCTGGTAAGGCCGTGCAGGATCTTGTCAGACATGCGGTCGATTCCATGGAACTGGGCCTCCAGGCGCATCCGCACGGAGTTTTTCAGCGCAGTTTGTGTCATATCCATATTGTGTGAAGCATTCTGGATACGGCTAGCTGCAGAATGTCGAATGCGGAGCGAGAAGTTGTCCAGCTTGGAATTCATAGATGAGATTCGGTTCCCGAACGCTAGGGCAAGCCTCTGCTCGTAGCCGCTTAGTTTCTCATCCTCAGATTCGTAAATCGAGAGAAAATAGTCGGCCAGAGCCGTTGGGGTCTTCACATAATCGAAAGCCACCATGTCGGCAATGTGGAAATCCTGCTCATGTCCCACTGCGGTCAACACAGGAATGTGGCACCAGGCTATGGCGGCAGCCAGATCGTAGTCATCGTAGCAAGCCAAGTCAAGCTCGCTCCCTCCCCCACGAAGAATCAGAATTGCATCGTAACTAAGCTCGGATGCTGAAATTTCAGTAATTGCCGCCACAATTGAACTCACCGCCTCCGAACCCTGCATGAGAGCGTCAAAAAGGTGGAGCTCGAAGACGTAACCATATTCATTTTTCAGCAGATGCTCTGTGAAGTCGCCATAGCCTGCGGCATTAGGAGAGGAAATAACGGCGAGCCTGTACGGCAGGAACGGAAGGGTTAGCTGCTTCTGCATATTCATGAGCCCCTCCTTGGTAAGCCTTTCGATCGTCTGCTGGCGGCGCAATTCTTTCTCGCCGAGGGTGAACTGCGGATCTATGTCCTCTATGTCCAGCGAAAAACCATACACCTCATGAAAGCGCACCATCGCCTTTACAAGAACCTTCATTCCGGCATCCAGAGTCGTTCCAGTGACGCTCCTGAAATAAGGTTCGAGGAGCATCCACCGCGAGCGCCAGATAGTACCCTTGGCCTGGGCAACCTGACGTCCGTTTTCCTGCTGGGAAAGTTCCAAATAGCAATGCCCGTTCTGCCGGACGTTGATACGGGCTATCTCGGCAGCAACCCAGATGCTACCTGGGAAAACTTTCTCCAGGTTGTCCCTGACGGAATAAAGCACTGAGGCCAATTCATAATATTCCTTTTTCATGCATCTGTCTTTTCCAAAGACAAATATATGCATAATAAATTCTTCCGCATCCCATGGGCCTGCGAATTTGTTTCCACTATGAGTCCTCCGTTTCTAAAAGCATCCTTCATTGACCACTGCTCTTATCGGCCATAGAAGTTAACATCATCTGATGGGTTGACGGAATTAATGGGATGATTGAAGTATCAATACGAGATTGCCTATGGATATTCGGCGCTAGTATCTGTTAATGTTGTGATTTAAACAGTAAATCAAGCGATGTATTTAGCTAAGAGGATAATAATCGCGGTTTTGCATGTGGATTTAAATCGTTTTTACTAATTTTGCGATAGATAATTGTTTGAAATAGAAAATTATATACATGTGTGGAAAATTAATCGCAAGGCATACTTCTGTATTGACTGTGAGATGTCTTTTCTTCATGCTTTTGAACTTTACTGTATCTTCCTGCTATAACCGGAGCCAGATTGCGAAATTGGATACGGCTGGGTCTTTAATGGGAGAACGTCCCGATAGCGCCCTTGTCCTTATTCAATCCATTGACACATCGTCATTGCGGTCTAGAGCCGCTAAGGCGAAATACTCTCTGCTTCAAGCTATGGCGCTTGACAAAAATTATATTGACACCACAGATGTCAATGTGGTTATGCCTGCGGTAGATTATTATCGGAGGCATGGTACTTCCGACGAGAGATTGAAGGCATATTATTATCTTGGAAGGATCCAAGAAAATGCTAGAGATTATAATTCCGCTGCAGTGACTTTTTCTATCGGAGAGGGATATGCTGATGACGCTACGGATATTCAAACGCAGGGGCTTCTATACATGGCCTTCGCTGATATTTATAATAAGACGAGAAACAGGGCAAAGGAAGAGGAGTACGTAAAGAAGGGGATAAAGGCCTTTGAAAAAGCGGGAGATATTAAACATAGCAATCTTTCTTCCGGCAGGCTTGCCATTATTTACTATAGCGGACAGGAGTGGCAAAAGGCAGATTCTTTGTTTAGCGTCGGAATTGAGCAGGCTAAAGAGGACACCGTGGCGATGTCCGTTTTTCTGTCGAACTATGCCCGGCTAAAAGTTGTACAACCCGAACAAGACCCTTGGGGATCCTTAGCATTACTACAGAGGCTTAGGGTGGATTATAAACGTCCCCTCTCTCTTACAGACTATGGAGTGTGGGCATATGCTGCTTCTCTGGTTGGAGACGAGCATACATGCTCGCAAATTGAAAACCAATTGAAGATGTTAGACGAAGAACATAAGCAGACAATTCTGTACTGGTTGTATCGGATTGAGCAACATCGCGGCAATTATGAAAAAGCGTTGGAGTATAACATTGAGTCTAACGCCATGAATTCGGCGTTGATAGATAATCTCTTGACAGATTCCATTGGTCAGACCTTACAGAGTTATTACTCATCTGAGGATGAGAAATCAAAAAGAGAAGCGCGTATTTTAAAATTGCAATTTCTGCTTGTTGCACTGGGATTAAGCATAATATTCCTTATTGTTCTCAGCTATCAAAAGCACAAAAGAGACAAACGCGAAAGAGAAGTTGAGAGGCTGCTTAAAATCGGAGAAGAATCCAATAAACTTTTGACCGAGGCTAACGAAGATCTTCAAGGACAGGTTACCTCACTCCAAATTAGCACGGGCGAATTAGAAAAAACCTTGAGAGACCTGAGGAAAGCATATGTGGCAACCTACAAGGATAAGTTCTCGGCCATAGGTGAATTATGTAATGCCTATATGTATTCAGATAAAAGAACGGATAAAAAAGAGTTCATTGTCAGAAAAGTGGAAAGTCTTATCGCCTATATAAGTGACGATGATAGGCTGCATATGAGATTTGAAAATCAGATTAATAAGGATTTGAACAACATAATAAAGCACCTGAAGGCAGACTTAGGGGGCGTTGACAAGAAAGAGAGTCGTTTTATCTGTTACTGCATCGTCGGTTTTGCTCCAGAAATGATAGGTTCTATACTTGGGTTATCGATATCAAATGTATATACAAAAAAATCCCGACTAAAAGAACGGATAAAGGGATTAGACTCGCCATATAAAGAAGAATATCTGAGGATGCTCTAAAGATTATTGAATCTTATGTATATTGTATCGAATTACGATATGAGAGACAACTGGCGTTAACGATACGATTTTTCTCACAAATGTAGAATACCCAAAATTCCTAAATGCTCGGGTGTAATTATTTGATATTTAGCGAATTATAAACACAACGATGCGATTCTGTTAAAGCGCCTGTAAGATTTTATTGTTAGAGACGCTTTAATGTTTTACTATATACCTAATTATCAGTATTTTATGTATTCGACCATGTAAGAAATTTGTCATCCATTTTTTATGATATTCCGAATTAAATTATTTAACTTTACAAAAACCATAAAAAGAAAATAAAACGCATTCTCACAACTCTCCTAATGGTTTGCTGCATTGCTGCATCATAGATATGATACACAATATGAAAAGAACCTTATCCTTTGTCTTCCTGCTGATGCTTTCCATTCTTTCCCGTGCCCAGGTGGGCAGCGAGGCTTCTCGTAAATACCAATATGTGAAAGTAAGGGTGAAGGCGATGGTGCTGGATGCAAAGACGTCGCTGCCGATTCCGTATGCGACGGTGTATCTGGTTCCCCAAGGGGATACGACTATCACGAACTTCGCCTTGTCGGACGAGAATGGCCAGGTCGTCCTGGAGAAGGTGATCACGGGAAAATATCAGCTAAGCGCAGAACTACTGGGTTACGAGACCTTCACCAAGGCCTATGACATCTACCAGGCACCCGGATGGGATCTGGACCTTGGCACCATCAGTATGGAAGAAGATGCGGAACTGATTGATGCGGCTTCCATAACGGTGGCCGGCAATCCCATCACCATCCAGAACGATACCGTCATTTACAACGCATCTTCCTTCCGCATAGGCGAAAATGCGATGCTGGAAGACCTGCTCAAGAAGATGCCAGGCATCCAGGTCAGTGAGGACGGGACGGCTACCGTCAACGGCGAGAAGGTAGACCGGATTACCGTCGGTGGCAAAACTTTCTTCTTTGGCGACCCGTCCATGGCGCTTAAAAACCTACCGGCAAAGATTGTGGAACGGATCAAAGTTTCCCGCCAAGAGAGCAAATCAGCCGAAATGGGCGGCATCAGTACCGAGATTACCAAAGAAACGGTCATGGATGTGGAACTGAAGGAGGAATACAATGAAGGGTGGTTCGGCGATGTCCGCCTGGGCGTTGGTTCCACAATCAATGGAAAGAGTGACAATCCACTCACACAAGATACGAGATTCCTGTACGATGGCAGCGCGATGGCAACTGTTTACGGTAAAAAAGACCAGGCCGTCTTCATCGGAAACGCCTACAATATCCAGACATCCGGCGAAGGAACCGGATCCTCCGGATTATCGGGTTTTCCGGATGATAAATACTTCGACCTCGGCGGCCTCACCTCCGCCATAAAAGCCGGTGCAAATTACAACACGCAGAGAATAAAGGATTTCGAGACCACAGTATCGGCCAACTACAGGCACGTGACAAAAGACGACAAACGACGTTCCTCCAGAACCTCCTATGTTCCCAGAAGCAGTGACCTTAATACCGAGAGTGGGGCCGATGCTAAAGGGGTGGAAAATCAACTTGTGCTTGATGCTGAGTTTTACAAGCAGAAAGGCAAAGTGCTGGTTAATTTCACTCCTCGGTTTTATTTCCGGAAGAGCAATGTGAATTCCATCAATTTCTCAGCCAACAGCTACGCCTTCTCATCTACTCTTGCCGATACATATTCGGCATCATCGCTCTCCGACAACAAACAATTCCTTACCAGCGGTACCATCGGCATAACAGAAACTGCATTGGGCAAACCCGGGCGAAGACTCGGATTCAGCCTGGACTATGATGCCGGCGTATCCAACGGAAACAAGTTTGAAAAATCTCTGCAGACGCTCGATTACGATAATCAGGGGAAGAAACTGAATCTGAACGGACAACTTTTCTATTATGAACCACTTGGAGCGCGCTGGGGCTTGGAAGCGAAGCTGTCCAGCGTCTATAATTCAACCTTTAGCGACCGAAGTGCTTTCGATGAAGCAGGCCATGCCGACGATTACTACACCAGCAGGACGGACCGCCGTTTCATGCAGGAGGGTGGCAGCGTCCTGATGCGATTCAGCAATGATACCAGCACCGTCAAGTTTGGCCTCAGCGCTTCTCTTTACAATGATAACATGGATGCAAGGCTCCTTGGCGTGAATTCGATCATCGGAAAGGGAGACTGGCGTTTCCTCTTCACACCGGTAGTCACATACAGTTTTGCCAAGGACGGCCACCAACTTCAGGTTCAATACGGAGCCACTTCAAAGCCTGCTTCCAGCCGCCAGATGATTCCCGTTCCGGACATTTCCAATCCGGTTCAAATCACAAGCGGCAACACATATCTGAAATCCGGTGTAGAGCATAGCTTCATGACCTACTACAACATGGTTAATTACTCCACCTACACTTTCCTGACGGTGTATGCATTTGCCAATGCGGACAGAAACGGAACGGTTTATGCCAGCTGGTTCGACAATGCCGGCATCCGCTATGCCGTGCCGGTCAATGCACAAAAGCCGGGAATCAATGCGCGTTTGTATGCCATGCTTAACCAGCCATTCGGAAAGATGAAGAACTTCACGTTTTCGCTGGCAGCCCAGGCAAGTTTCGACAACCGTTATTCGTATCAGGCAACGTCGCTGCAACCGGGGCTGAATCTCGTCAATTTTGATTATAAGTCGTTTATGGACGGTTTTTGGGGAAATAAATCCGGAGACAGGTTCTATAGTGGGGAAAGCGGCTTTGCTGAAAGCCGGACACAATCTTTCAATTGTGGTGTCGGATTGAACCTGAAGTACAACAAAGATTTCTTTACGGGAACGCTCTCCGCCAATGCTTCCAATGGCCGTGCCTCGTATTCCATGAACCCTGCTGCGGATATGAACGTATGGGACTTTAACTTCGGAGGCGATTTTCTCTTCCAATTGAATAAAGGCTGGGAAATCGGCACGGATGCCCGATATGTCTTCTTCCGTGGATATACCTCTGGATACGGGCAACCGGAGTTCCGCTGGAACATGACTTTGAGCAAGACCATAAAGTCGGTCACGTTGGGACTGAAATGCAACGACATCCTCAATCAGCGCAGGAGTCTCACTCGGGTTGTCTCGGCCGAATATGTGGAAGATTCCTATCGGAACGTGATGGGCCGCACCATCCTGTTCAGCGTCTCCTTCAACTTCGGCAAGCTCAACTCCAATAAAACATCGGCAATTTCAAGCTCGAAGAAGAAGATGGATTATTAATGACCAGCTTTTATGATTAGGGCGTATCTCATACTTGTACCCGTCGGACTGCTTATGCTCGGTTTAACAGCTATGGCACAAGGCACGGATTCTCTTGTCTTGAAAGAACGGATGCTATTACAAGAGAACAAACGATACATCCAGATGGCCCAGCGCGACAATATCATCTCCAGCACCCAGGCCGACAGCCTCAGACGCATCACCAGCGGCAGCATCGAAAAACCCCTTCAGGTTGGAATAGACATCCTCTTCCAGATCCGGGATTACATTGACCACGAATACGAAGAGCAGATGATGATAGTGAATGAACCCTTTATGGATGGATACTACTGTACTGCAGACAGGATGTTACCCTCCAAACTGGGAATGCCCGAAGGCTACGTGAGTCCCGAAGAACTGGCGGAAGCTAGGCAGAAACTGGCCATGGATCAGCTTGCCGAATCCATTGCCCGCGATTTCGAGCGGGAAAAACTCCCTGCCTGGCAAGAATGGTGCATTAAGCACATTCCCTTCTTTTTGGGCAGCCGGGCCTGGCACAAAGGGAAAGTCATCTTCATCAATGGCCACGAATTCCCCGTTCCTGGGGGAGATCCAAGGGATAAGTAATATACTTATGAGAATTAATGGGGCAAGTCCAAAACCTTGTGTTAAAGAATGAATGAGATCACCTTGGGACGAACGGTTCTCCGAGCGGCATTCGGAGGCGGCCAGAAGCAGATCTCTAACGGAAAGAGGGGCCAGAGCTAACGCAGTGAGCGGAACCCTCTCAGAAGCCATCGCTGCCTCTGTCGTGGTTCCGCTTATTTAAAAAAGATGATGACCCTTTTGATCCGCGTTGCAAGAAGCGGGATTCTTAGAGCTTAGCTATGAGTTTCCGAGCCCTGCCTCCTTTCAGTTCCACTATTTCAGTAGCCTTCTGGTAGGTGTAGTCCGAGAAATCGAACAGCTGCACGTAAGCGATTTCGGCAACTTTGCTGAAATACACTTCAATTCTTATGACTCCGCCTTCCGCAGGGGCCGAGATTTCTGGCTCGGCTTCCTTGCCATCCAAGAAATCCAGCAACGGCTGGCGGCAGGAACGCGCCACGTCGAAAGCCTTCTTGGACAGCACGATGCCAGAGCCTTCGCATCTGTAACCGCTCTTGTAGAAAAGCAGCAAGAATATGCCGCAAACCGCTATCGTCACACCAAGCCCTTTATTAACGAAAAAGAGGGCGATGCCGACTGCAATCAATATGACAGATATAGTGAGGTCCTTGGCTGTACGGACCTTGATAAAATTCATTTCCATTGTTTCATTATTATTGTGTTAGTAAATATTTTTTCCGCACGGCACATCAAAACAGGCCGGCATGTCATGCGGCTTAGAGAATACGGCCCGGCATTTCGCTATAGCCTGAGAAAACAAATGGAAAAAATGTAGCGTTCACAGGAAAGGCATCCGCTCTCCTTCAAGAAAACCACCGAGAAGAAAGGAGTGAAATTATTGGCATCTATGACTTTGCCGTCTCGAATGAAGAAAGACCTGCCAGTGGAAGTCCTGCGCCTGGTCTGCGGTGTCTGCGGAGCAGCTGGGAGTATGTTGCCACCGGTGAACAGAACGGCACGCCCAGAAGTCGAAAAAGCAGGGCGGCTGACAGCAGCATCTCCCAGAGCCTCGATGCCTCGAATGCTTTCGAATATTTCCTCATTTCCGTCATGCTGAACGACTTCGCTTCGGATTCCCGAATGGGAAGGAGAACAGGACATAAAGGCAAGAATCAACTCCAATATGACAATCAGGATCCTCATGCTACATTAGATTCAGTATAACAAGCCTGTCTCCTGCTTCAAGAACAGTACCACCGTTCGGAATGATGTCTTGCTCCCCTCGCCTAACCAGAACGACGAGACCTTTATCGTGGAATTCAGAGAGAGGCTTCCCCGCAAAACGACTGTCAGCCTTTATCGTTCTTTCTTCCAGAGAAGTCACGGAATCCTCGAACCCCCTCGTCAGAATGATCACATCGTCTCCTGGGAGCAAGACAGTGCTGCCTCTAGGCTGTATCTTCTCATCGCCGCGCAAAACCAAGACCAAGAGAGCAGCCTTCGGAAGCCCTAAGTTGCGAATTGCCTTACCTGCCCATGCGCTGTCTGCAGTGACGCTAATCCTCCCGAAGCTCATCCCCGAATCATCGGAGTAGTCGCTGAACGTCTTCATTACATCGGAATGCGGATCAACCATGTCCAGCTTCTTCGCCACGAATGGAATGAGAGATCCTTGAATGGCTATGGACAGAAGTACCACCATGAAAACGGTATTGAAAATGTCATTGCGCAGAAAAGCAGGATCCACCATGGCCATTATAGCAAAGACAATGGAAGCCACTCCTCGCAGGCCTACGAAAGAAACGAAGGTCTGCATTCTGAGGCTGTACTTGCGGAATGGAGCCAGGATGCCGAATACCGCAGCCGGACGAGCAGCCAAAGTCATGAACAAGAATATCGCAATGGCTGGAAGGACGGCTTTATGCAATAGCATAGGCCTTGCCAAAAGTCCAAGCAGAAAGAAAATCAGCATCTGCACGAGACCAGTGATTCCGTCGAAAAAACTCACCGTGGCCTTCTTCCTGCTGAATTCCTCGTTGCCTAGTATGATGCCCACGATGTAGGCACTCAGATAACCATTTCCCCCTATCAGGGATGGGATGGCGTACGAGGCAACCGCAATGGCAAAAATGAACAGCGAGCCAGAGGCATCCGAACCGAAATTGATTTTTCTCAGCCCCAAGGTAGCAAGCTTTGCAATCAGCAAGCCGCACCCTGCTCCGAACGCAATCTGTGCAAATATATTCCAAGCCACCATGCCGGCGCTGGACGTGCCGTTCATAACCGACAATAGTATAGTCGTAAGAGTATAAGCCGCAGGATCGTTGCTGCCACTCTCCATCTCCAGCATTGGAGCGGCATTGTTCTTGAGGCCTATCCGACGACTTCGCAGTATCGAGAACACTGAAGCAGCATCGGTAGAACTCATGACCGAACCAAATAGAAGGCTCTCAAGCCATGCCCACCTTAAAACGAAATGACAGAACACCCCAACCAAGGCTGCAGTGGCCACCACGCCGACAGAGGCAAGAAGGGCAGCCTCACTCACGACAGGCTTAACGGCCTTCCAGCGAGTGCCGAAGCCGCCATAAAACATTATGAATATCAAGCCTACCGTGCATGTCTCTTTTGCGAAGTCGTAATTGTCGAAACGTACCTGCCAAAGCCCGTTATTAGCGAACAGCATGCCCAGCACCATGAATGCAAGAAGGGCAGGAACGCCTATGCGCGAAGACACGACATTCAGCCATATGTTTGCCAGGATGACAACGGCTATAAGTATCAAGAACAGAGTCGTCATTTTAACATATTCAAGGAGCGGAGCAGCTGCTCGCGGACAAAGTTAATAATTTTCATCGCAATTGCGAATGCATCGGAAGCCGCATTTCCTAAGCCGCCTTGTCTTTTTATCGGATATTTTGAGTATCTTTGCATTCATATATTCAAAAGCCCAAGAATATGAAGATTAAAGACGCTTCCTTCGCAGGGAGCAGCACTAGGATAAGCCATAAACCAGCGCCCAGGCTGCCAGAATTCGCCTTCATCGGGAGGTCGAACGTTGGCAAATCTTCTTTAATTAACATGCTCTGCGGGAACAAAAAACTTGCGAAAACATCTTCTACACCAGGAAAGACTCGTCTAGTGAACCACTTCCGCATAGATAACAAATGGTATCTGGTAGACCTGCCAGGATATGGATTCGCAAAAATCTCTCAGAAAGGAAGGCAGGAGCTGACGAACATAATAGATGACTTCATTCTGAAATCCGAGGAGCTGATGCTGCTTTTCGTGCTGCTAGATTCCAGACACGACATAGCAAAGAACGACATCGACTTCATCACAAGGCTAGGCCAGATGCAGGTGCCTTTCTCCATCATATTCACGAAAGCCGACAAAATGGGGCCTAATGCCCTGAAAGCTCAGATAGATAAAGATATGGAAGTGCTAAAGGAACAATGGGAGGAGCTTCCAATGTATTTTTCATCTTCTGCCCAGACAGGCATGGGAAAAGAAGAAATATTAAATTACATAGATGATATATTAAAAAAGATTAGCCACTAAATATCATGAACAGCGAACACAGAATGGAATTGTTTGCATGCAGAGCCTCTAAAGACTTTGCATGCAAGGTTGTTGACGCATTGAACAAAATAGCCGAGGGCGACGAGAAATATCGCTTAGGGGCCTCAGAAGTCACTCAGTTCAGTGATGGAGAGTTTGTTCCTTCCTTCAATGAGAGCGTCAGGGGTGCGACAGTATTCATCATCCAGTCAACCTTTCCTCCTCAAGAGAACCTAATGGAGCTGCTTCTCACTATTGACGCTGCCAAAAGAGCATCCGCCGATTCTGTCATTGCAGTGATGCCTTATTTCGGATGGGCTCGCCAAGACCGGAAAGACAAGCCAAGAGTATCCATTGGAGCCAAACTCGTAGCCAATCTCCTCACAGCCGCCGGTGTCGACAGAATCATGACATGCGACCTGCATGCTGACCAGATCCAAGGCTTCTTCGATATTCCAGTAGACCATATTTATGCAAGCAAGGTATTCATTCCATATTTAAGGTCGCTGAATCTAGAGAATCTGGCCATTGCAGCTCCTGACATGGGGGGAGCGAAGAGGGCTAACGCCTACGCCAAAGAGCTAGCCTGCCCAGTTATCATATGCCATAAGTCTAGGGAAAAAGCAAACGTAGTCGCTTCCATGACCGCAATCGGAGATGTTGAGGGCAAGAATATTGTTATCGTAGACGACATGATCGATACTGCTGGCACCATCGCCAAGGCTGCCGATCTACTGATGTCCAAAGGTGCCAAGAGCGTCAGGGCTTGCGCCACGCATGCAGTCCTATCAGGCCCGGCATACGACAGAATCAACAACTCAAGCCTTAAGGAAGTTTACTTCACAGATACAATTCCGCTCAAGACCGGAGCTGACACTAAGAAAATCAAGGTCGTATCAATGACAGAGACTTTCGCATCCGCGATACGCAAAGTGTACCATTACGAGCCAATAAGCACAGAATTTATTTTCTAGGAATATGCTGAAGACTGTCATTGCGGCCATAGCGATTCTTGGCATCTGCATTTTCGGGATGTGCTTCAACATCATATTCCGGAAGAATGGGAAATTTCCTGAAACCGAAATCAGCAAGAATGAGGAAATGCGTAAGCGCGGAATCAAATGTATGAGGGAGCAGGAAGAAGAGATGTTCAGCGGAAAAGAACGCAAGGGCAGTGTTTCGTGCGAAGGCGGAAATGGCAGCGCCTGCTCTGCCTGCAGCTTCTATGAAGGAATCAGATAGGAATATTTTGAATTAAATTTAAGAATATGAGTCTTGTAGCAATTGTCGGGAGACCGAACGTCGGAAAATCCACCCTCTTCAACAGACTCGTCGGAAGGCGTCAGGCCATCGTAGACGAGATTGCGGGCGTGACACGAGACAGGCACTACGGCAAATGCGAATGGTGCGGGAGAGAATTCTCAGTAGTTGACACTGGCGGATGGACCTCTAATTCGGACGATGTGTTCGAAGGTGCCATACGTAAACAAGTCTCGATAGCCATCGATGAATCCGATCTGGTGTTATTCATGGTAGAGGCAGCCACAGGCATCACCGACTACGATGCCGAAATCGCCGATATTCTTAGGCGCAGTGGGAAGCCGGTCGTACTGTGCGTGAACAAGGTAGACACCGGGATGAAAATGTTCGATGCCTACCAATTTTATTCATTGGGCTTAGGAGAGGTTTGGTCTATCTCTGCGGCCAATGGAAGCGGAACCGGAGACCTCCTGGACGAAATCGTAAGGCAGCTTCCAAAGGAGGAAGATTTAGATCCGGAAGATGACCCGGCCCTGCCTCACATAGCCATCGTCGGCAGGCCTAACGTAGGCAAATCATCCTTGACGAATGCCCTGCTAGGAGAAGAAAGGAATATAGTAACCCCTGTCGCAGGCACAACGAGGGATTCCATTTCAACCCGTTTCAATAAATTCGGACACGATTTCATTCTGGTGGACACTGCCGGAATGAGGAAAAAGTCGAAAGTTGACGAGGATCTCGAGTTCTATTCCGTCATGCGAAGCATCAGAGCCATCGAGCATGCAGACGTGTGCGTGCTGATGATTGACGCAAATCTTGGCATGGAAGCGCAAGACATGAATATATTCAATCTCATTCTTCGCAATCGCAAAGCATGCGTCTTAGTGGTCAATAAATGGGATCTTTTCGAGAAAGATTCTAACACGCTGAAGAAATACGCAAAATCCTTGAAGCAGCGCATCTCCCCCTTCGATGACGTTCCTATCATATTCACTTCCGTAACTAACAAGGTGAGGATTATGAGCGTGCTGGATGAGATAGAACATGTCTCCAAGAACTACACAAAAAAGATTCCGACAAGGGAACTCAACGATGCCCTGCTCCCTGAAATCGAGAATTATCCGCCTCCGGCATGGAAGGGCAAATACGTCAGAATCAAGTACATCACTCAGTTACCGACGAGATTCCCAGCTTTTGCCTTCTTCTGCAATCTGCCCCAGTACGTTAAAGAGCCGTACAAGAGGTTTCTCGATAATAAATTGAGAGAGCATTTCGATATGACGGGCTGCCCAATCCAGATATTCGTCAGAGAGAAGTAGATAGATGTTTGCAGACATACTCAAGAGTTTTGCCATCGGCATATGTGCGTCTGTTCCTCTCGGACCAGTTGCCATAGTAGTGATGCAGAAATCTTTGAGCTATGGGCAGAAGGCCGGGGTGATTGCCGGACTGGGTGCCACGACGGTAGATACGGCATATGCCATAATCTCTATCTTCGCTCTGGCAATAGCACAGAATTTCATATCTACTTATCAGACATTCATCTATTTCGCCGGAGGCCTGATAGTTGCCCTAATTGGAGCCTCGATAGCGTTCAGGAATCCTTTCAAGAAGATGAAAGCCAATGAACCTCCGCGCGGGGCATCCATAAAAGACTATCTGCAAATCGTCGTCATGTCGCTTTCGAACCCAGGTGCTATTCTGGCGATGTTTGCTCTATTCGCCTTTTTTGGGATGAATTTTGATTCCAGGCAAGGCGCTAAAGTGTTTCCCGTGATCTTAGCTGTCGCAGGAGGTTCTGCATGTTACTGGCTCCTCTTCTCATGGCTTTTCAGTCATTGGAGGAAATCCTTGCGAATCGGAACGCTGATGTGGATAAACAGGGTGTTCGGCATCCTCGTGCTGATCATTGGAATATCATTGATTGGAGAAGGACTGTATGAAGTGTTATTCTCTAAACTAAATTAACATGAAATATTCATGAATATGGAAAAGAATGAAGAAAAAAAAGCTGCCGGAGGACATTGGATATTGAGGAATATAATAGGAGCAATAGCATTCTTACTTATATTATGGCTCGCATGCACCCTTGCGCTGAATTCGCTCACTCACCATGGCAAGTCCATAGAAGTCCCGGATTTTACGAACATGACGCTTTCCCAGGCACGCAGAACCGCTCATAACAGCAACCTAAAGATAGAAGTCGTAGACTCCATATTCATAAGAAGGATGGAGCGTGGGGCTGTTTACAGCCAGAATCCCAAAGTCGGCTCAGAGGTGAAGAAGGGGCGCATCATCAACTTGACTATCAATGCAATGAGCCCCAAGCTGGTCAGCATGCCGAATTTGGTAGGATATTCAATGAGGCAGGCAAAGGCCGAGCTGAACGCCCGAGGGCTTGCGCTTGGAAAGCTTTTATACGTTGACGACATAGCTACTAATAACGTCATCAGACAGCTTTACCACAACCGTCAGATAAAGCCTGGGAAGAAGATAGAGAGTGGGAGCGAGATCGATCTGGAAGTCGGACTGAATCCGGATAATAACCTGACTAATATCCCTGACCTTATGAATAAGAAATATCTGAGGGCAGTGGACGACGTGCATGAAAGCTCTTTGAATGTAGGCAGGCTGGTTTTCGACTCCAGCATAAAAGACTATTCCGACACTCTCAACGCTCAGGTTTATAAGCAGGTGCCAGGGCAATCGAGCGAAGCCGTTTTAATGGGGTCCGAGATAACTCTCTACCTGTCTGTAGATCCGAATAAAGTTACCCTTAAACAGAGCAAGGCTGAGTAGTGGACGAGGAGAGACTTTATAATTCCGAGGACGAATCCGTAGAGGATGAAGAGCAGGGGATGTTCGAGCATTTCAGGCTGAATGTCGACAAGGGCCAGACCCCGATGCGAATAGATAAATACATGGCAACGCATCTGGAGGACACATCTCGGCACAGGGTGCAGTGTGCTATAAAAGAGGGCTACGTGCTGCTGAATGACAAGACGGCCAAGGCAAATATGATCGTGCGGCCCCTGGATGTCATCCGCTTCGTGATGCCTTACAGGCGGCGCGGACTAGAGATTCTTCCACAAGATATTCCTCTGAATATAGTCTATGAAGACAACGATCTGCTGGTGGTGAATAAGCCGGCTGGCATGGTCGTACACCCTGGCCATGGGCACTTCGAGGGAACTTTGATCAACGCCCTAGCCTATCATTTGGGCATCTCTCAGGGGCCGGATGCAGAAGATGAGAGAATGGGCATTCTGGTGCACAGAATCGATAAAGACACTTCTGGGCTGCTTGTCGTTGCGAAAAATGACGAAAGCCAGCTGGACCTGGCTAGACAGTTCTACGAGCATTCCATAGAAAGGCGATATGTGGCTGTCGTATGGGGAAATCTGAAAGAAGACGAGGGCACAATCGATGCCAACATCGGGCGCGACCCAAATGATAGGCTCCGTTTCAAGGTTTTTGAGGACGATCCGGGTAAGGGCAAGCATGCAGTGACGCATTATCGTGTTCTGGAACGGTTTGGCTACGTGACTTTTATTGAATGCCGCCTAGAGACCGGCAGGACGCACCAAATTCGCGTTCACATGAGTTACCTTGGGCATCCGCTATTCAATGACGAGCGTTATGGTGGAACCGAGATCCGCAAGGGGACAATCTATGCGAAATATCGTCAGTTCATTCAGAACTGTTTCGAAATATGCCACAGGCAGGCTCTCCATGCCAAGACCTTAGGCTTCGTGCACCCTCGCACCAAAGAAATGATGCACTTCGACTCCCCTCTCCCAAGCGACATATCCGCTCTCCTCGACAAATGGCGCAGCTACACCACCCGCAAACTCCAATAGCTATCTTCATAGCAAGTCGCGGTCACGCGACCGGCGGAGGCCGGGTATTCGCAAGGCGCCAGCCAAGCGAATGCCACAAGGCCGGGAGCCGCGGGGGTTCTCAGGGGGCAAAGCCCACCTACTATCTAGGCGGCCTCATAGGGCCACGGCCTGGGCCTCCTGAGCCACCAGAACCACCTCGCATGCCACCTCTCTGACCGCTGAAATTCCCGAACCTGTAAGTCAATACGAAGACGACATAACGGCCCAGCGTATTATTCAGCGACTCCTGATGGTAGTTTGAGGCATCTGTGACGCTAAGGTTCTTAGACTGATTCAAGAGGTCATACCCTCTTACAGCTATAGTAAGCTTTTTCTTGAAAAGAAGCTTATTTATCTCGGCATTTAATATCACCTCGTCACCCTGAGGCGTTGAGTAACCACGATACCAATTGTAGTCACATGAAGCCCTTGCCTCTATTCCACCAGGAATAGTCCACGTCATCTCACCATCAATCTGATTATTCCACGTCTTGACGTTATTCTTAGTGTTGATCGTGTACCAAGACCTGTTCATCCTGGTTCTGCCACCTATTTCGATATCCACAAAATCGTTTCTATATGTCACCCTGAGCCTTTCCGTAAGGCCCAATGTCTGCGTCTTATTATTCGAGAAAACAGATGAGCTACCAATGCCGCCCGAATAATCCTCATGGAATCTCTCGTAATCATCAAACACGCCATCGCCATCCGTATCATAAGGAGACATGTCAAATGAGGTGCTTGCAATGTATGAAGTACCCTTCGAATAGTTTGCGTTAGACATCACGAATATGGAGAAATTCGATTTAGATATTGGTGAATTGAGGAATAGCCTTGCGCGAACGTTCCCTGAATTAGGGCCGTTAACAGGAAGAGAATACTGCACGCCATTAGAATCGTACCATACTGCGGAAACTATAGGATCCTTGACCATACCGCCAGAGAGCATGGCATTAAAAGACAAGAACGTCTTTTTATTCGTGGTTCTGAATTCTGCCCTCATATTGTGGTTGAAATAAGGATCCAAGTATGGGTTTCCTAAAGAGACGCTCAAAGGGTTCGTGTTATCAGGCACTGGCATCAGCTGCGATGTGGAAGGCTGGGCCGAGCGGCCGAAATAGAAAATCCTAGCGTTGGTATTGTCATTAATATCATACCACATCATCGCAGACGGAGAGTAGTTGAGGACGTTGCTCTTGTAAGTCTTGCCGTTTGTTTCGTTATGAGTGTTCGTAGGCAGCAGGCCGGCACCTATCTGGGCATGTAGCTTATCCTGCTGATACTGAAGATTCACGCCTATCTCCTGATTCACGTAACGATTGACGATTTCATTCGAATATGTCTCGTCCCGAGCCTCCCCTGCAGCGACATACAATGGATTGCTCATTGAGAAGAGAGAATTGTCGCCACTGTTGTACGTGTCTTTTTCGGATTTGTTGCGTCTCCAGCTATAACTGTAATGACCCTCGACGTAGAAACCTTTTCCTAGAGGCTCTGTGTAAACCAGTCTCCCAGACAAAGATGCGCTATTGGAGAACTGATCTATCCTCTGATTAACTATATCATCTAAGGTATCAGCATCATTGAATGTCTGAGTAAGAGACTGATTAAATCCATCCAGATCATTATGGCTGAAATTGTAGTTCCCCATGAACGAAATAGTCCTTCCGGGTATTCCAAGCCTCTGCCTTAACAAGAAGAAACCATTCGTAGTCCAGTTTTTATTGTCACCTCTGTTATTATTGAAACCACGGTTTGTCATAGATGCTGCACCATCGCCCAAGTTCCTCATAGTCTCGAAATCCGAGAACTCGTGATAGTTACCCGTGCCAAAATTCACCTTAGGCTGGAAAAGTATAGACGTGTTTTCCGAAAATTTGTGATCGAGACGAATCCCGAAACGGTGACCGTATGAATTATTGTGACTGTAGCCAGGGCCATTCACGCCATTCCTGTACGTTAGCGTGGTTCCATCATCGAGGTAAGTATCTCTTATGCTCTGCTCCTCAACACTCCGCTTCGTGCCACTGTAAAGATAGTTCCCACCAATATCCATCTTATCGTCGAGAAGCGACCAATTGCCATTCAATCCGCCCATCCAGGAAGTCGTAATGCCATTTCCGCCACCGAAACCGCCGCCGCCACGACCCATTCCGCCGCCACCGCCGCGCATGCCTTGCATCATCCCCCCAGACAGATCATTGAATCCTCTGTTATTCGTATTGTTTCCATTCAAGATAATGCTTATCCGACGCTTATCAGAGAAATTCCCGATGAAAGACCCTCCCTGGTAACGATAGTCTCCAGCGTTATTCCCGAACGAAGAACTTTCTCCGCTCGTCCAATCGTGACCAACGCCACCAGAGACATTGCCGAACAAGCCATTCATCATGCCCTTATGGATAGACAAGTCTAGCACGGTCTCTTCATTGCCATCATCTATGCCTGTAAATTCAGCCTGCTCCGATTTTTTCTGCACGACTTTCACTTTATCGATGATTTTAGCAGGAAGGTTCTTGGATGCCAGTTGCGGATCGTCAAGGAAGAATGTCTTGCCATCAATAGTTATCTTGGAAATCGTCTCGCCATTAGCCGTTATGGTCCCATCTTCAGAAATCTCTATTCCAGGAAGTTTTTTAAGCAGATCCTCCAGAACCGAATTTTCAGTTGTCTTAAAAGATGATGCGTTATATTCAATGGTATCTTTTTTTATGGTAATAGGATTGCCCGACGCTGAGACAGTTGCCTGATCTAGTGTTTCTCTATCCAAAATCATCTTCACTTCTCCTAGGTTCAGGTTGCCATTCACTTCAATGACTTTCGTGAAATTCTCATACCCAAGGAGTTCTGCCTTGAAGTTATATTTTCCTGCAGGTACTTCCTCCAGCTTTGCATTTCCATCAGCACTAGACAAAGCATATTTTATAGGCTTCCCACCCACTTCCTTTGTAATAGAAACCGTAGCGAAACCGACCGCCTCGCCATTTGAATCATCCACTAACTTCACCGAAATAGTGCCACTCTGAGCGAAAGCCGTGAAGCATGCGGCCAGAAGGCCTACAATAATTAGTAAAAGCCTATAAAATTTCATAAATGCATTTCGATATGATTGTTCCTACAGCTAACCATAAAACAACCATTAAGACAGACAAAACTGCCCTAAGTTTAATGATCTACGAATATTTTTTTGAATTATTTTACCCTGCCAGGATTGTCTTTGATGAACTGCTCCCAGCTGCCGCCCTTCTTCGCCGAGAGTAACGAATTCGTCGTGCTGTAATAGTGGCACATTGCTATAGCAAGCGCATCCGTAGCATCCAGGTGCTCTGGCTTCAGAGTCATCCCCAATGTTTTCTCAAGCATCAGCTGAACCTGCTCCTTCGATGCGGCTCCATTGCCAACGATGGCCTGCTTGGCCTCTCTGGGGGCATATTCATGGACTATTTCTATTCCATATTCCATGGCGGCTATCATCGCTGCACCCTGCGCCCTGCCAAGCTTTAATATGACTTGAGCGTTCCTGTTGCCGTAAAATGGAGATTCTATCGCCAGCTCGGTGCCATGATAAGTCTTGCATACCTCAGACACCGTGTCAAAGATCTGACGGAGCTTTGAATATGCATCCTTCTCTTTACGGATATCCAGAACACCCATATCCACGAATTTTGGCTTACCGCCAAAAACGGCAATGACCCCGAAACCAAGCAGATTGGTTCCAGGGTCAATTCCTATAATTATTCTCTCGGCCATGTTCCGAGGGTTAATCTATCTTATCGAATCCTGTGTAAGGCCTGAGCACCTCTGGTATGACAACTCCGTTCTCGGTCTCGTAATCCTCTAGCAGAGAAGCCACGACACGAGGGAGAGCAAGAGAACTGCCGTTCAGAGTATGGCAGAGCTGAATCTTGCCATTCTCGTCACGATAGCGAAGGTGAAGCCTGTTGGCCTGATAGGTCTCGAAGTTGGAAACTGAAGAAATCTCCAGCCAGCGCTTCTGGGCTGCTGACCAAAGCTCGAAGTCGTATGTAATTGCGGAAGTAAAGCTAAGGTCACCACCGCATAGCCTTAATATCCTGTATTTAAGGCCGAGAGAATTCACAAGCCTCTCCACGTGAGCTACCATCTCGTCAAGTGCAGCATACGAGTTCTCAGGCTTCTCGATGCGGACTATCTCCACTTTATCGAACTGGTGAAGACGATTCAATCCCCTTACGTCTTTGCCATAGGATCCAGCCTCGCGACGGAAGCAAGGAGTGTAGGCAGTGAGTTTCTGAGGGAAATCCTCGTTACCTAGGATAACGTCCCTGAACATGTTGGTAACAGGAACCTCTGCGGTTGGAACCATATAGAAATCGTCCAGACCGACGTAATACATTTGGGCTTCCTTGTCTGGCAGCTGGCCAGTTCCGAAACCAGAAGCGGCATTCACCATAACAGGAGGCTCAACTTCTTTGTAGCCAGCGGCTGTGTTGAAATCAAGAAAATAATTGATTAAAGCTCTCTGCAGCTTAGCGCCTTTCCCCTTGTAGACAGGGAACCCAGCGCCAGTCAGTTTAACTCCAAGATCAAAATCGATGATGTCATACTTCTTGGCAAGATCCCAGTGTGGCAGGGCATCCTGAGGCAGATGAGCCTCCGGTCCGCCCATTTTCACGACCTGATTATCTTCTGCTCCCTTCCCGGGGATTACCATGTCGCAAGGCATATTCGGAAGAAGTACGAGCTGATCCTGCAATTCTTTATTATTAGCATCAGCCTGAGCGAGCAAATCATTCGACTTCGCTTTTAGTTCGCCAACCTCTTTCTTAACTTCTTCTGCCTCGGCTCTCTTGCCCTCCTTCATGAGGCTGCCGATCTGTGCGGCAAGCTGCTTCTGTTTTGCCAGAAGCGAGTCGCTTTCCGTCTGAAGAGCTTTTCTATGGTTGTCCAGCTCTAAAACTTTGCAAACTATATCTTTTGCGTCAAAGTTCTTGACTGCCAGCCTGTCAATCACATGCTGCGAATCATCGCGTAGCGTCTTAAGTGTTAGCATATTCTTTAAAATTAAAAAAGAGGACCGCACGATTAACTCGAAGCAAGTCCTCTTAACACTGTAAATCCTCCGAGCTTAATTCTCACTAGGAACTACAGATACGTAGGATCTTTTATCTTTTTTCTTGCAGTATTTCACCGTACCATCAATAAGAGCATAAAGCGTGTGGTCTTTGCCAATGCCTACGTTCTTATAGGGATTGTGAACTGTTCCTCTCTGGCGAACCAGAATGTTGCCTGCCTTCACGATCTGGCCATCGAACTTCTTCAGGCCCAATCTCTTGGAATGAGACTCACGACCGTTTTTTGAACTTGATTGTCCTTTCTTGTGTGCCATAATTACTCCTCCTTGAAACTAAGCAATAGCGTCGATGCGGATTTTAGAAAGCTTCTGGCGATGGCCGTTGCATTTCTGGAAGCCTTTACGACGGATTTTCTTAAATACCAGCACCTTGTCAGCCCTGACTTGATCATCGGTCACGGTAGCTTTGACAGAAGTGCCCTCTACATAAGGTTTACCAAGGGTCACTTGCCCTTCGTTGTCGACCAGCAGTACCTTGTTGAACTCAACAGATTCGTCTTTTTTGGCCGCAAGACGGTCAACGAAGATCTCCTTACCTGCCTCAACTTTGTACTGATGTCCTGCAATGTCTACGATTGCGTACATAAAAACAAACTTCTTTAAAAGTTTCAGCCGCAAGCGCCTGTGACCAATGCACAGAACTTAAATAAGCTCCACGGCTCTAAAATGGATTGCAAAATTAGATATTTTTTCTTCAATATGCAAAATATTTCATTTTCTCTCTTTCAGAATCTTAAGAAATGTCTGCATACCCGTGGTGGCAGGTTCTTCAATATGCGTGATTCGCGGATCGTGGACAGGGACAGATTCCGGGTCAATGATGTAAATTGGAGTGTCAGCCTTTGCGTAGCCATATAGCCCCGCAGCAGGATAAACCTGAAGCGAAGTGCCTACGATGAGCATGATGTCGGCATATTCAACGATATTGATAGCCGCCTCAATCTTAGGCACTGCCTCCCCGAAAAAGACGATGTGAGGTCGCAATTGACTGCCATTAGGAGCTTTGTCGCCAAGATTCACTTCATTGTAGCCTACATCGATGACTTCTTTCTCCGAATATGTCTGATCATATATTCCCTGCTCTGGACGGACCTTCGTGACTTCGCCATGAAGATGGATGATCCTCGTGCTGCCTGCCCGTTCGTGAAGGTTGTCTACGTTCTGAGTGATCACTGTCACTGCATAGTCTTTTTCTAGCTGCGCAATCGAAATATGAGCAGCGTTAGGCTTCACTTGAGACAGTCTCTGTCTGAAACCATTGTAGAATTTAAGGACTTTATCTCTGTCTCTGTACCAACCATCGATTGAGGCGACCTCATTGGGGTCATACTCCCCCCAGAGCCCATTGCTGCCCCTGAAAGTCGACAATCCGCTTTCGGCACTTACTCCTGCCCCAGTGAGCACTGCTATTTTTTGCTTCGGCATATTCATAAAGATTTAAAATACACATTCTTAAGCCAATACTCGAAAAAAGGATCTTGAAATTCAGGCTTCTGCTCAAGCCCATCGAAAGTTACGATCTCCTTCTTCATCAGAGCATCCTTCAGCCTGCGCACGTTCGCAGACGAATTCAGAGAATATTTATTTATGACCTCCGCAGTGCTGAATTTCGTGCAGCCATCGCAGATCGCCCTCAGGAGACTGACCTGGAAAGTCGTTAGATCATTCATCGCAGCTACGAACCTGCCCTTATTCACAGCCATGACGGCCTCCAGCGCCTCCAAGAGAATAGGTTCCATTATATACCCTTTAGAAAGAGAGTCGCAGATTGAGAAAAAGAAATTGATATAGAACATATTGCAGCCGAAAAGGCGGCATGCACCCGACACAAGATCCCTGTCTATGACTTTTCCGCTTGCCAGAAAACCTTTAATGACATGTTCTACTATGTCCTTTTCTTCTATCTTCGACAACTTTACCCTCTCATGCATGCGATAAAAGCTATGCCTCTTCATGAATATTGAGTTCATCGCATTCACCTGAGAACCAATGAATATGTAAGAAAATCCGGATGGCTCTCCAGCACGCTCGCCAATTGCCTTTTCCATGCAAGAAAACAACCTGTCGCCATCTTCCGTGAGATCCAGATTCTGGAACTCATCAATGATGACGATTTTCCGCTCACCGGAATCCTTGAAAAGGGCATATGGCAGCCGCAACACGGCGAGCATGTCATCTTCGTTCATCGGGCCGGCTGCCGAGAGAATCTCATCTGACTTCGAGAATACGTCGCGATTGAAAATGAGATGAGTTCCTCTGAGCTGCTGAACCAAGATGGATTCATATTCGTCTGGAGTGGAGGCAACCATCCTTATCACAGTATCACCCAGTCTCCTAATGAATGTATCAGAGGATCGGATGTCCAACGACGACATATTCCCTGTCTGAATGCGAAGACCCTTCGCCCTCAGCATCATAAGCGTCTGCTGAATGAGAGATTTCTTGCCCGAAAGGGCGGGCTCCCAGATAGCCGCATTCGCGCTTCTCTCCAGAATGCTTCCTAGCAGCACGCAGTCCTCTTTCCTTCCTATAAAATGCTGGCCCGTGACTGGGCTGCTATAGTCAAAAGGACTGTCCATAAAAAAATATTCTTTAGTTTTAGCAAATTTAATAAAATTATGATAACTTTGCAGACACAAAAGAAAAGGAGGTGGTAAAACTGCTATGATCATAGTTCCAGTAAAGGATGGGGAAAACATCGAAAGAGCGCTGAAGAGATTCAAGAGAAAATTCGAGAAGACAGGCGCAATTCGTGAGCTGCGCGCACGCAAGAATTTCGAGAAGCCATCCGTGACAAGGAGGAATGCTAAGATGAAGGCCATCTACGTTCAACACCTCAGGCTTCAGGAAGATCAATAATTTTGTCATGAATATTTTTAAGCCGATCCTTCTGGATCGGTTTTTTTGTATTCCTATGGTTTTATCTTAATGGAAAAATTCCTAAATTTGAAAGATTAAGCTCGGAGAGTGATATGCCTGGCAAAAAACGAACTCGTCATATTCTTTTAATCGGTCTCGGTGGCATCGCGATAGGATTCATATTGTTTATTTTCTTCCACTCCGAAATGGTGAAGACTTCCACCAATGAATATTGCATGAGCTGCCATATTCACGAAGAAGCAGATGCGGCCTGGAAGAAGTCCATGCACTACAACAGCAAGAGCGGGACAGTCACAGACTGCGCCGCATGCCATCTGCCGCCGGAGGAAGAGGGTGTGCTTAAATACATGATGGCAAAGGCGAAAATGGGGGCAAAAGATTTCTGGGCATATTGGACGAAGGACAAGGAAGAACTAGATTTCGCCAAGATGGGCGAATTGGAACACGCAGTGAAAACTGTCTACAACTCATCATGCGAGAAATGCCACGTGAACCTATTTCCGGAAGGGATGTCAGACGATGGGGTGACCGCTCATCTTTATTACGAAGAGAATGCGAAAAAGCTGAATCTGCAATGCATCAGCTGCCATTTGGACGCAGGGCACTACAATCCTAACTACAAGCACATGAAGATGACCGAGCCAGTTGAAGTGAATAGCGGAATAATTTATGATTCAGCCACAGTTGTGACAGCATTCAAAAACTTCACTGAGACAGTTCCCGGCACGGGCGCATCAATTAATATGATAGCTATTCCAGGCGGCGATTTCACCATAGGCAGTTCCGAGCGAGAGCCATTCCATAAAAAAGACGAAGGGCCGCAGAAGAACGTGAAAATATCACGCTTCTTCATGAGCGAGGCAGAAGTGACCTGGAACCAGTACTGGGCATTCTACAACGAGACCATGTCAGAGGGGCGCACACCTCCGGAAAAGGTCTACGCTAACAATTCCAGGCCGGACGTAGATGCAGTAAGCGGGCCTACTCCGCCATTCGGTTTTCCGGATCAAGGCTGGGGCATGGGTACCAGGCCTGCCATAACGATGACTCATTATGCTGCCGAGACATTCTGCCAGTGGCTGTCGCTGAAGACTGGAAAGGAATATCGGCTTCCGACGGAAGCCGAATGGGAATATGCCGCCAGAGGTGGCACCAGCACTCCGTATTTCTTCGAGGGCAACCCTAAAAAATTCAGTAACGAATGCCTGTGGAACAGGATTTTCGGCATCGATACTGCCATGATAGCTCGCTATGTGGTTTATTCCGAAGACAGCGATGGGAAAACTGCCGAGCCTGAAAAAATAGGCGCCAATCCTTTTGGGCTAAAGAATATGCTAGGAAATGCGCTTGAATATTGCTCTGATTGGTACCAAGAAGATGCCTATTCTAAATTGAAAGACGGGGAGGCCGACCCTAAGGGGCCTTCGGATGGAAGCGAATATGTTGTCAGAGGCGGCAACTATGCGAGCGATGCAGCCGACGTAAGATGCTCTTCCAGAGGCCATACGGAAAACGATGCCTGGCTGAAGACTGACCCTCAGAATCCTAAGAGCATCTGGTGGTACTCAGACGTCAAAGGCATTGGATTCAGGATAGTTTGCGAGGTTCCTGAAGGCATAGATTAGGACAATCATTCTAATACATATAATACTTTAACTTAAAAACTAATAAGAAATGAGCGACAAGATGAACAGAAGGAATTTCCTGACTACATCATCCCTGCTTGGCGCAGCAGGTCTGATTGGCGTGCCAGCAATTGTATCTGCATGCAAGGGTGGTTCTTCATCCAAGAATGCGAACGAACCGCTGAGGCAGCCAGAAGAATATTACGTTCCAGATCTTCCTGACAAGGCAATCGAAGGAAAGGCTCTGAAAGCCGGAGTCATCGGCTGCGGCGGAAGAGGATCCGGTGCCGTGGAGAATCTTCTCGAGGCAGCCGACGGCATCACCGTGACTGCTCTGGGAGACGTATTCCAGGACAGGATAGACTCTCTGAAGGGCAAACTTAAGGAGAAGGGACAGGAAGTCGCCGACGATCACTGTTTCGTAGGCTTCGATGCGTATCAGAAGGTCATCGATTCCGGCGTGGACATGGTCATCATCGCCACCCCGCCGGTGTTCCGTCCAGCGCATTTCCAGTATGCCACCTCCAAAGGCGTGCATTCATTTCTCGAGAAACCTATTGCAGTCGATCCGAAGGGGTACCGCACCATCATGGCAGCCGCAAAGCAGGCTGAGTCCAAGGGCCTCTCAGTCGTGACCGGAACTCAGCGCCATCATCAGCGCGAGTACGTTGAGTCTTTCAAGAAGATTCAGGAAGGCATGATTGGAAGAATCACAGGAGGAAACGTTTACTGGAACCAGGGCATGCTCTGGTATCGCAGCAGAGAAAAAGGCTGGAGCGACATGGAGTGGATGATCCGCGACTGGGTGAACTGGAAATGGCTTTCAGGCGACCACATCGTTGAGCAGCACGTGCACAACATAGACGTGTTCCTTTGGATGACGGGCATGCACCCTGTGGCAGCGACAGGCTTCGGAAGCCGTCAGCGCAGAATCACAGGCGACCAGTACGACAACTTCAGCATCGACTTCGAGTTCGAGAACGGCGTGCATCTCCACAGCATGTGCCGCCAGATAGACGGCTGCAGCAACAACGTGAGCGAATTCATCCAGGGAACCAAAGGTTCTTGGAACAGCCAAGACTTCACAATCAGAGACCTCGATGGCAACGAGCTTTGGAAATATGACAAAGAGGCAGCTCAGGCCGAATTCAATCAGTTCAACCCTTACGTGCTAGAGCATGTGGACTGGGTGAACCACATCCGCAAGGGCGATGCACACGTGGAGGCTGGCGAGACAGGCATTTCTTCTCTTGCAGGAGTCATGGGTCGCGAGGCCGCTTACACAGGAAAGACTGTAAAATGGGACGAGATAAGCGCTTCCGAGCTTGACTACATGCCGGAGAAACTTGAGCTCGGGCCTATGGATATGTCCAAGTACACTGTTCCTGTGCCGGGCGAAGCTCACAAAGAGTAAATATATGGATAGAAAACAATTCATAAACAGATCTCTGCTTGGGATGGCCGCTTTTGCTGCGGCTCCATCCCTTGCAGTTTCTTGTGCTGCTAAAAGCGGCTCCAAAGGGAAGTCTGATAATAAGGTTCAGGGAGTGCTGAATATTTCATGCCAGGAAGGCGTGACTCCGGGAGAAAGCCTGAATGAGAAGCTAGACTTCCTAGAGAGCTTGGGTGTCGTCGGGTTCGAGCCGAGCGGAAGAGGACTCGGGGACAGAATCACGGAACTCCAAGACGCGCTTAAGGGCAGGAACATAAATGTATCTGCCATCTGCGCGGGCTTTGACGGCTTTATTCTGGCCGAAGATCCGGCCGTGAAAGAGTCTTTCGATACGACGATGCGTCAGATAATCGATGCCGCCGGAGCTCTTGGCTCCACGGGAGTCATCATGGTGCCAGCTTTCAACGGGCAGAAGCCTTGCAAGCCTCATTCGCTTGAGACTAGGGATTTCCTCTGCGAGCAACTGCACGAACTGGGAGAATATGCCCTGCAGCATGACACCACGATAATCTTGGAGCCTCTGAATCGCAAAGAGGCATTTTACCTTCGCCTGGTCGCTGATGCAGCCGCAATTTGCCGCGATGCAGATAGCGCAGGCGTAAAATGCATGGGCGATTTTTGGCACATGCAGGAAGAGACATCTGACTACGGCGCATTCATGTCAGCCGGCACCAAATACCTGCAGCACGTCCATATCGCCAGTCGAGGCAGAAGACTGATGCCTGGGGAAGACGGCGAGAAAGACAACTACGTGGACGGATTCAAGGCTCTAAAAGAGATAGGGTATCAGAATTACGTCTCATTCGAGTGCGGAACCAAAGGCGATCGCAAAGAGACCCTGACCGCAGCCGTCAATCTTCTCCGCTCCCAGTGGGAACAAGCCTAAGGCTGAATGAAGCCACTCGGTGAATATGCAAAAGCGTTGTGGCGCTGCGTCGTGCTTTTCATTGCAGGCGTGGCGCTGCAATTGATTTTCGGCGAGATACATGCCGGAGGCAATGTGTGGGTTTGCCTGGCCCTGCTTCTGGCCTTTCATCTCTTTCTGTATTTCTTGAAGGAGAGATGGAAGTTCGCTAGGAGCATTTCCGGTGCGGAAAGCCGCATCGTGACGATGTGCGTTCTGGTTATCCTTCTTCTCTTCTTCGGACTCATACCGCAAAATGGAGGCGGACGGGGAATCCTTGGTGCGTTAGGATTCCATGACATGAAAACCTCCTGGGTCTTTGCGCTACTGCTAATCTATTTCACTGTTCTTATCGGCATCCAGGCCATCACTGACCTGAAAATTAAGAAATTGTCTGCCATGGCAATCTTCCACTGGAGCATATTCGCAATTTTGGTTGCCGGAATTTGCGGAGTCGGAGCCAGAAAGACCGCCTACATCCAGATAAATGAAGGCGAGACGCAAAACACAGCTATTGATGCCGAAGGAAACTCGTTGCAGCTGCCGTTCAGCATAAAACTGGAGGATTTCCAGATGGAGGAATATGAGGGAACGCATCAGCCTAAAGAATTTCTGTCCAAGATTCAGATCACCTCTGACAAAGGGAGCAAGCTGGCGAGCGTTAGAGTTAATCACCCAGCAAGGTTCGCCTCATGGAAGATTTATCAGTCGGGCTACGATGTCTCGAAAGGCAAAGATAGCGAATACAGCGTGCTGAACGTTGTCATGGACCCGATGTGGCCGATCACGCAAATAGGCCTCTGGGGCCTGCTGATTGGCTGTATATTCATGTTCATTGACAAGGCGGCAAGGAAGGAGGTTAAGGCATGATCTGGGAGTTATTCGCATATTTCGCTGTCGGCGCTTCCCTATTCTGGGTAGCTGGAAGCTTGCTATCATATTCAAAAAAAGGCGACAGACCTGCCATTGCCATCTCCATCGCAGGTTCTGGAATATTCCTAGCCTATATCATCTGCCTCTGGATTGCTCTAGGCAGGCCTCCGATGAGGACGATGGGCGAAACCCGGCTGTGGTACTCGTTCTTCTTGTCGCTCATCGGCACCATCATATTCATCGCCTACCGCTACAAATGGATAATGTCGTTCACTACCCTGCTGTCGTTGGTATTCGTCTGCGTGAACATATTCAAGCCTGAAATCCACGGCGAGAATCTCATGCCAGCCCTGCAAAGTCCATGGTTCGTCCCGCACGTGATCGTGTACATGATAGCCTATGCTCTCATGGGAGCAGCCGCAATATTCGCAGGCTACCTCTGGCACCGTGATTCGAACGACCGCCCTATTGACAAGAAGGATTCCGACGCCTGCTATGCGCTAGTGAGCATCGGATTCGCTTTTCTGACGATGGGAATAGTGATGGGCGCCCTATGGGCGAAGGAAGCCTGGGGAGACTACTGGACATGGGACCCGAAAGAAACCTGGGCCGCAGTTACCTGGATGGCATACCTGCTGTACCTGCATGCGAGGAAGCACGTCAAGGATCAGCAATACTGCTACGCCCTTCTGATATTCGCATTCATCCTCCTTCAGATTTGCTGGTGGGGAATAAATTACCTCCCCTCAGCGCAAGGCATGAGCATTCATACATACTGAGCCTACTAGACCTGCGTGACGGATAGGGAGAGCGGAGACGCTTCCTATATAGCTGATAATCAATATATTCATCCATACCCATTGCTCACCCTGCCTGATAAGCCATCCTCAATGTAGGTGCACTGGAGCGTTTCTTTCGCCCGGAGTGCAAGTGCAGGACAGCGTTGCTACAATACCCATTGAGGGAGGAAAACTCCGCCTTTATTGATTATCTGAACAGATTTAATCCTCGGAAATGGCGGCGCTAAAACCACCCAGACTTATGAAGAAGATCCGAAATTGTTCGGATATGTTCTTTATTTGCAGAGATTTAAGAAAATATTGAACGAGAGTATCGACAAGGGATATGTTCGGATTGAAGAGCGTTCCCTCGATGGAATTGAAGATGTTACATTTGAGATATGAAAAAAAAGCAAGACTGGTTCAAGGAGAAAGTATCAGCTGTTTCCCCTGAAATTCTAATGGGAGTTCAGTTGTCGGCTGAAATTATAGCACGTATCGATGCTATCCTCCGCGAAAAGAATATGACACAGCGTGACTTGGCAAAGAAACTTGGCAAGAGCGAGGCTGTTGTATCCCGTTGGACTATGGGCTTTCCTAATCTTACGCTTCGGTCTATTGCTGAACTGTCAAATGCACTCGGCTAGCCTCTGATAACTGTCAGGCAATAGCATTTTCAGTCTAAACAAATAGCTGGCTTAGCAGATAATTTTTCTGGATAGAAAACAAATCCATTGATTAGGGATCTGTTCTCTTCATTGACTGCGCTTTGTGAGTTGCTGCATGACGAGAGTGAGCCAATCTGCTTGATTAGTGATGCAATGGGTCAAGTCCAAAATCCTGTGTAATGAATGAATGTGCTCACCTTGGAACGAACGGTTCTCCAAGCGGTATTTGGAGGCGATTGCCCGAAACATGACGGGAGGAAAAGCCGGAAATTAGGAGAGAGGGAAATGAGTACGATTTCCGCCGCCGGCATCCTGCGACCAATGCATGGGGCTCAGTCCGGATGCTTTTGCAGCGCGAACCATTATTAT
>JAQYTJ010000044.1 GCA_028724885.1 Bacteroidales bacterium | reverse complement strand
GATGAAGCTCGCAAGGAACTCAAACTTTGCAGATGTGTTGTCTTCCATACTTCAAAGGTAAGGTCTTTTGATACACAAACCTACCTTCAAGTATATGTTTATGTCACATTATGCCACGGAAGTTTGCAAGTGTCCCGAATTGACTCCCTGTCTGCTAGCCGAGGAACTTTGAACGATGGCATTTTTACCACGGATGTTCATGGAACCGATGTTGTCGCCACCAACCGAATTGGTAGGGTTGTACTTCATTCCGGCAACCTTGCTGGAAAGGGCGACCATTGCATTCGGGTTAGGAAGGTTGGATATTTCCTTATCGGCATATTTCACGCTGGAAATGGAGCCTGAGACATCCCTTGCTCTTGCTGTACCGTAACCTACCACAACGACTTCGTCCAGGAACGTAGTGTCGTCCTTCAGAACCAGATTGATGGTTCTCTGAGCGCCCACTGTGACTTCCTGGGTAGCATAACCGATGGAGGAGAAAACAAGGACGGCATTGTCTCTGACAGAATTGAGAGACCAGTTACCTTCCATGTCTGTCGACGTGCCGGTATTGGTGCCCTTGATTTGGACAGCAACGCCGACGAGTGGTTCTCCAGAGGCATCTGTCACTTTTCCAGAGACAGATCTCTGTGCGAATGCTTGTATCCCTAAAATCAAGAGGCCAAGCATGAATGCAAACAAACGTTTACTCATAAAACATAATTTGGGTTAATTAATGATTCATTAGGATGACCTCAAAAGTCAATCTGATTTTGACCCGACCCCCAGAAAGTTAGACAAAACACTTTCGGGATTCGGGTCACATTTTTGGTCAGCCTCTTCTTGTTCACTCATAAAATCCATATTATACGCAAAAGTTTGCGCAATAGCTGGATCAGCCAAAATTTCTCGTCAAAATTACATAAAAAAAGTTTTAATATCAAAAATAATTCTACTCAGGAGCCATTTTATTATTTCACCGTTTTGCGACTGATCGAACGATTCAGGTTACTCCCCACGACGGAAATATAGTAAACGCACCTTTTTACGCAAACGTTGTGAGCATTTTCGACAGCTGAATGCCAAGATTACCACCATTGGCCAGGTTGCGACAGGAAAATCAAGGTTGCGACAGGGAAAAACTCACCCTGCGCTTTCTGCGAGTCGCAATTTCGCACAAAGTCCGGAAATGGAGGTCTGCTTCAGGGTGACACGTGTGGTGGGACGTTCACAATGACTGAGGTATGACTCGTGTCACAATGACGGGGTGGCTGTTCGGGATGACTGGGGGTATCCGCACCAGCATCATCAGCCCTCGGCGTTAGTGGCAAAATCGCCATGCAAAGTACATCTTGCCTCAATAAAATTCAAAGATAGATAAGTTGTTAATATAAAGATATTTACAACAAATTGCCGTTTAGATGGGTTACTATCTGAAAACTTGCTGATTTCATTGCATTTCCCAATCTTGCTTTTTCAAATAACGCTTTTGTCCGATGCAAAGGTAATACTTTCTCTTGAAAAATGTGCATTTACCAAATTAAATTTTATACTTTTGCAAACGATAAACAACAATAATGAAAACAAAATATGCGTATGAATCGTATAAAAGAGGCATTAAAGGCAAGAGGTTTCAGCCAAACAGAGTTGGCAAATAGACTTGGAAAAACTTTCAATATGGTCAATTTGTATGCAGCAAACAAAGTGCAGCCTCCTATATCTGTATTGTACCAGATAGCTGACATTTTAGAAATGGATGTCCGAAAGTTGTTGTTACCAAATAAACATCAAGCATTATAATATGGCACGGTGCATAGATTTATTTGCCGGAGCAGGAGGTTTATCTGAAGGTTTGTCCGAAGCAGGATTTCATTGCCTTTTTGCAAATGAAGTCATGCCTGTGTATGCTCAGACATATATGAGAAACCATGTTGGCACCAAAGTCTTGACATCGGATATACGCACTGTTGATGCTTATGATATATTGCAGGACTTAGGTGTAAAGAAAGGAGAACTTGACCTCATTGCAGGTGGTCCGCCGTGTCAAGGATTTTCCATAAACGCTCCAATACGTAGCAATGAGGATAGTAGGAATCATCTTTTTCGTGAATATCTTAGATTTGTGGATGCTTTTGCTCCACGGGCTATTCTTATAGAGAATGTACCCGGTCTTGTGTCTTTTGAAAAAGGGGCAACACTTCATGCCATAATTGAAGCACTGGCTGATTTAGGTTATGGTGCAGATGTACGTATATTAGGAGCTGCTTATTATGGCGTTCCTCAAATGAGATGGCGTACTATAATTATAGGCTTTAGAGGTAAGGAAGTTCCAACAGACGCTTTTCCAAGTCCTTTGTTTCATGCTCCTATTCGTCCAAATTTCACGACTACTTTTGATGGCAAACAGTTGGTAAAATTTCCGACTTCAGAAAGTTTGGCTAAATTTACTACGGTAGAAGAAGCTATAGGAGATTTACCCCCTCTAAAATGTGGAGAAAAAGGAGAAGTCGTAAAAGATTATTTCATGGAACCTCAATGTGAGTATCAGCAAATGATGCGTGTTGGTTCTGGAGGCGTATATAACCACGAATCTCCACGACTGTCAGAAATGAATTTGAAACGGATGAAATATATCAAACCCGGAGGAAATTGGACTGACATACCCAATGATTTGCTTCCTAAAGGAATGCAGAAAGCACGCAAATCAGACCATACTATGCGATATGGCCGTGTTCGCCCTGATAGCCTTGCATCTACCATTCTGACAAAATGTGACCCGCATTGGGGAGCATATTTTCATTATTCTCAAGACAGGTCGTTTACGGTGAGGGAAGCAGCAAGAATACAATCCTTTCCCGACCATTATGTCTTTTATGGAAATACTGCGGAACAGTTTGCACAGGTTGGGAATGCGGTTCCTCCATTATTGGCAAAAGCTATTGGTCTATCCATTATAAATCTTTTAAAACAAGAATAAATGTCAGGTTATATATCAGAATTTTTCGGTTATAGGGCGGAAGACAGGTCAGAGACGGCACTCAGAGCTGCTGCAAAGAAAATATGCCCGTTTACAAAAGCTGCTTGTGTGAAAATTCTGTCTCGAGCACAAGTGCCATCTGGTGTCTGTACTATTCGACAGAAAACATCAGGTTCTCCAAGTGTGATATGTTGTCCCATTAGGATTTATGCAGACAATTATGCCATGTTGCATGATATAGCATATAAAGCGTTTAAACAAAAATTCAACTTGTATGCAGGGAGAATTGCGGTTGCGAAAGCAAAACAAGAAGGTGGAGCTATAGCTGTTTTCGGTAAAGGATGGGGCGGTGAACTTCGTCTGCCTCAGAGAAAAGGAACTGGAGCTTATTTTGTGGATTGGGTTCTTGCTCGTATTGATGGGCATGGCAATTTGGTTGAGTTTACGGCTATTGAAGTTCAGACGATAGATACTACTGGAAATTATCAAACTGCGAGGAAAGCCTTGATTGATAACAGAGAAATTGTCAGTGACACTGTTGGGTTGAATTGGGAAAATGTGAATAAACGAATAATCCCACAACTTATATACAAAGGGCAAGTGCTACAGCGAGAGGATTTGTGCAAATCAGGATTATTCTTTGTATCTCCCAAACCCGTGCATGACCGTGTGCTTGAGCGTTTAGGAGGAAAAGAAAAAATTCCATCATTCCCATATCAACCTGCATCAATTCATTTCATTGCATACGATGTAATTTCTCCTAATGCTTGTAAGGATGGAGAAATATTACCATTAGGAATAATAGAAGAACATTGTACAACGGTCTATAAAGTTCAAGAAGCTTTTTCTGCGGTCACGCTTCCAGAAGGAAATGTTTATAGGGATGCAATAATGCACAGCCTGTATTCTGATTGACATTTGATGCTTTTCTTAAAGACCAACGGGAGGGGACGCAAGTCTGTTTTGGTCATACCAAAACACAAACTTGCTACCATTGAAAAACAGAGTTCCGACTTTGGGGTAACTCATCTGCTTTGGGGCAATTCAAAGAAGGACTTGCTGGTTCTGCCGGAAACAAACGTGGTGTCCAGAGGGGTGTAACCCCGTTGGCTCATTAGGGTGTTTTTAGCATGAGCGAAGCGGTGCGTGAAGAAAACGCCCTAATGAGCTATGGCTTTTTGTTCCCAAAAAACTGTGGCGGCATCGGCGGCTTTCGGATGCATTTCTCTTTTTGCCAGCCTTGCATGATATTCTGTGCCGTTGTGCCGATACGATTGCCTGTCAACATATGAGCATACCGCAAGGATTGTACTACCGTTCCCACTGCGGACTTTTTGAGGGACGAAAATCCGATGAATTGATGAATGCACGATATAATAAACTGATTATCAAATCAATAAGCATTCAACAACTTTTCATCAAACCTTTCACCAAAAGAAAGGCGATGAGCGGTGTTGTACTTCCTTTCTCTTTTCATCAGTCCAATCCTTTTGTTGAGGATTTGATGAGGGTGTAAACCTTTGATATTCTTTATGTTTATATATACTTTCATCAATTCATCAAAATAATAACAAGTCTTCTCATGCAATTTGCCATGCCGTATTCCGGCAGACTTGCAGACGAGCCCGAAAGTGTTGAATTGTTGAGGAGCGGAAATAACATATTGATGTTCTGTAATATACACAATCAACAACCGCTCAACAAACCAGTTCACAAAACATTTGGAGGTGAAAAGAAAAAGGAAAGGCATTGGCGGTGTGCCGTTTGACTTTTCCTTTCAACAGCCATTTCGTTTTGTTGGAGATTTGTTGAGAGCATATCTTGTTATATATCAACGTATTGTTTGCCACATTCAACAATTCAACAAAATATGATGGTAAGATTGGCGGTTACCACTCTAACACCCATACATTTGACCGCCACTCAAAGCAACCCACAGGACTTGCCTTTCTTTTCGCAAGCACAACCTTTCCAACAAGGTGTTTCGCACACTTGCGGCATTTGACGTGTTGATACGGAAAGCGAGTGCTACGGCCATCGCCAAGGCATACGCTTCCAAATAATAACCGTTGGGCAGCCTGATGCGCCTTTCCACCTCGCAAGGGTTCAACACTTCGCTCTTGTACACGGCTCGTATGGCGGCACGAAGTGTTGGGGCGATTACATCAAGCAACTCCACCAACTCAAATTCGGTCATCCATACATCTTTGCATGGAATACTCACTGAACCTTGTCTGTTTATTGTTATGACATACCTTTCCATAGCTCTCACATTTGGATTACAGAATCTGCATACTTTCGCCTATCCTGCTTTCCAACAAAGAAAAATCCTTGTCCAACTTTTCCACCGTGATTTTTGCATAACGCTGTGTGGTCGTAATCTTTGTATGCCCCAAAACTTTGCTTACGCTTTCTATCGGCATCCCGTTCGATATGGCCATCACTGCATACGAATGGCGCTCATGTGGAAAGTGAGCCGCTTGTTTATGGCGCATTCCTCCGCTATTTCTTTCAGCTTCACATTCGTCCATGCGTTGCCGAACATGTTGAACAGCCGTTTTCCGCTACGGAAAGGTTCGTAACGGTCGATTATCTTGCAGGCACTTCCAAGCAATTTTACACGGAATGGGATACCCGTCTTTTGACGCACCGATGAAATCCACCTGCTACCATTGACGATTACGATGTTGTCGGTAGTCAGATTTCTGATGTCAACGAACGATATACCAGTCAGACACCCGAAAGCGAACACGTCCCTGACCAATGTTTTTATGGGGTCGTCAAACTTATGCGACATAAGCCTGTGCATTTCATCCTCTGTCAAGAACTCTCGCTCATTCGTACCGCCGCTGATATGCACATTTGCGAACGGGTCTCTCGGTATCAGTCCGTTCTTGTGTGCATGGGTGACGATGCTCCTTAAAGGAGCACTGTATAACTTGACTGTGGCCTGCTGCACACCGACTTCATTACGGAGGTAAATGCAGAACTGGTTCAGAAAATCTTCCGTCAGTTCATTCATGCCTATATCGTTGCGCTTGTAATAATACCTGATGAAGTCAGCCACATGGTTACGGGCTATCCTATGATTATAGAAGGTCTCTTTTACCCTGTCCTTGCCAATGCGCTTTGCAAAATCGCTGTTGTGCTTGTCAAAGGCATGGAGGAGTGTCTCGTACTCAGTGCCGATGCCCTGATAGGCATTACGCACCATTTCGGCTGTTACAAACGCTTCACGGTCAGATATGCGCTGGTAGTGCTTGATAAGCTGCGCTTTGATGTTGTCAAGCGCGAAGTTGATGTCACGGGCTTCCTTGCTCTTTCCTTTGACCTTGTTGGCTTTGGTGTCCCACATGTCCACCGCTACGGAATGCTTGCAACTGAACTGCGCCTTGCTTCCATTGATTGTGACCCGCCCCATGATAGGGACAATACCGTTTTTTCCCTTGCTTCTGTTCACGAAGAACAGGATTTTGAATGTTGCTCTCATACGTCTTGCTTTTTGTGTGCAAAATTAGTTTCACATGCGCTAAATGCCTGTAAGCAAACCGCAGCAGAACGGCGCAAAAGCACATTGATGCGTTAAAAGTGCAGGTTTTGCAGGGTTACTATTAGGAAACCAATCTTCTGCTCCAATCCGCATTTATTTGCTTTTTGCCAATTTTGCAACGTTATGAGAAATACAACATAAATCACTGTTTGTTAGATAGTTGTCATCAATTGACGCTTATTGGCATAATCCCGTTTATATTTTGCCTGAATGACTCAGAAAAGGGCAAAGCATAACAATAACTGCCCATTGGTTCCAAGGAGGAGTGCACTTGAATCCTGAATGACTCAGAATGGGACAAAGCATAATAATCACATGCGTCTCAGGCACAGCAGAGTGAAATATAGAAAGAATCTTATGCGCAAAGGAGTGGCGCAAATTATGGAAAATATCATAATTAAAAGTTTTATTGCCAAATATTAGCGGAAGCAAAAGAAAATATATCCATACTTTTACATAAAATTATATGCAAAAAGATTGGATGCATTAAATGCAGACAGCATCCACATTCTTACTGCATCATCAATATGTCATTTAAATGCGATTAATTATCAATAATCAATTTTCTCTGTATTTACTAATTAATAAACTACATATCATCTTTTAACTTTTACTAAAATATCACTAACAAAGTCATTTATGGGTAAACGCATTCTAGTGACATTAGTCATCTTTTTAGCCTTTATGGCTCAATTGTTTGCGCAATCGGCTGTCTCAGGAAAAGTTACGGACGCTAATGGGGAAGCCCTAGTTGGTGTCAACGTGCTTGTCAAAGGGACTACCAACGGCACAATGACAGACGGGAATGGCAATTACAACATCGGGGGTACGTCTTCAGGTAATGTCTTAGTCTTCTCAAGCATTGGTTTCTCCTCACAGGAGGTAACAGTCAGAAATTCAAGCGTCATTAATGTTGTCCTTCAAGGTGACACAAAATACTTAGATGAAGTCGTCGTAGTGGCCTATGGTACGCAGCGAAGAAGAGACCTGACCGGATCAATGAGCGAGGTGAAATCTGATGTCGTCGCAATTCAGAACACATCCACGGTTTCCAGAACCCTCGAGGGTTCCGCACCAGGCCTTCAGGTGGCATCAGTTGATGGCCAGCCGGGTTACGACATGGCTATCCGCCTACGTGGCACAAGTTCCACCAATGGAGCTTCAGCAGCTGCCCTCATCGTCATTGACGGTGTGGCTCAGCAGATGGTAGATACCTATGAGAACCCTCTGTCACAACTCAACCCTGACGACATTGCTTCAGTCTCTGTTCTCAAGGATGCCGCCTCGACAGCCCTATACGGTTCTCGTGCAGCAAACGGAGTTGTCCTCATCACAACAAAGAAGGGCCAAGAAGGTAGAGCTAGGATCTCTTTCCAGACCAGAGTAGGTTGGAACTCTTTGGGCAACTACGATGTCAATGCTATAGACAACGCCAAGGATTACTATGAATATGCATGGAAGAGCATCTACAACTCCTACCGCTACGGTGTCAATGGAACAGGGGCGCCTGGAGTCGCAGCGGACGGCACATACTACACCAACGTAAAGAATCCTAACCATTCCGACTCAGAGGCACGCGAGTTCGCATCTCAGCACTTGTTCAACTACTATGGAAGCGAGACAATATTCCAAAGGAACGCCCTAGGCAACAACCTTGCCTATAGGGTTCCCGGAGCAATCTACACGAAAGACATGGGGACAGGACAGAACCAGTCCTCTACGATGACAGGAGCCTATCTGGTTAACCCTGACGGGAAACTCAATTCGGATGCCCATAAACTCTACAGTGGGACTGGAAAGGATCTGCTCATTTCCCACGCATTTCGCCAGCAATACAATCTTTCCGCTTCCGGTGGAACTGAAAAGGTTCAGTACTATGCATCATTGGGCTATCAGGATGAGCCTTCTTACCTTAAATCTTCGGAGTACAAGAGATACAGCGGACGCGTGAACGTCGATGCTCAAGTTCTCAAGTGGATGAAGGTAGGAGCCAACGTTGGATACGCAAAAACGAACATGCGCGCACAGGCTGGGAAGTGGGGACCTCGCCAGATTGGTGCCGCCTCGGGCAATGCCATGCTCTGGGTCAAGGGATGGACTCCAATCACTCCTGTCTATGAGATGGATGCAAATGGGAACTATGTCCTCGACGAGAACGGAGACAAGGTCGTGAACGTAAATAACAAATCTTACTCCCCTCTTGGGGAAGCTCGCTCTGAGTATTCTTCCGACTACGCATGGCTTCAGAAAATCAACATTGAAAGAGTTGAGACAGACACTTGGACTACTAGAACATACGCAAACGTAAGATTCCTGCAATATTTCGACTTCCATGTGGCATTCAACATGGACCAACAGTATTTCAAGCGTACAGCTTATATGAACGGGAAAGCAGGCCGCGCAATCGGATCCAAAGGTTCTTTTGGAGTAAAAAGCAATAATAGGACGATCATCAACACCCAGCAGATGCTTTCCTACAACCAGGATTTCGGACAGCACCACGTCGACGCAATGATAGGGCACGAATATGAGCAGTATGACAGGTCAGACGTCAACTGGGGATCCACTTATGAACTTATTCCGGGACTTGCGATTCCTGGCAACTTCGTCAACCGCTACACCACCTATGGAGGACAGAACTCATGGACTCCTTACTATGGGAAAGATAAATACAGGACAGAATCATACCTCGCGCGAGCGAATTACAACTATGCAGGCAGATACTACATGTCCGCATCCGGACGCCGTGACGGCTCATCCAAATTCACATCAAAGAACCGATTGGGTGCCTTCTGGTCGTTAGGTGCAGGCTGGAGACTCTCTGAAGAGCCGTTCATGGAGCAGACGAAGAACTGGCTGGACAATTTGAAAATCCGCGGAAGCTACGGCATCACTGGTAACGCCAACGGCCTGACCACCTGGTATCTCAACCAGTACTGGAACTACAACGTCAGCTCTTGGACCACCTCCACAAACGGTACCGGAGTAGCGGCTGAGACCGGAGTGTCCAGCGCAAACTCTCTGATCGATGAAAATCTTACCTGGGAGAACGTACATCAGTTCGACATCGGCTTGGACTACGGAGTGCTCAAGAACAGGATTACCGGTTCATTCGACTTCTACAACAACCTAACGGTCAACGCATTCTACAATAGACCCGTCTCTCCTCTTGCGTCCGCAGGCTATCCAACCAAGCAGCAGAATGCTGCCAAAGTGCGTAACCGTGGTTTCGAGATGGAGCTTTCAGCGGACATCATTCGTTCGAAGGACATGACGCTCAACCTGACCGTGAACGGAACGCACTACCGCACGATTCTGGCCGGAGTTCCGGACGAAGTCATTCCTGCATGGGATGAGACCATGGACGTTCCAAAGGGGACATGGATTTCCGCAAGCGAGGGGATGGCCGCTGCTGGTAGCGGCGGACACGGAGGACGAGGAACTACCTATCTTCGCGGCGTCGGTCGCGACCTGTTCAACCTCTACTTCCCTAAGTACGCAGGCGTTGACGAATATGGCCTTCCTACATACTGGCACAGAGTTACCTATAACGATGTCAACAATGGAGATCACGGAGGGCGCTACGCCAACATGCAAATCGGAGAGAACGTTATAACTAACGTGGCTGCCGATGCATCCTTCTACGAAGTCGGATCAGCGACTCCAGACTGGATGGGAGGCATGACCCTGAACTTCCGCTATAAGAGCTTCGACATCAGCATCGTAGGCGCATACCAGATAGGCGGAAAAATTTTTTCAAGGGAATACGGAACTTACCTTTACGCCGGATCAACTATGGGTAACACCAACATCCCTATGTCAAAGAAGATTATCGGCAAGACATGGACGCCTGAGTACACAGGAGCATACTTCCCTATGCAGTGGTTTCCTTCCGGATCCACAAGCAAGCTCAAGCTGGACGGTGCCTTCATCGGAACGACTGGAGACCACGACTTCACGAACATGACGCTATTCGATGCATCATACTATCGTCTGAAGAACATCACCATAGGCTACACCTTCCCAAAGGCAATCACCAATAAGGTGAATATCCGTGCACTTCGCATGTTCGCTTCTGCCGACAACGTCCTGATATTCTCCAAGGCTCAGGGAGTCGACCCAACCCTCTCAATCATTGGAGGTAAGGAAATCGACACCTACGTATATCCGCAGATGCAGACTATTACTTTCGGCATCAACCTTGATTTTTAATTTACAGAGAAACATGAAATCATTAAATATTATTGCTATCAGTCTTTGCTGTCTTGCACTGGCAGCCTGCGCAGGCGAACTCGAGGTAAAAAACCCGAACAAGATCACTGATGAACAAATGCTGGAATTCATGAAGTCCGATGAAAAGACACAGGAGCAAGTTCTCACTGGACTCGTCGGTGGGCTGAACGAATACATGCGCGTCAACAACGCATCCATCAATGGTGGATATACAAACTTCGGTGCAAATGAATATTACAAGGACTTCAAAATGGTGATGGAGTCCGGCGACATCATCGAAGGAACCCAGGCCAACCCGGGATTATTCAGCACTTGGTACCAGAACAAGGCCGACAACCTGTACTGGACTACAATACAAGACATCAACAACTACGGCTACTACCTGGCCGCCGTCTACAAGATATCTTCCGCCCAAAAGGCGCTTGACTTCCTGACGAAGGAAGCCTGCGAGGCGGGTACCCTGAAGATGAAGAACGCCCGCGCACAGGCCCTCACTTCAAAAGCATATGGATATGCTCGTCTTATGGAACGCTACACGGATCTGAAAGACCCGGCTTCGCCAACGGCACAAGGAATGCCAATCTACGACAAGTATGCCTACAACACCCCTGTAGCCCCATCCTCGGTGGCTGACACATGGAAATACATCGCAGACTTGCTCGACGAGGCTATCGGGCTTTTCCACCAGGTTGACAACCAAGGCTACACGACTGGCACTTCGGAAGCAACCGACACTTATGACATCGATTGCGGTGTCGCTCAGTACATTCGTGCCATGGTAGCCCTTGACATGAAGGATTACAAAACCGTAATTGATGCTTATAATGACATCAATTCCAAATACCCGAATCTGATAAAGGCTGAAGACTACGGAATGCTTGCAAGCAAGGTAGCTGACGTTACGGCAACCGTGGATAGAGGAAACGGGAAGAGGAGCTTCAGCGGCGGATCTTTCAATGCTGAAAACAACGCATTCTACAACATCAGCAAAAACCCAGAGGCTATCTTCACGACTATCGGCGAATCAAACCAGTGCTGGACACTAAGGAGTCTGAACAACCTGAAGAACTCCGAATCCGGATTCTACCAAGTAGACAAGGACATTGTGGACGCACTCTCCGACTCCGATGTGCGCAAGGCCATAATCACAAAGCAGGCATATTCAGACTATTGGATTTACGAGACATCAAGTGGCGACACCACCTGGAACAACTACACGATGCCGGCTTACACCTCAATGAAGTTCGCTGCCACTGAAGGACGTGACCTAGGAGATACCTACGCTCCTCACACCAACAACGTGACGAAGTCCGATGAGGCCGTGTTCCGTACTTCTGCAGTACTGCTCATGGCTGCGGAAGCCTACACGATGAACAATCAGGAATCGCAAGCCGAGACCCTGCTGAACAAACTTCTTGCAGCCCGCACTCTTCCTGGAGAAAGTACGATGACTGTGGTGTCTTGCAAGAAAGGATCCATGCTCGACTTCGTGAAGCTTCAGTGGAGAATAGAAATGTGGGGAGAAGGTGACTTCGCATTCTTCAACCAGAAGCGCTGGGGTTCTCAGTTTAGCCGCGGAGCGAACCACTGGTCTACCAAGGGCGTGGAAACCCAAGGATGGACATGGGAAATTCCTCAGAGAGAACGCCAAGGCAATCCATATTGGAACTAATCCATAAGACGAAAGAATCATGAAAATAAACAGAATATTCGCATTTGCCGCCATCTTGGGCATGATCTCGTTCACTTCCTGCAAGGACGATGATTCTCTTCCTTCAGGCATATCTTTGGATTCGTCATCTGTCCAGATCAACGTCGTACAGACAGCCACTCTGACTCCGTAATTCACGCCTGGCGAATCAATCGCAACCCCTATGTGGACTTCTTCGAACGAAAACGTCGCTGCCGTTAAAGGCGGCTAAGAACAATTCTGGCATAAGCCTGAAATTCCCCAAACACAGCAGGCCGCTGGCTTGACGATCAGAATGCACAGGTTAAGGATCCTGTGTCAAGAAGCGATGTGTTTCAACATTTTTGGGGCTCTGGCTTTGGTATTATTTTTAGTAAATTAGTAAAATCAAATCAAGACTGCATGATCATCAGACGACTTCTTGCTATCACAGCATTGCTTGCCGGATCCATTATCGGCGCTGCCGCCGCAGACGGCGTGGAACAAAGAGACAATCAGACGTATTCATTAAAGGCCGGAGGCATGAGCATGAGGGTACAGGCCTGCTCAGACGGGATATTCCGGGTGCGGATCTCGCAGAACGGAGATTTCACCGAGTCGCTGATGGAGCGCTATGGCATCGTCAAGACCGACTGGGAGCCTGTCAAGACCGATGTCAGGACAAACAGAGACCGATGGATGCTGGCGACGGCGGGATATTCATTAAGCATCGACAAGAAGAGCGGCATCATCGCAGTGAAGGATGCCTCAGGAAATATTGTTATTAGGAATATATCATATTCGGGGAATGCCAGCAAGCTTTCAAATGAGCTGAGGGAATATGCAAACAAGAAATACGAGGACCTGCATGTCGTGGAAAACAACGGCGGGATAATCGGGGACGATAATGGAATATTCGCCAAGATTGATAAACGAGAAGTTCCAGGTGCAGCATCGGTAGGAACCCTGAGCATGAGCATCGAGGACGGAGAGCGATTCTATGGCGGTGGGAGCACCAGCAGGGATCACATACAGCATCGTGGAGAATTCCTGCGCATGTGGACCACCTACCAGCACACGGAAATCCCCATGCCTTTCATGATGAGTTCCAGCGGATGGGGCGTTTACGACAACCTCACTTCCAAGAGTTTCTTCGACGTCGGGTGCACTTCCAAGTCAAGATTCAACATCCTGGACCTGGCGGAGGAAGCCGACTTCTATATATTCATAGGCAAGGACATGCCTGCCATCCTAAATGAATATACTCTGCTGACGGGGCGTAGCTATGTCTTGCCGAAATGGGCATACGGGCTTTGCTTCGGTCCGAACATGCTTGAGGACCAATGGAATATCCTGCGCGATGCCGTAATGTTCAGGCAGGCCGATGTGCCTTGCGACGTATTCTGGCTTGAGCCTCAATGGATGGAAAAACGCTACGATTTCTCTACTGAGAAAAACTGGAATTTCGACAAATTCTCGCCAGAACCATACTGGGCGCACAACGAGTATCCGAAGAAGCTACACAACAGACTGTTCATCGGCAAGCTGCGTTCGATGGGCTTCCACCTTGGCCTTTGGCTGTGCGAGGATTTCGACTTGAGCATCACCGAGGAAGATGAGCTCGCTCTGCGAGATGGCAGGGACACTTCCGGCAAGGGACACTGGATGACCCACCTGACGAGATTCATGGATCAAGGGGTTGAGGGATTCAAGCTGGATCCTGCCAGGACAATCGACAATCATCCGAACATGAAATACTACAACGGGCGCACGGACAAGGAGATGCACAACCTGAACCAGGTGCTGCTGCCGAAGCAGATGCGTGAACTTGGACGCAAATACAACGGGAAGCGCACATGGCACCATTACTGCGGTGGATGGGCAGGTACTCAGCACTGGACGGCATCCACTAGCGGCGACAACGGTGGTGGCAAGACGGCTCTCTACGACCAGCTGAACCTTGGAATGAGCGGCTTCCTGAACACTTCCTGCGACGTGATGAGCGTACCTCGCGAGCTGGAGATGCAGAGCCTGCATTTCGGGCTATTCTTGCCTTGGGTGCAGATAAACAGCTGGTTTTCAATGATGCAGCCATTCTACTACGACAAGCCAGAGCAGAACATGTACAAGTACTACGTGAAGCTGAGATATTCCTTGGCTCCGTACATATATTCTATGGCATTGGGAGCCACCCAAAACGGCATGCCGATAGTGCGCTCCATGCCTCTGAGCTTCCCAGACGACCGCAATTGCGACGACATGACGTACCAGTACATGTTCGGAGACAGCTTCTGCGTCGGCATATTCACGGACGAAATTTATCTCCCTGCCGGCACTTGGTTCGATGCTTGGTCTGGCGAGAAGATTGCAAGCAAGGGCGAGACTTTCAATAGGGTCGTGCCTGAGGGCAGAGCCGGGCTGCTCTTCGTGCGCGCTGGTGCCATAATTCCAACCCTCGGAGGTTGCTTTGACTCGCCTGCCGAAGGAATATCCTACCTTGGAGCAAAGCCTTTCGAGAACCTGACTTTACGAATATATCCTTCCGGCAGCACTTTCTACACTCTCCTGGACGACGATGGCGAGAGCTATGAATATGAAAAAGGCTCTCTCAGCTCCACCCTTTTCGAGTGCAGGCAGGACGGTGGCAAGACGACCATAACGCTGAACCCCGTGCAGGGCAGTTTCAATGGGATGTCGCAAACCAGGACTTACGCATTGGAGGTGCAAAGCGATGCCAAGCCTTCTGTAGTTGTCGTGAACGGCAGGAATGCAGAAAACTGGAACTACTCCGAAGGCATCCTCAGACTCCCTCTCGGCACTGTCAGCGTTAGCGACAAGCTGACAATCGAAATCAACTAGTTTCCTGCACAGACAGGACGACTGGGAGGTCTGGCAGTTTATCATACAGGCCCCAGAAATAGAAATATGTCATCACTAATGGATTCACCACGCTTAATCGGGTCAAAGTGACATTCAGGCTAATGCTGTTCAAGCCTATGTCCACTCTTTGGTTATCGAAGACATATCCTGGGGTCTCTTTCTTTAGCTGCCCAACCATAAAGGTGTATTTGTTAAAGTCTATATTTGGCACATTCTTATCCTTTGCCATGTTTGCGAACTCATGCATTAAATCAATTTATGGATTTCAGTGGCTGCGCCAAAGATAAAACCTACAGAAATATTTTTTATCTGTATCCTGTCTTGGTGCTGAAAGGAGCCACCGTACAGAAACCGGAAAGTTCAGTTTCAGCTTTTGCATTCAACAGAGCTTCGGTACGCACATGTAAGATTTCTTTCAGTTCCCGGAACGTGCGTGTGTTCTGACGTTTCGCTGTAGAAGAGATTTCTGGCAGGAGGTGGAGTTGTATGAACTCGTACTCGTACCATCCGTAGCCGCTGCGAAATGACTCGGCTATCCTTTTGCCAAGCCGTTTATTACGATGTAAATATAAAAATTATATAAAATATTAACAATATTAAAAAATATCTTAAAAAGATAGTTGTTTTTTGGAAAAAATGTTAATAACTTTGCCCAACTGCTAGCAAGAGCAAGTAAACAGGATTCCAAAATAAAACACGAAAGATCTTGTCAACACACCATTTTGTCTTGGAATCGAGGTGAAAATATGTGTAACTGCCAGATTAAGTTTTGACCAATTCATATTATGAGAAAATCATTGTTTATTTGGATGTTCATCTTGGCTTCATGCCTGATGGAGTCCGCATTGCATGCGCAGACCGTTCGGGTACGGGGAACCGTGTCCGATGTCAACGGAGCATCCCTGCCCGGGGTCGGTGTGATTGTAAGCGGCACTAACACCGGTACCACCACCGGTTTGAACGGCGAATATGAGATAGTCACCAATGGGCAGGCCTCGTTGGTATTCTCCCAGATTGGCCTTGTAGACGTGACTGTCGAAGTACAGGGGCGGAACCGCATTGACATCGTCATGAAAGAGGATACCTATAGTCTGGACGAAGTCGTCGTGGTCGGGTACGGTGTTCAGAAGAAAGCGCATTTGACCGGCTCGGTAGCAGCCGTAGGCAATGCTGAAATCGTCAGAACGGTGTCGAGCAATGTGACCCAGGCCCTTGTCGGAAAACTGCCCGGCATCATCACCAAGCAGACCAGCGGTGCGCCAGGTGCCGACAACGTCAAGATGCTGGTGCGCGGACAGTCTTCATGGCTTTCCGAAGGTCCGCTAGTCTTGGTGGATGGAGCGGAGCGTCCGCTCGGTTCGCTGGACCCCGGCGACATAGAATCCATCACGGTACTCAAGGATGCGGCATCCTGTGCAGTCTACGGCATGAGAGGTGCAGACGGAGTCATTCTTGTGACTACCAGGAAGGGGAGGGAAGGAAAGGCTTCGGTCAATTACCGCGGAACAATGACCGTCCAGCAGTCCATTATGTTGCCGAAGATGATGAACGGTACGCAATACATGCAGTACTACAATCTTGCCCGCACGATGGACGGTTTGCCAGCTCACTTCACAGATGAAGAAATCGCCGCCACTTCCAATGGGGACATCGAAGATGGACTGGAGAACACAGACTGGACTGCCACGATTTATGATCCTACCATGATGCATCAACATTCGGTTGCTGTCAGCGGCGGAGCAGACCGCATCAATTACTATGTCAGTGGCGGTTTCATGCGTCAGAACGGAATCATCAAAGGGATGAAGAACGAGCGGAGCAATTTCCGTGCGAACATTGACATGAAACCCCGCGATCACTGGCGGATTGCCGTGAACCTCGCCGGAATCTTCGGAGACCATGTGCGTCCAGGCGTCTATTCCGTTGAGGATCAAGGCTATCTGGGACTGTTCAATATGCTGCTGTACAATTTCCCGTTCGTTCCGAAAACCTATCAGGGCTTCCCGACCGGAGCCTTCCGTACATCACCCATGAATCCTGAATACGGAACGCAGCATTCGGGCGGCGTGTTCCAACGGGACACTAGGCTGGAGACCAGCGCGACCGTAGAATATGAATTTCCTTTCATCAAAGGACTGAAGGCAAGCCTCTTCGGAAGCTATGACTGGTCGGACATGGACGGGAAGACCTATACGGAAACCTACCAATTGATGCAGTATAGTTTTACTGACAAAAAATACGTTTATTCCTATGCGCAGGATCTAACGAAAGGCGGTATGCTGACTCGGAGAGACAAAAAGAACCATCAGATCATCCTTCGTCCGTCCGTATCCTGGAACAGAAGTTTCGGCAGGCATGAAACCTCTGCATTGTTCTTGTATGAAGCTGTCCGTAAAGGCAGCTCAAACATGAGCGCAGAGCGGCGAGATTTCCCGCTTCCTGATCTCTATGAACTTGATCTTGGGGACAAGGCAACCATGAAGAACGCCGGTTCATCGGAGCATGCCGCATGGGCTGGATATATCGGACGACTAAACTATGCCTTTGCACAGAAATATCTTGCAGAACTGTCTTTCCGATACGACGGATCCTATTTGTTCGCAAAGGAGAACCGATGGGGCTTCTTCCCATCTGCGTCTTTCGGGTGGGTTGTCTCTGAAGAAGACTTCTTCAAGAATAGAATCCGGTGGGTGGACTTTCTGAAACTACGTGTCTCTGCTGGAATCCTCGGCAGCGACCATGTCAGAGCCTGGCAATATCGGAAACAATATGGGCTGGGGATAGCAGCCGTTGCTTTCGGTGACAAACCGACCAGCCAGCAGACGCTATACAACAAAATTTCCTACCCATTCCGGGAATTGACCTGGGAAAAAACGCAGGTCTATAACCTTGGCGTGGATTTCAACGCCTGGAAAGGTTTGCTCGGAGTCCAGCTGGACGTGTTCTACAAGTACACCCATGACATTCTGCAGAATGTGGGTGCAGCCTATCCGCCTTCACTAGGTGGACACTTCCCTACGGTCTCCAACACCGGCGCAGTGGACGATCGCGGCTTCGAACTGGTACTGACGCATCGCAAGGCAGTTGGGGAATTCAGCTACGACCTGAATGCAAACGTAACCTATGCACGGAACCGTGTCTTGAGCCGTACTCAGGCGGACAATACGCTTCCTTGGCAGAACATTCTCGGAAAGCCGATCGGAGGAATCTACGGTTTTCATGCCATCGGCCTATACCAGACGCAGGAGCAGTTGGAACAAGCCCCAAAGCCCATTTCGGAACAGCCGCGTCTGGGCGACATCATGTACGAAGATGTGAACGGAGACGGGCAGATTACGTCGGACGACTTAGTCCGCATCGCTCGTTCCGGTTATCCGCAGCTGATGTTCTCGCTTACGGGGTCCGCGCAGTACAAAGGCATAGATTTCTCCGTGCAATTCCAAGGGGCTGCCCTCTGCGACCGCCTGCTGCAGGCTGTCTGGCAGAACGGTGTCACGGATTCCACTCCGCTCACGTCTCCTTGGTACGGACGCTATGATAATGCGCCGCTCTACCTGGTGGAAGACAGTTGGAGGCCGGACAATACGAATGCCCGATATCCCCGGCTCAGCACCCTGCATTCCAACAACAATGCTAACCTTTCCGATTTCTGGAAGCGGGACGGCTCCTATGTCCGTCTCAAGAACCTCACGCTGGGCTACACCCTTCCAGGCAAGTGGACGAGCAAGGTCGGAGTCAGCCATCTCCGTTTTTTCGTAAGCGGCACCAATCTGCTGACCTTCACGGAATTCAAATACATCGATCCTGAAAGCAACAATGCTGTTGTGGGATACTACCCACAGCAACGCACTTGTACCTTCGGCATAGATCTCTCATTCTAATGAAAACATCGCTTGTCATGAAAAAATATTTAAAATACATCCTGCTGGGCATTCTTACTGCAATGATGCTGTCATGCAACAGTTTCATGGACCTGGATCCGAAGAACACGTACAACGAGACAACTGCTTTTTCGAGCATAGAAAACGTCGATCTGTACGTAAAGAGTTTCTATGGACTCTTTTACAGTGTGGCACAGAACAATGTGGCACCGGAACAGATGAGAGACGGCATCAGCGATCTGGTGAAATATTCCTGGTATGGCGTTTCAAGCGGCTTAGTAAACCGCTTCCTGTACGGCAATCTGCAGATGAACGCCGATCAAAATTTCCGTTCCAACTGGTCGAGCATGTACAGTTACATCCGAAGATGCAACGAATACTTTACCGATGTTTCCCAATACGGGAAGGATCTTGACCCTGAACAGCTGAAAATCCGTACCGCCGAGACACGGTTCATCCGTGCTTTCGCATATCAGCAGCTTGTGGTCTACCACGGCGGGGTCATTCTTCGTATTTCGGAAGACAAAGTGGACGGCCCCAATGAGCGGGCAAAGGCACGTTCATCCGAAGAGGAGTGCTGGACTTTCATTCTGGATGAATATGCTAAAGCTGCTGCGGATCTGCCCGACCGCTGGAGCGCAGCGGAGACGGGCCGCCTAACCAAGGGTGCGGCATACGGAATGATAGCGCGCGCAGCCTTGTATGCGAAACGATGGGAAAAAGCCGCAGAGGCCTGCGACAAAGTTCTGGGAATGGGTTATGCCCTCATGCCCGGAAAGACTGCTGCGGAGTACATGCGCATATTCACCCAGCCGGGCAACAGCGAGCTGATCATGGCCTCGTATTTCCAGCAGGGTATCGGCATGAAGCAGCACAGATTCAACAACTTTTTCTGCCCGCCCTACGACTTCAAAGCGGCCGGTATTTCAGAGGGAACCATCGGAGCCACAGCCGCACCTAGCGATGAATACGCTTCCAGTTTCGACATCCTCGTCAATGGGCAGTACACGCCTTTCGACTGGAAGAAACTTGCCTCTTACGGAAACAAACCTTTTGACAATCGGGAGCCACGTTTCTACGCCTCAATTCTCTACAACGATGCGGAGTGGCGTGGGCGAAAACTTCAGTTGTACAAGGGAGGTACGGACGGATACATGGATTTCGCAGTAGGGGGTCAGGACAATGTCCACAGGACAACGACAGGATACCTTTTCCGCAAGTTCTTGGATGATTCAAAGACCATCAATTACTCGTCACTTCTTTCAGCTACGTACTGGACTGAGATGCGGCTATCGGAGATATATCTTATCCGTTCCGAAGCCAATGCACGCATGAATGATTTCAAAAAGGCTTATGCGGATCTTAAAGTGGTCCGGGATAGGGTCGGTCTGCCGGAACTCTCAGTTAAGAATACTTGGGATGAATATCTGAAGGATCTTTCGAAAGAACGAATCTGCGAGCTCGGATTGGAGGGACACCGTTATCTCGATCTGGTTCGATGGGATATGGCGGAGAAGGTGCTGGACCATTCCAAGCTGCATGGAATCCGCATCTCCCCAATCGCAGGCGGATTTTCCTATGAACGCGTGGAATGCGATCCGGTGGACAGGCTATTCCCACGCAAGTATTTGGTCTTCCCTATTCCGAAGGCGGAAATCCAAGACAATACGCTTTGCAAGCAGAATCCGGGCTGGTAGTTGAGCCGGATCTGACACTTATTGTTTTATAAAGCCAATCAAGATAATGACACACAAATATTTAACTTCAATAGCAATAACCTTGGCGGTCATGCTGTCCGGATGCCGGACCCCAGATGAACTTGTTACGATTCCAGAGGCGGTCAACGGCTCGGTTTCTGTAAAAGGCATGTTCGTAGGATCGACACAACAGTACGAAGCTAAGATTGACGAAAATGCCGGAACAATCAAAATTCAAGTACCCTACTATGTTTCCGACACAGAACCGGTGCAGGGAGATCTCACCCAGATGAAACTGATAGCCACAATGCCAATAGGTGCGAGTTTCGTCCCCGGAATTTCCGGCATACATGACTTGGAGAAAGGATTCCTGTCCGTACTGACTCGTGCGGACGGAACCAGCAAAGCGTATACGATTACTGCGGAATATGTCAAATCGTCCCTTGCGCTGGTCACCAAGGTATCCTTGGCGGATGTCCCGACGGCGCTGATTTCCTGGAAGGCTCCCAACGGAGATGAAAAAGGAGAAATCAATATTTTCAAGACAACTTCCACCATTGAGTCAGCTTCCCGCAGGGCTACAGTCGAAGTGTCCCCGTGGGCGACTGTGGAGTCATCTTCCGTCAATAAGGACGGCACGCTCGACCTGTCCGGATCTCCGGAAATCAAAGTCGTCGCCCAAGATGGAACCGTCGCGGTCTACAAGGTCAAGTTCGGTTATCCAGCCTTAGTACCTGAGGGACAGGTAGGCCGCATGTCCTTCCTTTTCAATATCAGGCCTTCCTTGAAAGAAACGTTTGGTTTCGAAAAATCCAGCAACCGTTCGTGCGCAGTCGTTGGAGACTACCTTGTCATAAGTGCGTTGAATTGCGATTTTCTAATTTTCAACCGTTACACCGGAAAACGGCTTCCCGATGTAAAGATCAATACTGAAGGGTGCCTGACCAAGACAGCGACAGTGCATGCCATTGCTTCCGACGATGCAGGACATCTAGTCGCGATGACGCTGGCTGCAGCCAACAACAAGTGGGTGCCAAACAATGTGCTTGAAGTCTATGCATGGAAAGACGGACTCGACAAGGCCCCTGTCAAAATCCTTTCCGGGGACGTTACGTCCGATCCAATCTTTGGGGCTTATCGCAGCAGCAACGCAACCGTAGCAGGCGGCACGTGGGACGTTGGACGCAAGATTGGGATACGTGGGGATGTCACGCAGGGTGATGCGATTATCACCACGCTTTCACCTGCCATGGCGCGCATAATGCGCATCATTCTGAAGGACGGTACAGTACAATCGATTACGGGTTCCGCATGGGGTCTTTCTATGTGGGAGAATCAGACGACCATCCTTCCTCTCGACACCCGTCCGACCGGTGCCTTCCTCCACAACAGTGCAGGCGCACGCAAGGTCGCATATGTATCCCAAGCGGACGGCATGACCCCGATTGTGATGCTGCCAAGAGGAAGCTGGTGGGGTGGCATGTTGAACGGAATGGGTTATACGGAATTCAACGGCATGAAACTGATCGGAATGGTGAACTCCTATCTCAGCGGTGGTAGTACCGGAGCCCTTCAGTATTGTCGTCTGGTCGTCGAAGACGTGACAAGCGTATCCCCGAGTACATTCAACGAACACGAAATACTCGATTCCCGCCTTGACAATTTCGACTACACCAACGGGAGACCAGTCGGGAAGGGCGCGCAGAATCCTACGCTTTCCGGGTTCACATCTTACTACAACGACGACGGTTCCATCGGTGATAACGGAAACAAGACAGGCGACGTGGCTTTCGGAAGAAGTGCGGACAACAATGCCGTCCAGGTTTATATGCTCGTGACAGATCATGGGGTGCTGGCCTACGAAATTACACGTTATGATCTGTAGTTAAATTGCAAAGAAGATACGATATGAAAAAAATTCTAACGGTTCTGTTGTCGATCGCCCTGATCGCCTGTTCCAAAACGAGTCGGCAGGATGTTGTTCCGGAATATGCGTCCACGCCGACCGATGTTTACGTCGAACGTCTAGATACGGCTTCCGTCAAAGTGTCATGGAAAGACAACAGCGATTCTGAGGTAGGGTTCGCAGTCTGGGTCAGAAATGCAGAAGATGCATCGGTACGCTGGAAGGCTGGAACGGTCGAAAAGAATGTCACGTCATACGTAATTGATAAGGGCCTGCAGGAGGGGAAGTCCTACTTTTTCGGTGTGCAGAGTCTAGGATTGACGGAGGCTGATAACTCCCGCATCATTTACAGAAAATTCGATCTGACGCGGCTTCCGAGAGTTCCCTCAGTTAAGATTGAAGCTGTCAAGTCCTATCCGCAGTGCATCGGTGTCCGCTACCGGATCTCGGAGAACACGGATGGTTCCGTTGTCAGGCATGGACTCTGCTGGAGCAATGCCCGTGTTCCTGAGCTGTCCGACTCCTGTCAATACGGTCCAGCTCCGCTTGCGGACGGATCCGTATTCCAGGTGATTCCGAATACATTGCTGGAATATGGCCGAAACTATCAGGTCCGCGCATTCGTGTCCGTCGGTTCCCGAACGAACTACAGCAGTGTGGCCGAAGGAAAGATCGAGGACGGAATAAAACCAATCCAGCTGGATTGGAAGCGTATCACACGTTTTTCCCTGCCTTCCGAAGTCGCTCTGTATGAGACGACATCGCCGCTTAACGGCAAGGAATTCCATGCTTGGTACGTCGAGGCGGATTTGAAAAGTGGGAATGTGCAGCTTCGCGTCAATGTACCTTCGAGTGCTGCCACAATTGACGCCCAGTATGCCGAAGCAGGGGGAAACTGCATTGCACTGGTCAATGGTGGCTATTTCTGGAATGGGAATCATACCGGCGTCGCTGTTGTCGATGCGCGCGTCATCGGCAGCATTGCAAAGCTGCGAGGCTCTATCAAGCCTGATGATCCAGAATACAATTCGATGTATTCGGTTACCCGTGGTCTGTTCGGGGTAGATGCCGAAGGCAAGCCTGCCGTACGGTGGGTAGGAGGTGAAGAAGTCGGCCAAGTCCTCTATTTCGACCGTCCGCTTCCTTCGGTGAAGGGCGAGAATAAATTTATCCCAGTTTCGACGGTGAATCCATGCAAGCCCGTTAACTGGAATCCGACTTTCGCCCTAAGCGCAGGACCGGTTTTGTTGAAAGACGGAAAATGTCCTTTCGACTTCACGCTTACGGACAAGGGCAAGGATTTCTATGTGACCAACTACGAGATGATTCCTTACGACATTTTCGGTCCCGAGGTTTCACCTGACCGCACGGCCGTCGGATACACCGATGAGGGGAGAGTCATCCTGTTCGTCTGTGATGGCAGGATCAACTCCAGCAAGGGAGCGACCCTGCTGGAGGAGGCCGCTATCCTGAAAGGAATCGGCTGCATCGGTGCACTCAATCTGGATGGAGGAGGATCGACCGGGATGGTAGTTTCTGGCAACCACCTGAACGATGTGTCTTCCAATGGCGGACGTGCCGTAGTTTCCACGATTGGTTTTTACAAGCGTGGAAAGTAGGCTGTCATTCGAAGTACCATCTGACCTAACCTCCCACGGAAACGAAAGTTGTTGTGGGAGCCAGCAGATTTGCATGATGCTAGGCCGAGTCAAAAAATACATGATGAATATGATGATTCAAATTATTCTTTCTTTAACTATTCCGATTTTGTTAGGATGCAGTGCGGACAGTCCGAAACCGATCCCACACTGGATCAATGCAACCGATACGATGAAATTCGTATCAGCACCTTTCCCTGGCGAAGAAAAGAAAACTGAGAAGACCTACCCTTCGGACATGGTCCTTCTCTACGGAGGTGGTCACCATAGGAAGCCCTTCTGCTGGGATCAAGACCGGATGTCAAGCTATGTGACTTTCAAGGACAGGTCTGGAAAGGAACACTGGCTGTTCGACGGTTTCCTGCTTCTTGAGTTCATGGATCCTGCAGTGAACGGCGGGCCTGGGAAGACATTTGTTACAGGTTATAAGTACCAGGGCGAATACATGCCTTCTGCAGACAAAACGGACTGGCAGAATCTGATCGACTATTATTTCATGTCCGGCTCGGGGGTGGATGCCATCGAGAATGCGGTCGCCGCAGCGGAAAAGCGCATAGGCGCCCCACAAGAGAAGCGGAAAATCGTCATCGGAATTCCAGAACCAATCACTTTCCTCTATTCTGCGACGAAGTCAGGTGGAACCTCCTACTGGGGAATGCTGGACGGGAAAACCCTCGATTTCAAGAACTTACGTGACAGGATTCTTGCCTGCCGATGGTACATCGACGAAGTCCGACGTCAATTTTATTCCAAGCATTTTCAGCATGTAGAACTAGCCGGTTTTTACTGGGTCGCGGAAACTTCGCAAGACACGGACACGATTTTGAAACCGTTGAGCAAGTATCTAGACCAACTCGACTACAGTTTCAAATGGATCCCGTTTTTCAATGCCGCAGGGTACACCAGATGGAAAGAATATGGATTCGATGCAGCCTATCTCCAGCCGAACTACTTTTTCAATGCTTCCATACCTAAATCACGTCTGGAGGAAGCATGCGACTTGGCTCTGAAATATGACATGGACATGGAAATCGAATTCGACGAGAAGGTTCAAGTGCAGTACGGTTTCGAATACAAGCTCCGAGACTACATGGAAGTTTTCAGAAAACGTGGAATCTGGGCTTCCCACAGGCTAGCCTATTATCAGGGCAGCTGGGCTGTGTATGTCCTGTCCCGGTCCGGCAATACAGAGGAGCAGGAACTCTACCAGGATTTCTGCTCTTTCGTGACCGGACGCCCGGTCCATCAATGATCGGACTCTGCAATTTAAAGAACGTACGAAATGAGGCTTTCCCACACACTCTCTCCGAAAAGCGACCTATTCAGGACGAGTATGCAGAGGGTGTACACGTTGCGACTCGTGCCGTATAGAGGGTGTTTGTCCTGAATAGGGTTCACGAGTTCAACAAAAAGATTAACCTAACAAGAATCCATTACGAATTCATGGCTTTTAACTATTTCCACTGCATCGACGTTTCAAAAAAACACAATGGATGCAGCTCTCCTAGTAATGGAAAAGGATTTGCCTGCACATCTCAAGATCAAGAATGACATGCCATGGGTGCAAGGGTTTGTGCGCAGCAGGAATGCCTTGCATATGCGATGCGCATAGATGAATATGATTCCTTGAGTAGAGAAACGGAACTTTTGACAGGCTGGAGGCAGAGAGTAGGTGAAGCGGAATCCGATGGATAAGCTGGCATTAAAGGCACCTGAAAGTCATAAAGTACCTTGTAAAAAAACACATCGTACTTTCAGAAAACCAATTATAGGCACTTCTGTGCATGGTTTCGAAAGCATTCTGTAACATAGTTTTCGGGATAGGACAAATCGGAGTCGTAGAGCCTACGCCGAAAGATTTTATTCGGCTTTCAAATGAAGCGAGGTGAGATCCTTGTCTGCAGAGGACGATCCGACGAATATTTTAAAGTCGCCTGGCTCGGCTTCCCATCTGCCGTTGGCGCTCCAGCAGCGAAGCATGTCTTCCTTCACCGTGAACTGGACGCTGACGGTTTCTCCAGCCTTAACGTGCACCCTACGGAAAGCCTTCAAGGCTCTAAGTGGCCGAGTCACGGAGGCATATTCATCATGGACATACAATTGAACTACCTCGTCCCCATCCATAGGACCATCGTTGGTGACATCCACGCTGACAATAGCAGAATCAGCGACGGCGATGACATCTGACGTTATGGCATGCTTGGAATATGTGAACTTGCTGTAGCTGAGGCCGTATCCGAATGGAAACAGGCAGCCGGTACGGGAGGTAGCATATTGCCGGGAATATTGAGATCCTTTGTAGTCGTATGTGGTCGGAATCTGGCCAACGCTGCGAGGAATCGTTACAGGCAGCTTTCCCGATGGATTCACCTTGCCGCAAAGAATCTCGGCGATGGCCTGACCACCGATAGATCCCGGTTCCCATGTCTCAAGAATAGCAGGAATATTCTCCGCAGCCCAGCGCACGCTGAGAGCCCTGCCGCTCATAATGACCAGCACTACAGGCTTTCCGGCAGATGCCACGGCTTCCAGAAGCCCTTCCTGCATGCCCGGAAAGTCGATGTCGTCCCTATCACAATTCTCTCCGCACGTCCTTCCGAACGCAGAATACCTCTGCGAATTGTCCCCGAGCACCAATACGCACGCATCTGCGGCTGCGGCTCTACTGGCGGCATCGGAAATGCCCCGGGCATCGACCGACGCTATCCTACCGCCGAAGAACATCGTGTCTATCTCCGAATCAGGAAAGCACTCAAGCATGCCATCGTAGACAGTGGTCACCAACGAATCGGCCTGCGGAGCCGCCCAGTCCCCAAGAATCGTCTGGCTGTCTGCATTAGGGCCAGCTAGGAATATTCTTTTTGGACTACGAAGAGGCAGAACCTTCTCAGAGCCACCGAACGAATCGTTCTTCAGCAATACTATTCCTTGCCTCGCCGCTTCCAGAGCGGTCTGGCGATGCTCGGCAGCCCTGTCTATCGACCGCTTTGAAACCGGAACCGGATTCTCGAACAGCCCGAGAGCGAACTTAGCCGTTAAGATATTCCGTACCGCATCGTCTATGCGCTTTTCAGGAATCCTGCCAGACTTAACAGCCTCACGAACCGCCTCGAAGAATTTGGCTCCCTGCATGTGGATGTCCACGCCAGCCTCTACCGCAGTTATGAACGCCTCGGTAGAGTCTTTTACGAAATGATGCATGGAATAGAGCCTCTCGATGTCCATCCAGTCGCTGACTGTGAAACCTTTAAAGCCAAGTTCGTCCCGCAGCAAGTCTTTCTGCAGCCAGGAATTCGCATGACAAGGAATGCCGTTAATTTCATTGTGTGCAGGCATCATAGTGGCGACGCCAGCATTCACGGCAGCGACGAAAGGCGGCAGGAAGACTTCGCGCATTTTCCCCTCGGAGACATCCATCGGAGAAGCATTCAGCCCACCACGCGGTTCCCCGCCAGCTATAAAATGCTTCGCACAGGCTAGGACATGATTATCAGAATATGACTGATCCCGTCCCTGCAAGCCCCAGATGAGATATTTCCCCATTTCAGAGACCAGCAGAGGATCCTCTCCGAATGTTTCTCCCATGCGCCCCCATCTGGCATCGCGAGACACGTCCAGATTAGGAGAGAAGGTCCAGCATGCTCCCGTCTGACGCATTTCGTCTGCCGTCTCCGCCCCGATTTTCTCCATCAGGGAAGGGTTGAAGGTAGAAGCCATGTTTATATTCGTAGGGTAGACTGTGCATCCTTCCAGAAGCGCATTCCCATGAACCGCATCTATTCCTATCAGGAGAGGTATTTTAAGACGGCTCTCTTGGGCGAGCTGCTGAAGGGCGACTGCCTCCTTCGAGGTCATCACGTGCAGGAAAGAACCCACCTCGCCCCGGCGTATCTTGTCCGCCAGATCCTTGTTCCCCAGATTTTCGTCCGTGGCATCGATGTTCTTGTAAGGCGAACCTTGGCCAGGCGGAACGTAGCAAGGTGCCACGAACTGGCACATCTGGCCTATTTTCTCTTCAAGCGTCATCTCGCGAAGCAGAGCCTCTGCTCTGTCCCATGCCGGCAACGATACATCGCGCCAGTCCCTCCCAGAGCAAGAAATCAGAGCTATAATGGCAGCAACGCAAGATAGGGCATTTGAAATTTTCATGGATTTCTATGCTTTCTTCCGTAAGTCACCCCTATCCAGTCATCTGTACGGAACGGACATGCTGGAAGGCCTGCTTCGTTGTAAAGATTGCAGACAGGATTATTTGCCCAGGCATAGCGCACGGCCAGAGGATATTTCACGTCAGGGCAGGAAACCACGACATCGCAGCCATCTATTCTGGCATCCGCAAAATGGAAGACACGATCGCCACCGGCGATGACGAAGCCTCTCACCTTGCCATCAGCTACAAGAGATTTCGCATTCTTGAAGCGGATCCTGATCGAAGAGCCTTCAATAGAATATGACTCCATTGCAGGGCTGTCAGCAGAGATGTCCTCGCCATAAGTGTATTTCCGAGCTAATAGGCCGAGCCTTCTGCCAACTTCCTGTTTGTTTTTAGGATGAATGTCTTTGGCATCGCCGATGTCTATTATTACAGCCATGTGAGCGTCTTTCACGGCCTGGGCAGAAAGTGCCTGAGCCTCCCGAAGCTCTGCCCATCCGCTTTTCTCGCCTGGGTCTGTCTGGAGTTCCATGTAGTTCGCAAGCTGGACAATGTAGAACGGCATCTCGTTACCCCACAGTTCTCTCCAGTTTCTGATCATGAGCGGAAGCGTCTCTCTGTACTGATAAGACGCATCAGCATTGGTCTCGCCCTGATACCATAGTGCGCCTTTTACGGAAAAAGGGATCAGTGGGTTCAGCATCGCATTGAACTGGTTCGAAGGGAAGTCAGGCCTCAGAGAGCTTTCCGGAATTTTGATGACTTCGTCCGAAGTCGCCCCGAAGCAACATTTCCAATCGCCGGAAATATCAATTGACTTGTCGCCACACGCTATTTCCACCTTGCCATAACGCCCCATTATTCCACAAGATCCATGGGTGTCCACGCAGCGCACGGTGAGCTGGGCTTTTCCAGCCTTCACCAGGCGTGCAGGGATCACGTATATCCTTTCATTCGAATAACCAGAAGTCTCGCCTATCTTCCGTCCGTTGAAATAGGTTACGTCATTGTCGTCGATGGTTCCCAAACGAAGTTCGACATCATGGCCGGCGAATGCCTGAGGCATCTCGAACGCAGTCCGGAACCAAATGCTTCCATCGAAGCCATCCATGCCCATCTTGGAAACATCGCCAGGCACATGAATATTCTTCCATGCAGAATCGTCAAAGCCAGCCTCAGCCCACACAGCCTTCTTTCCGGAAAAACCACGATCTTTAGCATCAATCTGAGAAAACCATACTCTACGCAAAGAATCCACGTCATACCTTTTCCCGACGACAGCCTTTCCCTGCTCTATGAAATCTTTCTCGCTGTCGAGAGTCGTAATAGCCTCGGAACCGATCCAGGACTCGATGCATGTGCCACCAAATGAAGTGTTGATGAGGCCTATAGGAATATTCAAGTCTTTGTACAGCTCGCGACCGAAGAAATAGGCGCATGCGGAGAAATTCGCTACCGTAGCAGGACCGCAGATGTCCCAGCCATATTCATCTTTGACTTCAAAATCCTCCTGAGGGGCATCTGAATATGCCCTCTTGAGGTTCAGCAGGCGTATTCCAGGATATTGCACCGCTTCGGAGACCTCCTGCTCGTAATTCGTGACTTTGCCCCATCCTTCGACCGGCATCTCCATATTGGACTGTCCGGAGCAAATCCAGACATCGCCGGACATCACGTTTTTCAAGACCGTGGACTTGCGCCCTTGATTGAAAGTAATTGAATACGGACCGCCGGCATCCGGCGTGCTGACCTTTACAGACCATTTTCCGTCAGGTCCTGCCACGGCAGAGTAGCTCTTGCCGTCCCAGGAAGTGATGACGGATACGGTAGATCCAGCTTTTGCCTTGCCCCACAGCGGAGCTTTGCTGTTCCTCTGCAAAACCATGTTATCCGAAAACAACTGCGAAATGTGAACCTGGGCAAACGCAGCGAAAACGGAGCAAAGGAGCGCCAATACAGATACTGTCTTTTTCATATTCATGGATATTTATTCGATGCTCACATCTTGCACTTCGACTCCGGTTTTGCCGGACAGGATAGGATCTTCCGTCGCCGGATTCCTAAGTACAATGCCTTTCACCACGATGCCCTCGCAGTCTTTGAATGACATCAATGCTGGGATGGCATGATTTTCAGGAATATGCCCTAGCGACTTCTGCTCTTCTTCATTTCCCCTCAGCTCGGCACCCCTGCCATCGAAAACCCCTCGCCCATCAATGATGATGTTTCTCTGACCCTCTGCCCAGAAGATCCCAGGCTTCCCTTTATAGGAATATATATTCGTGGAACCCACTATTATGGCGCCTTCAAGAAGCTTAATGTTCACTCCGGATTTCAATTCCACGGCACCTGTCCGGTAGCGCCCTACGCTGAATTCAAGAGTACCACCCCCTTGGTCGGCAATGTAATCGACCGCTCCCTGTATGCTCGTGGTGTTGTCCTGCTTGCCGTCGCTCCTTATGCTGAATTTAGAAGCCTTGTAAATCTGCTCCTGAGAAAACCCATGGAGCGAGATTAGCGATATCATCGCCATTATCAGAATTCTTTTCATTTCTTCTTCAATTTTTTGACATCCTTCGTCACGACTTGCCTCATCTTTTTGTCAGCGAATTCATCCGTGATTCGTAAATTCCTTAGCATCAATCCATTGACATCATCGGCCACGATTGCCGGGCGATAATCTTTGTCCGCCACCTTCAGCCTGACGTTGTCGAACACCAGCCCCTCCGCATGACGGATGTAGAATCCCCAGGCAGGAAGCTCCTTCCAATTAGAGAATTCTGGATAACGCTTCTCCAGCTCCGGGATGGAGTCCAGTTGGGCATTTGAAGTGCCTCTGTAGGCATATTCAGGATCGGCCTTTCCCGGATAGACGATTTCAACGTTCTCCAGCCTGACGTTCTGGACAGGGACGTTCGGAAGCCCGAATATTATGCTAGGACATACATTCCTAGGCAAGTCTTCTACAGGTCCTTCGTAGGAATAGCCAGCATCAGGCTTGTCGAAAGGCACCTCGGCGTAGACATTCTTTATCACGACATTCCTCAGGTACGGCAATGTGCTGTCCGGCCTGGAATGACGGGAACCGACTCTTATGAATATAGGGTTGCCGGTATGTAGGCTCTGCAGCCCATCCACCTCTACGTCTTCAATCGTGCCTCCATCCACCGTGGCAATCTCAATGGCGCTCCTGTAGGTATCGAAAATCTTGATGTTCTTGAACTTGAAGTTCTTGAAAGTCCCGAGAGTGTAAGTGCCGAATTTGATTCCGTTCGCGCTGCTCCTTCCGGTGCAGTTCTCGACCAGCACGTTTTCGCTCACTCCCCACGCCTTATGGCTCTTGAAGCAGAAGGCATCGTCAGAGGCATCTATGTAGGAATTCCTGATTATTACGTTGCTGCAGTCCACCACGTCCAGCCCGTCGTTGTTCCAATAGTTCTTGGAATCCACCGTGATGCCATCGATAAGCAGATTCGTACATTTGTCGTACTGCTGAGTCCAGCAAGCTGAATTCTTGATGGTTATCCCCTTTATCTCAATGCTGTCGCACTTGTAGAAATGAATATTCTCCGGCCTGACGGACTCGTTGACCCTGTCGTTGGATAGCCTGTCTTTGATCAATCCCATGTGTACGAAATCTGCGAACCTGATGCCCACATCGTACCCACGTCCGTCTATAGTACCTTTACCGGTGATTCCGACATTCTTCTGGCCGACGGCAAACACTATGGCAGTCCAGCCAGCGGAAGGATCTTTAACATAATCCCACGGATTGAGAGAGCCAAGGATCGTAGCCCCCTCCTGTAATTCAAGCTCCACACCGTTCTTCAGGAATATAGAGCCAGTGACGTAATTCCCTGGCGTAAACACTACCTTCCCACCACCCTTGGCAGAGACGTAGTCTATCGCCGCCTGAATGGAGGTGGTGTTGATGGTGGTGCCGTCCCCGACAGCACCGAAGGAGCGGACTTCTTCCGCCCCCAGCGAGATTCCAGCTGCCGAGGCAAGGCTCAAAGCAACGCAGATGAATATTTTACGCATTGTTCTCATTTATATAGTTTTACTGGGCCGATTAGACCTGCCGGCACGTATGGCTGGCCTCTCTTAAGCACGAAGCGCTGAGCCACTTTGTTATCTTTCAAGGTCTGCATGTAATTGCCCATTAACGTTGTTACTTTTATTTCCAGCGTGTTTTCCCCTTTGCGGAGCATGGATCCGATGTCGTAAACCCTTTCTCCGAACCATTTCACCCCAGCTTCCTGACCGTTGACTCTCAATTCGCAGATGTCTGCCACCTTGCCCAGGTTAATGTACCGAGGCAGCACAGAGTTTCCGAGATTGACTTTTATCGTGTACGTGACATCGCCCATGAAATTCTTGAACGCTGTATCCTTCATGTCCTTGAAGTCTTTCAGGGTGTCCAGAGACGCAGTCCAAGAAGAATCAGGATAGCTCTGGTGCATGCCAAGCTGCCATCTGCCCTCAACCGTCATGGCATCGTCGGCGCTGAGCGGCTTGCGGCTCCAAGGCAGGGCATCTTTGATGTTCAGTTTATTGAACACGAAAAGATAGCTCTCGGCAGGGCCGAAAACGAAATGCACCTTCCCTTCCTTGTCGATTGGCATCCTGTAGATTTTTCCGTCCGACGGACTGTAAATCCATGCGTTCATGCCCTTCGTGACATCTTTCGGGAACGAGATGTCGGTCTCCTTGCTATCGTGCAGGCTGGCGTTGTCGAACAGGAAGAAATGGCTGCCGTCATCGGTGACATATTCATTCTGCAACAGGAACCTGTCCGGCTTAGAGATGGCTATGGCGTGAGGCAATGAATATTCCTCCATCACTTTCTCATACCATTCCAGATATTTCCCATCCGATGGCTTTTCCAGCAAGATGAAATTATCGCGGCATTTCTTCAGCCTATCGACCTTTTCCTTTATTTCTTTGTCCCTGGCGGCATATTCATGGAAGCCCAAAGACTTCTCCGGGTACTTGCCTATGCAGAACACTCGCCCACCGCATTTCACGAAGTCTTCCAGCTTCGAAAGAGCTTCAGGCGAGATGCTGGTCACTTCGACCAAGAACAACGTGCCATATTCCTTGGGACCGTAGCAGAGCCTGCCGTTTTTGATGACGGCGTCCCTTATGATGTTCTCGCTCACATAGTTTGCCCCACCACCTGTCTTATGGACGGCTTCCCATATCAGGGAAGTGTAAGGGACGTTCAGCTTCACCGGGAAAGGTTCCGTCTGCACCCCGATCGTAGCCCACATGTCATAATTCGCTGGCAATATGGCTATGTCGGTTACCATGTCGGCGTTCTGCAGCATCGCGCTCATCCTGGCCCTGTGGTCATTCAGCAGATTCGCATATTTCCACCACGTGTTCTTCTCGTTGTGGAACGTGCCGTACTGCACCCATCCAGGGAATGCCACATTCTTCGGGGAATAGTTGAACCCGTGCCAAACGGAATGCGTTATACCGGAGAATGCGTTCATGTCCGAGCCCAGCTTCAGGAATTCAAGGGATGTCGTGAACACTTTGTAGGTATTTGTCATCTCTTCCGCGCTCACCACCCTTTTGCCAGTCAGGGCAGCCGCCGAAGAGACATATTTATTAATCATGGTGTATCCTCTTCCCCTGCGGTAATCCTCATCTCCCATCTCTTCTCCGAGTTTGTGCTTCAGCCAGTTGGTCGTCCAAGACTCCCCTTCCGGGATGTTCACGACCAAAGAACTCTCAAGCGGAAAAAATCCTCTGCCATACGCCTGATGGCGGGATTTCACTCCATTGTCTCCAGCCCATTTGGCATACACTTTCGAAAATCTCTCGTAAAGCAGCTCTGCCTTGGTAAGCTCGAAATCGAAGCGAACCCTGTTCACCTGCTCCTGGAAATCAGCGCCTTTCTTTGAGCCGTAGTCGAAATTTTTCACGTCCCCTAGCCTGCCAACTTCGAACATGGTGAAAGGCAGCCATGGCAGGATGTCATAGCCACGACGTCTCTTGAACTCTGCGGCGAAATCGGAAGTCCAGTTACTGCCTTCAAGCTCCATACTGTCCACGAAAAAAGCCCTCAGATGCTCCGAAAGCGGCCCGATGCGTGCCTGGATGACATCCGTCATGTGATCGAGGTAGGATCTCACCGCCTCGGCATTCATGTGGTCGAGTATGGATCCAGCTGCGCCAGGGGCACCGTTGATCACCGAAGCGAAAGAGTCGTATTTCACCAGCGCATAAAACTGCCAGTTCCCTTTTGGTACATCTATCTTCAGAGACCCACCCCTGAATTTGCCAGTCACGTCTATCGCCTCGCTGAGCGAATTTATCGGGTCTGGAACCAGATAGGCAGAGACAAGGGTAGGAATCCTGCGCTTATTCACGACGGTCACCCCCGGATCTAGGTCTTTGAATATGCTGAATTTCGAAAGTTCCAGCATCTGCCCGCCGTCAATCTTGCGAGCATAAGTAAGCAGCACTTCCGCCCTGTCATTTTTCGGCAGGGATTCCGATCCGCAAGGCCAGCCGGAACCGACAATTAGGTCACAAGTCATTCCAAGCTTCTCAGCCTCATCGAAAACGATTTTCAGCATGTCTATCCATTCGTCGCTGAGCCAAGCGATCGGCTTTGTTCCGGCAATATCCGAACCCGATGGCAGAGATATAGGGTTTATTTCGACCCCTCCTATCCCGGCATCTTTAAGTGTGCGAAGCTCGCGGATCAACTCTGTGGCCTCGACCCTGTTTCCATTCCACCACCAGCGCACGAAAGGTCTGTAGCACATTTCCGGATTCTCGAACTGACGCAGGATATTCTTGTCAGACATCCGCTTCTTGCTGGCTGCATTTGAGGCGAATCCCGGCACCAAAAGCAAGAAAGCAACGATAGCGGCAAACAAGCATCTTATCATTTGCTAGCCCCCTCTTTTCCGGTGTATATGAGGAACCTGTGTACATAGACATCAATCCCAGGCTCTTTGTTTACGAATTTGAACGTCAGAGTGTGCTTGCCTTCCGGCAGGTTGTATTTATAGAATATCTCGCTGCTCGCACCATTCCCGCTCGTCGGATTCTTGCAAGTGGCAGCAAGTTCACCGTCCAGATAAGTCTCTATCACTCCGACCATGCCATGATCCTTGTAGCCTTTGGCTTTCTTATACGACGCTGCGACCACGATTCCGTTGCCTTCGAACTCGAATTCCCGGAACTGGCTGAATGTCTTCCAGAAGCGCACGACTTTCTTAGGGTAATGATCCTCGAAGGATTTCTCATAGCGGACGGTCTGAGGCGACTGAATCTTGATGGTGACATGCTCATCGCCGACCTTGCCTCCATTTAGTTCAATAACCTTCAACGCCTGATCGAAGGAATATTCAGAAGCCTTGTTGAAAGAAATGTCTGTGTAGACGAACGGCCTATCTGCCACGATCTCCAGAGGGCGCCTCCACACTTCCGGGATATTGCTGTAGCCGAGCATGGTTCCAAGTATTCCGCCGGCAGAGGCAGGGTTGCAATCCGAGTCCTGGCCGCAACGAGTCGCTATGTCAATCGTCTTTGCAAAATCCTTATTCCCGTAAAGCAGGCCTATTAATATGTAGCCGCTGTTCACGACCGCATCTATGTTGAATGCGTTGAAAACCCCGTCCGGGCAGCCAATGTCCTCGCCATATTCATTGTTGAAAAGCGCCCATGTAGTCTTCCAGTCGGTCGGGTATTGCTTGTGCCATTTAATTATGCTCGCCATCGCCTTATAGTACTTGCTCTGCTTAGGAATCGTCTTAAGAGCCTCCGTAACGACATAATCCATATCGCTGCTGACGAATGCCAGGGTGTACATTGCAGCTACGTAAACCCCTCCATACCAGCCATCGCCATAATTCATGATATGTCCTATGCCGTCGCTATAATGTACGGCAGCATTGACCATCCCGGGAGCCATAAGTCCTGCATAATCAGCCTCGATCTGGAAATCAATGTCATCTGCGTGTGGATTGTTCTCCCAATAACCGGATTCTGGAGGCATGATGCCGTTCAGGATGTTGTACCTACCTTGCTTATTGGCATGCCAGAGAGGATAGGGGGCGTTGGCATATGCCTTTGCGAAAGACTCTATAGGGGCATCCAGCCCTTCTTTCTGGAAAACCTCGACGAATGTAAGATCCATGTAAATGTCGTCGTAGAGTCCCGGCGAATGCTCGAAATACCATTTAACGCTATTCTCGTTCCAGCCTATCTTCACTTCATCTCCGATAATTCCGTTGTATTTGAATTCCGTCGGCCCGCCATAAGTGCATCCGATTGTCTGGCCTCCCCACCCTCCTTTAATCTTGTCCATGAGGACTTCTTTGCTCAATTTCACTGAAGAACCCGGGGTTGCAGCCGGCAAATTGACCGAGCATAATACGAAAAGAGCCCAAAACATCAAGCCTGAGGCTCTTGAAATGATTTTTTTAGTATTCATAATTGTGTCTCAAAAAATAACTTGCAGTTAGCCCTGTTGCAAATATATTAAAACACTTCCATAATTTCAATGCCATTTGCGCAAACGTTGTCATTAATTTCTATTGCGCCCTTGCAATGATACCAGCTTCGCGGTGCGGTAGCAAACCATGAATAAGCCCGGCCTTGCATCGTTGCTGCAAAACCGGGCGGAAAAATCATAGAGGCGCATTAACCAATCATATTCCTAGGATCCAGAGCCTTGTCAAGCTGTTCCTTTGTGAGCAGGCCTCTCTCCAATACTATGTCGTAGACCGACCGATTGGTCTCAAGAGCCTCCTTGGCAATCTTCGTGCTAGCCTTGTAGCCAATTAGAGGATTAAGAGCCGTTACTATGCCGATGCTGTTCCTGACCATCTCGTAGCAGCGATCTTTATTAACCGTGATGCCTTCCACGCACTTGGATCGCAATGTATCCATGGCATTCGCCAGCCATGTGACGCTCTCCATTATGGACTGCGCAATCACAGGTTCCATTACGTTGAGCTGGAGCTGTCCTGCCTCTGCGGCGAATGTCACTGCCGCATCGTTTCCAATTACCTTGAAGCAGACCTGATTGGTGACCTCAGGAATGACCGGATTAACCTTGCCAGGCATGATCGAGGAGCCAGGTGCCATTGGCGGCAGATTGATTTCTTTAAGCCCGCACCGTGGGCCGGATGTCAGCAAGCGAAGGTCATTGCAAATCTTAGAGAGCTTCACAGCAAGCCTCTTCAGTGCACCCGAATAGCTTACGTACGCTCCCGTGTCCGGAGTCGCCTCTACCAGGTCAGGCGAAGCAGTAAATTCCTCGCCAGTGAGTTCCGTCAGCTTCTTTGCGCAAAGCTCTGCGAAGCCAGGCTTAGCGTTCAGGCCTGTTCCGATGGCAGTTCCGCCCATATTAATCTCGTAGAGCAGCTTCACGTTCCTATCGAGATTCTGGATTTCTTCGCCTAGGTTGGTGGCAAAAGCGTGGAATTCCTGTCCGGAAGTCATAGGAACCGCATCCTGAAGCTGAGTACGACCCATTTTGATAATATCTTTGAACTCTTCCCCCTTTGCTGCGAAAGCATCTATTAGATCTTTCAGGCTTTTTTCCAGTCTATGGTTCATTCTGATGAACGCATAACGGAAAGCAGACGGGTACGCATCGTTAGTTGACTGGGCACAGTTAACATGGTCGTTCGGTGAGCAGAACTGATATTCTCCTTTCTTGTGCCCCATGAGTTCTAAGGTTCGGTTCGCAATGACCTCGTTTGCATTCATATTCACGGAAGTGCCTGCTCCTCCCTGCATCATGTCGATTGGGAACTGATCCAAAAATTTCCCATCAATAATCTCGCGGCAGGCGGCAACGATTGCATCGGCAATTTCTGGCGCAAGCGCTCCCAGCTCCTTATTTGTCTGCGCCGCGGCCAGCTTGATGCAAGCTATGGCTATGACATAGTCCGGATAGTCGCACACATGCGTCGTGGAAATCTTGTAATTGTTGAGTGCCCTCTGAGTTTGCACCCCATAGTAGGCATCAGCCGGGACTTTCAATTCTCCCAGCAGGTCTGATTCGATCCTGTAATTTTCATTCATGGCTATATTAATTATTTGGTTTAAATCCATCTTTACAAAAAGGCGGAATAATATTATATTATAAGCAAACTTACATAAAATCTGACAATTTCCATTAAAATCAGCAAAGAAAACCTAAATATCGGCTCACCTGCAAAGTTCCGTGTTTAAGTTATCCAAAGATCTTATAGATTCTATACATGAAGAAGGTATAGTCGCTTACACCTCGTAGTTGGGATCTAAAAGTTTTGATCTTTGAGTTTAGAGATTCAGCGCCTGCGTTG
>JAQYTJ010000043.1 GCA_028724885.1 Bacteroidales bacterium | reverse complement strand
AACGCAGGCGCTGAATCTCTAAACTCAAAGATCAAAACTTTTAGATCCCAACTACGAGGTGTAAGCGACTATACCTTCTTCATGTATAGAATCTATAAGATCTTTGGATAACTTAAACACGGAACTTTGCAGGTGAGCCCTTTTTATTGAAGATTCCAAGTCTCCGGCAAAATACTGAACAGTACCTAGATAATAGTACATTTTCATCTTGTCATCATTGGAACCGTAGCGCTCGTAATACTGTACGGCAGGTTGTATGATACGCAAGTCCGCTGTATCAACACCATTCCTGTCCAGCGCCATGGTGTACAGCAAGGAGTACCTTGCTCGCTGGGCCCTCGTCTTCAGGCTCAGCGTGTCGATGGACTCCAGCGCAGCCAAAGCGCTGTCAGGCTGCGTCCACATCACAGCATCTGCCGCATCCATTTTCTTGCCAGCCTCCTTGTCTCCGCATGAACAGGATGCCGCCACTGCGATGGATACTGCTACGATTTGCAGGACGATTCCGTATGGTTTCATGTACAGATCGGACTTCTCATTAGCATTAGTCAATAGCGAAAATAATCATTTTTACCCTGAAGAAAAAAACTACAGGCAGAACATCACTAACGGTGGCTAAACATAATATCCAGAACTTCATTATGAAAAACCACTCAAATAATTGTCCGAATATCTTTAGAAATGAAATCGAATTTGTTTACAATTGTCTGTCAATTAATGCCAGTCACCAAGCAGTCAGCCAAGGAGCATTCAGTGATAGACTCGGAATCACGACTCAGGAAATATATTTTCTCCTTTAAGCAGTCAATGTCATACGTGTACATACTGATCCCTGATAAATTCCTTTTCTGTCATCGCCAACTTTTCAATAGACATCAGTTGATTTCCGATAACTATCGTTTTTGCAAAATCATCATATAATGAATACAACTGTATAGAGTTCTGTTGTAATCCTGCCTCGACCACACGTTGGAGATTAGGATTAAACGCCACTTATGTTGACAAAATATTGACATCATCTGATTTTTTGACACTTGCATTATTCAAAAACTGAAGGTGATCAGGCATGTCATATGTGCCATTCTCATGCAATAGTATTCTGTTTCTTCTCCTGAAATCTTCTGACGTAGACGTAATAAAAAACACAGAATCTCTGCAAAATATGGCTCGAGGTATCTCTAGTCGGGATCTTTCAACAATCACATCGAAAACTGTATGATTCTGGCTGAAAGATTCCGTCAAATCAATGCGGATCAGATTATTCTGACCATCAAAAGTATAGGAATAAAGCTTATCATCATATTCTCGAAGACCAAGAGCCCCAAAACTTTTGGCTCCTCTGAACTCGCCATTCGCCCTCCCCTTCTTTAAGGCACTGCCTACGAGACTGCCATCATCCCGGAGACGCTTACCGATTTTTCTAGACAGACCGTACGCAAGGGATAAGCAAGTCACTGATTATCAATGGTATTTTTACAAGTCACGTACGGTCTCCATTTCGCCACATAGACTGTACGCAAGGGGTTTGCAAGTCTCTTATTACCAATCACATATTTTCGAGTTGCGTACGGTCTGTCACCCAAAACTCAATTCTTTACATTTTCGGACATCCACAGGGCCTTTAGGAATGGGGGGCAGTAGCAGAGAAGCTGCCACGCATGAAACTCCTCGATGAGTGGTCGTGGCTTTCTTACCGGGTTCTAAGAATCATTTGTCGTGTCTGCTTCCTGCGGGTCAGATGCAAAACCCTGTGTTTGAGCTGCTGGAAAAGTATGTACCTTTGAATTAGAGTTGGACCAAGTCCCCCTTTACATGGGTCAAGTCCAAAATCCTTTGTTTAAGAATGAATATGCTCGCCTTGGAACGAATGGCCTTCTAAGCAGCATTTGGAGGCGGTTGCCAGAAGCATGATGGAAATATGCAATCTGACCCGAGTGTGACACAGATCACGGAAGAGATTGCATGCGCATCGTCCTTTCCCACACATGCACGAGGTGAAGTTTTTGAGTGATCGCTTATTAACCGTCATCCTGTTCAAATGCCCACTCGCACTGCTCGGCATCACTCGTTCATCATGCGACAAATTCATGGGACTCAATCCTGATGCTATTGCAGCGCAAACATACAATTATGAACCGGAAGGATTTGTCCGTGCAATTAGCGGGCAGGGCGCTATTCATTGCAGTGGCATGTAATGAGTTAATGCCTGCCCAGGGGTGCTTCTGAAAAGGGGGCTGGGCATGTCATATTGTTATGCAGCGGCTTCTGACGCAAACATGCCTGCCCGCCAATTGCAAACGTAGGAACAGAATCGGCTCTGGAGACGAGATGGTTGGAAAAAGATCCTGAATCAAGTTCAGGATGACGAGGTGAGGGCATTCAGGATGATGTAGGCTATCGTTCATCAGGATGACAAGGTGTATTCTTAAACACAGGGTTTTACATATGACCCCTTTTTGCGTTTGGTACTTTCCAACAACGGACGCAAAAAGGAAAGAGTCCGGTGTAGTACCGAACTCTTTACGAATAAGAGACTCATCAATGTTAATCCATCCAACTTTCTGGGTTCACATCAAAATGACCACCTCTTTTATATTTCGCAGGAATTAAGCTTGTTGCTCTTTGCTGGCAAGTTTCTCTTTTACCTTGTCAATAGCATCTTTGACAGTGGTAATAGTGCTTGTTTCCTCGTCTGGGATCTTGATGCCGAATACTCTTTCGAATTCCATCAGGAGTTCAACCGTGTCAAGAGAATCAGCTCCTAGATCATTTGTGAAGTTGGCGGATTCAGTCACTTCAGACTCTTCTACGCCGAGCTTGTCAACGATAATCGCTTTGACTTGCTTTACGATTTCTTCATCTGTCATAATCAAAAAATTAATAAAATTAATGTTCTAATTTTCAAACTAATACGTTACACCATTGCCAAAATAGCAACAAAACGTCCGCAAATTAAATAAAAAATCCTCAATTATCCAAAACATTGATTCTTCTTGTAATTTCTGGAATCCAAGCGTGTCCGCATGGCCCAAGGTCACATTGCGTCATTGTCATGAATATACCCGTCCTTGGAAAGGTTCCAGAGTGGGAAAATAAAGAATGAACCGATAACTGCGACAATTGACATCAGGAGGAAGACATCTCCCCATCCGAATTTATCGGTGAACCAGCCGAGGCCGGCGCCTGTGAATATAACGCTCGCATAGCTGCAAAGACCGATGAGGCCAACGGCAGAAGATGCGGCCCTGTTCGTCACCTGATTTGAAGCGACAACTCCTAGCAGAGCCTGCGGCCCGTAAAGGAAGAATCCGGCGAGAGAAAGCAAGATGAGCATCAGCACTGGGCTGGAGCCATCAGGGAGCAGCCAGAGAGCGAGAAGGCATATTGCCGTGAGAATCATCTCCACAGCACAAGTTCTCTGAGAGCGACCCTTAAAGAACGTATCGGAAATACGACCTGCCACAAGCATGCCCACACAGCCGCTGACCTCGAAGATACCCACCGTCCAGCCGGCAAGCTCCGGAGACAAATGCTGATCCTGGAGGAACGTAGGTCCCCAGTCCAAGACAGAGAAACGCACGATGTAAACAAAAAGGTCTGTGATGGCCAGAAGCCACACCACAGGGTTCTTCAGAACCTTTTCCTTTACGAATTTCCTATATTCCTTATTAGTATCTTTTCCATCTAGCGATGTCCTGGTGTTCGGCAGTTCCGGCAGCCCGACAGACTTAGGAGTGTCTCTAAGAGAAACTATTATGAATATGACACCGATAAAAGAGATGGCAGCAGGAATCCAAAAGCACAGCCTCCAGTCGCCTGTTTTTGAGATGATGTAGCCGCACATCACCGAAGCAAGGCCAGCGCCAATTGAATGCGAGGTGTTCCATATGCTCATTTTCGTAGCCAGCTCCTCCGGCGGAACCCAGTGCGTCATGAGGCGGTTACAAGGCGAGAAACCAGCACCCTGGAATATGTTGTTGACTATTAGCAGCACTGCGAATATGTTGACCATCACCGCCACGAAGGCCCCTCCTTCAGTGCCCCCCGTTATCCAGGCGGCGAACTTGTCGCTGAATCCGAACAGCACGTTCACTACCACGCACACGGCAAGGCCCATGGACATGTGCCAGCGAGCGTTAGTGCGATCGGCGATGAATCCGTTTATGAACTTGGATATGCCATAGATTATGCCTACAAGAGAAAGGATTACGCCGAAGCTAGTGTTCGTTATGCCATATTCTTTGCCAAGCACAGGCATGGCGAAGGAAAAGTTCTTGCGCACGAAATAGAACATTGAATATCCTATCATCGTGCTTATGATGACCCTCCTCCGCCAGTATTTGAAAGAATGTTTTTCTGCATCTACGATTATTTTATAGGAAGCTCCTCGTTCAAATCCCAAGCACCGCCTGGAGCGAAGACAGAGTCGACCAACTCGTCATAAATCATGCATCTCTTCGCAAGGTCCAGCACATTGAAGCGCCAGCGCATCAGCTGAACGAAAGGAAACATGTCCCTAAGCTCATGCCTTGTAACGCCTATCATTGAAGGATCGTAAGGAGCTCCGGCTTTCTTGAACAGATCCTGCATCTTTTTAAATGAATATACCTGATTCCTAAGCTTCTCCTTGAATTCGGGCCAGACGGCTTTCAAGGTGGTCAGCTCGCAGCGCACGGAGTCTGCGTCGGTATATTTCTTAGTAATGCACTCGTAACCGAGCTTTGGCGCAGGGAAATTTTCGAATAGCTTCAACGCCCTTTCCTGCTCCTGCTCCAAAGAAGGCCATGCGGAGACGCATTGATCCACATTCAGCTTCGTGAAATCGTATGTAAGGAATTTATCGAAAACTGCGCACATGGTCAGCGTGCCAATCGCGACCTGGAAGCCGTGCGAAGTAGGCTTTCCGTGATATGTGTGATTGTTCATGTCCAAAATATGGCTGAAAAGATGGTCGCAACAGGATGCCGGGCGGCTGGATTTTGCAGCCTGCATGGCGAACCCACTGAGCGTCAAGCCTTCGAAAAGATCTGATATGGCTTCCGGTTTGCCTTCGGCAACGCCTTCAGGGTCGGAAAGCAAATCGTTCAGGTTGTCCTGCAGTACATGCCATGCACTCGGAATTATTGGCTCGGTACCAACCAGATCAGCAATCATCCATTCTGCCCCTGCAGGAATCTTTGCGGCAAGGTCTGCGTAACCTGCCGAGCTCATCTCCTTTGGAGCATCTTTTATTATGTCTACGTCTGCAAGAAGCGCGATTGGCGCCGGGCAATCGAATGTCTGTTTCGCATTATGATAAGATATAGAGGCGCCAAAAGACGAAAATCCATCTACCGAGGCTGCAGTCAGAATGGAAAGATATCTTTGTCTATGATGGTACGAAGACAGCTTGCAAAGGTCGTTGATCACACCAGAACCAACGCTCACCGCTATGAAATATTCATTGGACGCCGGCCTGAAAGCTTTATGCACATCACCCTCTTGATACGACGGATCTTCTTCCAACACTTTTGCCCCCACCAAATCTCCATCCAGAGCTTTATCGGTGACTTCCACGTCCCGCCAAAGAGCATGAACCAAGGTCTTGTCATAGACATATTTCTCAGTAGGAATACCTGCTGCTTTCAGACATTCATAAACCTTTTCGCCTGCAATGCCCCATGTTTCGCAACTGGCGACTACAAGTGCTTTCCTCCCACTGAAGAACTTGTTGAAAACTTCTGATGCCTTGTGAAGGCAATTTTGCTCCAGATCAAAATATTTTGTGTCTGTTGACACTTCCAGAGCTTTTGCTATTCTTTCTTTCGAATTCATAACTAAAGATAAAATACTATTTATACCATCCTGCGCCAATCAACTACGAAATCGTAGTTTGCTTCCGTCATTTTATTCGTAACAATAGCAACAACATGCCATAAAAATGCGAAAAGATTGAAAATGAAACGAAACAAAACTAAATTTCCGGCAATTTTCAATAATCAACGGTTAACGCAATAGCAAAGTTAGCAATTCAATTTAGATGGCGCCATATTCTTATGCCGTTCAGCACGTTCAACAAGTAGAAGAAATATTTGATGGCCATCACCAGTGCCGAGGCTGAATGGTTCGGACCGCATAGAGCTACTATCCAAAGCGACACCGATGCCACGTCCACCACAAGCCAGAGATACCATTGCTCCACGAAAGCAAGAGACATAAGCACCTGGCCCGCTATATTCGACATCATCACTACGGAATCCAGAAGAATTTTCCAATTGTCGATATATTCTATTTTCCCTGCGTTCAGCTTCATCTTGTCAACATAAAACAGGATTAGGTACATGGCAGCGATCGAGGCCAGCAGGCACAATATTAATAAAGCTGCCTGCTTGCCGTTCAGCCTCCTTGCCTTCACCTGCGATGCTTCTCCTCCACGCGACTTCATCTTCGCTCCCCTCTTGCTCCACTGCCAGAATCCAATAAACTGCATCGGCAAGAAATAGAATGCGTGCAAAGCGAAGTTCCCCATTATGCCGTTGTCGAAATATATTATGGTGCCAATCAGCACGTCCAAGAAGCCGAAGATAAACGTCATTATATTCCCATTGGCGCTAAGAACGGTGCTAAGCACACCCATTATAGAGCTAAAAGCCGCAAGCAATAAGATGAAAACCCCAGCATTCGGTTCTTGGAGCTTGTAAATGGTGGAAATAGTTACAGCAAGGGTCAATCCAATCACCAGAAAATAATTGAAAGCCCTATTGAATTTCTGTTCTTTAGAAAGCGCCACCATGCTTTATTAATATAACGACGGCGCAAAGATAAGAATATTCCTGTTTGGAAACAGTTTGGTTTTTATTAATTTTGTTAAAATAGAAATACCATATCACATAATTTATCATGTTAAATAGAAGAGCTTTTCTAAAATCCATGGCCGTTGCCTCTGCTGGGCTTGCAGTTGCTCCTGGTCAGATTCTGGGAAATGAAGTTTCTCAGAATCAGAAGAAAACAACTAAGACTAAAGGCGAGAAAGTTAAAATCGCATTTGTCGGAATCGGCAACAGAGGCGAACAGGTCATCGAGGAATTCGAAAAAACCGGCATGATAGATGTCATGGCTCTTTGCGATGTCGATCTGGACGGACCTCAGTGCCAGAAGGTTCTCGCAAGATACCCTAACGTAAAAAAGTTCAAAGACTTCCGTGAGATGTTCGACAAATGCGGCAACGATTTCGAGGCCGTCGTCGGGGCAATTCCAGACCACTCTCACTTTCCTCTTGTTATGCTGGCTCTGAATCAAGGGAAGCACATCTACATCGAGAAACCGCTCTGCCGCACGTTCCATGAGGCAGAACTCATAATGCAGGCAGCTCGCAAACACCCAGAGCTTGCTACCCAGATGGGTAACCAGGGCCATTCTGAAGGCAATTATTTCCAGTTCAAGGCTTGGAAGGATGCTGGAATCATCAAGGACGTGACGGCTGTGACGGCTCACATGAACAGTCCTCGCCGCTGGCACAATTACGATGCTAACATCTATCGCCTTCCTCAAGAAGAAGCTATCCCTGCAGGGATGGATTGGGACACTTGGCATGGAGTAGTGCCTTATCATGAATATAATGCCAAATACCATCAGGGCAACTGGCGCTGCTGGTACGACTTCGGAATGGGTGCGCTAGGTGACTGGGGAGCTCATCTGCTGGACACCGTGCATCAGTTCCTGGATCTGGGGCTGCCGTATGAAATTAACATGCTTTACGCAAATGGACATAACGACTATTTCTACCCATTCTCTTCTACGATCCTGTTCCGGTTCGCCCAGAGAGGCGAAATGCCGCCTGTGGACATAACATGGTACGACGGCCTGGACAATCTGCCTCCTCTTCCGGAAGGTTATGGCGGAGACGCTAAGACAGCCAACGTTCCTACGACCAACCAGGGTGCTCAGGCCACAAAGCTGAATCCTGGCAAAGAAATCTACACTAAGACGCTCACGTTCAAGGGTGGCAGCCACGGCAGCACTCTGTACATAATCCCTAACGAGGCAGCCAAAGATATGGAAGGCAAACTTCCAGAAGTACCCCAAAGCCCGTCTAACCACTTTGAGAACTTTCTGCTGGCCTGCCAAGGCAAGGAGAAGACTCGTTCTCCGTTCGAGGTTTCTGGCGTACTCAGCCAAGTATTCTGCCTTGGTGTCATAGCCCAGAGACTGAACACGCAGCTGTTCTTCGATCCTCGCATGAAACAGTTCACCAACAACGACTTCGCCAATTCAATGCTCGCCGGTCTTCCGCCACGCCAAGGCTGGGAAGAGTTCTATAAGATGTAGAACTCTCCAGCCGCCAGTCTTGTTCACGCGACCGACCGAGCCGGGTATTTGCGGAGACTCTTGTCGAACGAATACGGAAAGGAGCAGCCGGAAAAGCACAGGTCAGAATGTACCTTGACAACATCCAGCTGAAAGTCGTGAAATACGAATAATTTATCTTCCTACGACAGCCAGTGTCGCAACAGAGATTCTGACTGACGAAGGAAACACTCCACGAAGGGCGGCGATGCAGGAATGCACCGTCGCCCCTGTCGTAAATACGTCATCCACCAGCAAAATGTGATGCGGAAGATTCATTTTCTTTAAACGCAACCCTTTGACATATCGTTTTGAAACCTTGAATGCGGAAGCGACGTTCTGCGCTCTGCCATCGAGGCTCAGATGAGTCTGAGACCTAGTCCTGGAGCAACGATGCAACATATTCCTAAACACCTTTGCCCTAAGGCACCTTCCTACCTCATCGGCAATGACTTCCGCCTGGTTATATCCTCGCTGCAGCAGCCGCATCCAATGTAGCGGCACAGGCACCACCACATCGACATCGGCATAAAGAGCGGAAGATGCTATCTCGGCGCCAAGCATATTAGAGAAAAACCTGCCTTGCCCTAGCTCACCGTGATATTTCAATGCTCTGGTAATATATTTATAACTTACATTGGCATCATAGAAGAAAAGGGCAGTGGCGTAGAAATATCCTTCATTGGAGCTCCGGAGCCTTCCTTCGTCATAGTCCCTGCGGAGCAGGTCATTCAGCCTGTCCGCCATCTGATTGCGCGACAACCATGAGAAATACGTCCTTGGTAAGTCTGCCAGGCAGCCGATGCAGATATATTTCTCGCGAAGTGCCAGTGCCTCTCCACAGACAACGCATCTCCTAGGCATGAATATGTCTAGTAAAGCCGTGAATATGTCGTTGACAGAAATGTTTTTTCGCATTCCATAAAGATGGTCAAAGCAAACGTAAATTCTGCATAAAAAAATAAAAGCCGGCCAAAAAAATCTTTCGACCGGATATACAAAATTATATTGGCTGTCGACTTTAAATTAATTCATTGCGCCGTCAACCTGGATGACCTGCCCAGACACATAAGATGCCATGTCGCTGGCAAGGAAGGTAGCCACGTTGGCAATATCCTCAGTCGTGCCTCCCCTGCGAAGCGGAATTTTCTGTATCCACTCGTCACGAACCTTTTCCGGCAGAGCCTCTGTCATGGCAGAGACGATGAATCCTGGAGCAATGCAGTTCGCGCGTATTCCTCGAGGTCCCATCTCTTTGGCTATTGACTTGGCAAGTCCGATAAGGCCGGCCTTTGACGCAGAGTAGTTGCACTGGCCAGCATTCCCGAACACGCCAACTACAGAAGACATGTTAATGATGCTTCCGCCTCTCTGGCGGGCCATCACAGGAACCGTAGCGTGAATAAAGTTGAATGCAGATTTCAGGTTCACTGCTATGACAGCATCCCACTGAGCCTCTGACATTCTTAGCATGAGTCCATCTTTTGTTATGCCTGCGTTGTTAACCAGGATGTCTATCCTGCCGAACTCGGCGATGACCTGATCCACTACCTTCTGAGTCTCTTCAAAATCGGCAGCATTAGAAGCGTATGCCTTGACCTTATGACCGAAAGCCTCAATGTCTTTTACCGTCTGTTCCGCTGCTTCGTTTATCACCAAATCCGTGAATGCCACGTCAGCGCCTTCAGAAGCATATTTCAAGGCAATAGACCTTCCTATTCCCCTTGCTGCGCCCGTAATCAGGGCGACTTTTCCATCCAAAAGTCCCATATTCAATAGAATTTAGATTCATCAATATTTCTCCTAACCATTTCCCTCAAAACCAATCAATGCCACAAAAATAAACTTATTTACAAAGACGAGCAAATTGTCGGCCAACCTTTTGGCGAAAGAAAAAATAATGGGGCGGAACGATGATTTTTGATTATATTAGAAACCACAAAATGAATACTCCTATGAAAAATGCCATTAGCGAAATTCGCGATTCTCAGAACTGGGAAAACGGCGAACTTAAGATTAGATGGGTCAGGAATCATATGCCCCTGCTGGCACAAATTGAAAAAGGATTTTCCAAAGATAAACCCCTCGATGGGCTTAAGGTAGCCCTTTCCGTCCATCTTGAAGCCAAGACGGCTCACCTTTGCGAAGTGCTGGCCAGTGGCGGAGCCGAAATGTTCATCACCGGAAGCAATCCCCTCTCCACGCAAGATGATGTGGCTGCTGCTCTGGTGCACGAAGGCCTCAACGTTTTTGCTGTTCACGGAGCCACTCCGGAGGAATATGAACTCGGCATAAGGCGCGTGATCGAGGCTGAGCCAAACATAATAATAGATGACGGGGGCGACCTGGTGAACATGATTCACGACAATTATCCTTCGCTTCTTAAGAATGTGATTGGCGGATGCGAAGAGACGACTACAGGAATATTACGCCTTCAGCAGATGAACAACGCTAAGACCCTGAAGTTCCCGATGGTGCTGGTCAACAATGCAGCCTGCAAACATTTCTTCGACAATCGCTACGGCACTGGCCAATCGGTTTGGGACGGCATCAACAGAACCACCAATCTCATCGTGGCAGGGAAATATGTCGTGGTGGCCGGCTACGGCTGGTGCGGCAAAGGCATCTCCATGCGAGCCAAAGGATTGGGCGCCAAGGTCATTGTCACCGAAGTGGACCCCATCAAAGCCATGGAAGCGGTAATGGACGGTTTCCAAGTCATGAGCATGACGGAGGCCGCTAGAATTGGCGACATATTCATAACTGTAACCGGATGCAATGATGTCATAACTAAGAAGCATTTCATGAATATGAAAGATGGGGCTATTTGCTGCAATGCGGGGCACTTCGACTGCGAGGTCAATGTCGCCGCTCTTAAGGAAATCGCCACCTCGGAACGAGAGGCGCGTCAGAATATTCAGGAATATGTCTTACCGAATGGGCGCAAAGTCTATATCTTGGCGGAGGGCCGTCTAGTGAATCTTGCGGCAGGAGACGGGCATCCGGCAGAAATAATGGATATGTCCTTCGCCATTCAAGCCTTAAGCGCAAGGTTTCTTGCCGATAATCGGAAGATATTTCAACAGACGGAAAAGCATGATAAAAAAGCTGCCCACAAATCCGAGGAAAAGACGTTATTAACTTTCGACAGCGAAATCCATGTTCCTGGCCCAGGACGCATGCTTTACGACGTACCTGCCGAAATTGACAGCAAAGTCGCTAACATGAAGCTCGCTACCTGGGGCATCACCATCGACCACCTCTCCCCAACCCAGCGCAAGTACCTTTTCGGTTGATTTCTCGGCATAAACGGTGAGCTATGCCAATGTCTATTGTCTCAGAGGCTTCCTGGCTCTTATTGCCGGCAGTCCATGGCTCTCCCATCTCATACCCCACGTCCCTGGTTTTCTATGGGGCCTATGCCGGAGTCATCATCCCGATGCTCATGTGCGGCTTGAGCGTTCCCCTTCGGATCCCCTGACGCGCATTCCTCTCCGCATATACGCCGCCCACATGCTCGCAGCCTCCGCCTCCATTCCCGATTGCAATAGCTGGCTCTAAAGCTCCTTGACTCTCTTCCAGAGCGCATTCCACATTACGCTCTGTGAATGAACGATTGGCTTTTCTGTGTGTAATTGATACTTGATGACTGTTTTTGTGAGTCAACTCTTTTCAGGTAAAGACAGTAGCCGTTTCTTCCGGGATCAGTGACGCACTCGGGATGGGCGCTCATCCAAAGGCACTAAGGTATTCACAATTGTATTCTTAAACACCGGATTTTGGACTTGATCCGAGAAAGCCCCTGAAAAAACTTTTCCTCTGCCCCTTAAATCTATATGGGCAGGATGAAAATAAAAAAATGAGAATCGGCGCATCCCGCGCGGACTCTCACTCTAACCACATAATTAATAACACTAAAACTAATAACCAATAGGTTGATCGGGGAGAGAACCTCCTTGCTCAACCCAATGCAAAGGTACAACAATTATTTTAATCTGCAAACTTTTTTCAAAAAAAACAAAATATCTCTATTTTTGCTAGCAATTTATTAAGTATTAATGATATAAATTATTAGCATACTGTCTGACTTAAAAATTTTATGCATTAAAGCAAAGGACTACACGCACCTTAAAAAAAACGTTTAACGCAGAGATAAAACGTTCAAAGGTTATGAATTTACATTAAAGGCGAGAAATTACTTACATTTCATCAGGCCCTTTTTCGTGCATTTTATTTATTAAATGTAGCAATTTTTAAGCCAAAAGCCATTGCCAATATGTTAATAGATTATAAATATTAGCATCGAATCATCCATGTGAGAGGCGCATATTAATTACAATAATGCTATCTTTATATCATCAATCAACAAGATTAATCATAGTAACGTAGCTAGTTTCGGAACAGAATATTATGACAAGGCTGATCCTATTCCTTTGGCTTACATAAGCCAATGCAATAAAGCTCTGATCAATGGCAAGAAGGACGTGCTGTATGTCGAAAGGATTGCACCAGATTTTCAGTCTTCGCAATTGGTTCAGACCATAGTTTATGACGACGAGAACAATGATTTCGGATACGCCTTGCAATGGGTGATAGATAGAGAACATAGTTTTCTGCATGGCTTCGGAAACACGGTGGACAATACCGATCCCCAGAATCGTCACCGGGTGATAAAATTCCGCCTTCCTAGACTAAGTGATTCAGACAAGAATGGTTACGTAGTCCTGCACGAATCAGATGCGCTAGAGAACTATCGGATGGAAGACGTGTCGGACTTCAATGGAAACTTCATCGGCCAAGGATTGTATGTCAATCATGACAAATTATACTTGCCTACTGGTTTAGGCAAGGCGGAGGCTCCGTCGATCCTTTATGGTCTGGGATTTGCGCAAGAAAAAGATGTGCAACAAGATAGACCTAGTCGCTGGCACTCATAGCGAGTTTGAAGATTGCGCTGTGATAGGAAAGAAGAAGATGCTGATTCAGGCCCAGCACGGACTATTCCTGCTAGAGTTCTAAGCTGCATTTTTCCCCTAAGGGATTGACCCCTTGGGGATTTTTATAGTTTCTTGCCTTACAATCGCCGTGCAGTTCAGTCACGTTTTGCTTATTATGGAACATTTTATAGTGCGTTCTCGTGTATGCCTTTGACTGCCCGCCCGCTAGGGTCGTTCATATTCTTGAACGATGAGTCCCAAGCAAGCGCTTCTGCAGTTGAACATGCCACGCTTGGCACAGACGGCACGCTGCGAGCGGCGCTGTCAGATGGGAAGTGCTCTGCGAATATGCTGCGGTAGAAATATTCCTCTTTGTTCTGAGGCGGATTTATCGGGAATCGCTCTGCCGCGTAAGCCATTTGCTCATCGCTTACTGCCGTAGCCGTCATCTGCTTCAACGTGTCTATCCATGAATATCCTACGCCATCGCTGAACTGCTCTTTCTGGCGCCATGCAATCTCTTTCGGCAGCATGTCTCCGAATGCATCCCTGAGTACTTTTTTCTCGATTCCATTGCCAGGACACATCTTCAACTTGGGGTTCAGGCGCATCGCTACATCCACGAATTCTTTGTCCAGGAATGGAACCCTGCCCTCCACCCCCCACGCTGCCAGGCTCTTGTTGGCTCGTAAGCAGTCATAGAGGTGAAGCTTTGAGAGTTTTCGAACTGTTTCTTCGTGAAATGCCTTCGGATTCGGAGCTTTGTGGAAATAAAGATAGCCACCGAACAGTTCGTCGGAACCCTCGCCGGAGAGCACCATCTTTATGCCCATGGATTTTATCACTCTGGCAAGCAAGTACATCGGCGTTGAAGCCCTTACCGTAGTGACATCGTAAGTCTCAATGAAATATATCACGTCCCTAATGGCATCCAGACCCTCCTGAATGGTGTAGTTTATTTCATGATGGACTGTGCCTATGAAATCGGCAACGAGCCTTGCCTTCGCAAGATCCGGGGCACCTTTCAGACCGACGGCGAATGAGTGCAGGCGTGGCCAATAGGCTCTGGTCTGACCATTATTCTCTATTCTCTTGTCGGAATATTTCTGAGCGATGGCAGAAATCACTGAGGAGTCCAAGCCTCCGCTTAGGAGCACTCCGTAAGGCACGTCGCTCATAAGCTGGCGCTTGACAGCGTCGCTAAGAGATATTCTTAAATTATCGGTGGCAGCTCTATAGTCCAGCGAATTATTCTCTACTGTCTCATACTGTATCCATTCGCGAGAGTAATAGCGTTTCATGCCAGGAGTGCGGCTGTAATAATAGTGTCCTGGGAGGAAAGGCTCGTAATGGTCGCACTGGCCTTCGATGGCTTTGAGTTCGCTTGCTACGAATATTTTGCCATCGCTATCGTAGCCGATGTAGAGCGGAATTACTCCGATTGGATCTCTGGCAATTAGGAACTCGTCGTGCTCGGCATCATAAAGGGCAAATGCGAATATTCCGCTAAGCCGCTCTAGCATATTCGTGATTTTATCGTGGATTGCTGTTTCGGCTACCACGGCGGCGTCAAAGTTTGCAGAGGAGCGCATTTGACGATAGAGCGACAGAATCACCTCGCAGTCGCTGCCAGTCTGATAGGCGTAAGATCCAGAAAATTCTTCACGAATGCTTTTATGATTGTAAATCTCGCCGTTGACTGCCAAGACTAGTTTCTTGTCCGGGGAGAAAAGAGGCTGCCTTCCAGATTCCGGATCCACGATGCTAAGTCTTTCGTGAGCCAATATTGCCGATCCGCCACAGTATATTCCGCTCCAATCTGGTCCGCGGTGCCTGATTTTCTGGCTCATTCTGAGCGCTTGCTGGCGAAGATCCTCCGATTGTTCATTGATGTTGAAAATAGATACAATTCCACACATGATTTTGCTGCTATCGTTAAGTTCTTTATTGTTGTAGGCAATGCTCTTATGCCTGCCTACTCGTTTTATACGGCCCTAAATTAAAAATTTTCAATAATTTTAGCAAGTTTCAGCAACGCCCTATGCCGCATTCCTTGTTTGGAGAGAATAATAATTGAGACCATACGAGAAGTGCTCAATAAGCGATTGAATGACAAATTGCTATAAGGAGAAATGGTTCTGTCTCCATTTCTTCATGCATACACTACGCATGCCTTCCATAACTTATTGATTGCTAATGGGCATTTTCACAATGCTCGTACAGTCATCAGTCACCCTGAACTTGGGTCATGATCTGTGCATCCAATCGTCATGAGCGACCCATCCCCGTCACGAACACATTAGAAGGAAACTCGGGCATCTGATGTTTCTAAAAGCACCTAGCTTGACAAGATGCCATCCCTTGCCTTCATCCAGCCCCGATTGCCCCTGATGGTATCTATTCCCCCATTGTGGCACAGAAGCCGGAAAGGCCGCGAAAGTCCCACGTAGGTAATGCATTCGTAGTGAAACTGCTGTGTAAAAGAGCCATGCCGATCGTCAGATATGGATTTTCGTCATATCAGGGAAGTAATGCCGTAGCTGCACGCTTGAAAGCATGCCTCTGTAATTATGTTTTGGCTCGACAGCAGACAGATGTAGAAATTCTTGTAGGTTGCCCCTCTTTCGATTCCCTTACGGACCACATAAATAATCTTGCCAAAGACCAGCACTCTGTTGTCCGAAACTTCGGTAACGAAAATCTACTTGATGACAGGCTCAGATGTCAAGGCTCAGCTGACGATCTGAATTACGGCGCAATTCCTCGAATTCATTCACTTCTGTTAGGTCTGGATTGACCAAAACATCTAGATTACGAATTAAAAGCCTGTCTCCCGTAACTATGTTCCTGACTACGCCTGGAATCCCACTCACTGCAGGTATTCCCAATCCGCTGGCAAGGGTGCAGACCTGTCCGTCTTCGTCAGGCTCTTCAGTAACCATGCCTATGACCTTGCGGAAATCTATGAATGCTGAATCTGACAACGAAATATTCTTAGCTACGAGTATGCTGCCCTGCGGAATATCATCAAAAGGATTGCGCCTTCCATCTTCATTCACGACGAAAGCCCTGCCCTTGGCGAATCCTTTTATGCCAGCACCTCTATAAGTCAAGATATTGAATATTAAGGAACTAACGCTATGTCTTCGAAAGCCGGAAGGTTATTCTCAACGATCCAGTTGATGTAAGTCATGAACATCCATGCCGTCAGCTGGTACCCGGCGGCATTAAGATGGCCTCGGCGATAATATTTTGCTTTGAAGTCCGGGTTGGAATAATCCGGGCCGTACTTGGCTATATCCAGAACGTACAGATTTTCAAAATATTCCGGAAGCGTTCTAAGGAATTCGTTATATTCCTCATACTTTTTCTCAGGCATCGTCACGACGAAAAACCTCGCTTTCGGCTGAAGGCTCCTCACTCTCTGGATTATGCCGCAGTAATTGCCAGCATACGTGCCAGCATTATTCGTGAAGTCTTCGAAATCAACATCTTTACTGATGCTTCCCAGAGGCACCTTGCTACTGAAATCGTTTACGCCAAGCGCCATTATGTAAGCCTGCTGGAGGTTCACTTTGGCATCAATGTCTGCATTCCTGTTCAACGGATAGTTCCAGAAATGGTCTATCCAACCCCTAGTGGTCTCGCCGCCTTGCGAATAATTCTCCCCAGTCGCTCCCGTAGCAGCACATATCCTCTGCCCCCAAGAATAATCGTAGATATCGTGATATGACGTCTTGCCGTCCGCTCTCAAGCTCTCATGCTCCCCACTGCAAAGAGAATCACCTATGAAACCCCATCTGTGAATGATGGCGCACCATCCGGGATCATGAGAAATAGTTGCGATAGGATTTTCCTGAGCAAACGAAACTATGCCTGTCAAAAACGCCAAAACCGTCAATATCAACTTTTTCATGACGAAAATTTTTTATAATGAATACCTTACAGGCCACGAAGCAGATTATTCATGTTAACTTGCCTGTCGATGATGTCGTGTACTTCGGCAATCGGCACTCTTCTCTGCTCCATGGTGTCGCGCTCGCGGATTGTCACTGCGTTGTCCTCCAAGGTATCGTGATCTATGGTAACGCAGAAAGGTGTCCCGATGGCATCATGGCGACGATAGCGCTTTCCAATCGTATCCTTTGCCTCATACTGGCAGTTGAAGTCGTATTTCAGAAGGTTCATCACCTCCTGAGCCTTCTCCGGCAAGCCATCCTTGTTGAGCAGAGGCAGCACGGCAGCCTTCACTGGAGCCAGAGGGGCAGGGATGCTCAGCACCACCCTTGATTCCCCGCCGTCAAGCTGTTCTACACGATACGAATGGCTCAACACAGCTAGAAACATCCTGTCCACACCGATTGACGTTTCCACGCAATATGGCACGTAACTCTCGCCAGTCTCCGGATCAAAATACTGGATTTTCTTTCCTGAAAGCCTCTGGTGATTGCTAAGGTCGTAATCCGTTCTGGAATGTACTCCTTCAAGCTCCTTGAAGCCGAACGGGAAATTGAACTCTATGTCGGTGGCAGCATTAGCGTAGTGAGCCAGCTTCTCATGGTCATGGAAGCGGTAATTCTCAGCTCCCATGCCTAGGTTCACGTGCCACTTCATGCGCGCCTCTTTCCACTTCTTGAACCATTCCATCTCGGTCCCAGGGCGGCAGAAGAATTCCATTTCCATCTGCTCAAACTCCCTCATCCTGAATATGAACTGGCGAGCGACGATTTCATTCCTGAAAGCCTTGCCTATCTGGGCGATGCCGAAAGGAATCTTCATGCGGCCTGTCTTCTGCACGTTGAGATATTCAATGAATATGCCCTGGGCTGTCTCAGGGCGAAGGTAGATCTTGTCGTCCGCATCGCCCGTGTTGCTGATCTGAGTGGAGAACATCAGGTTGAACTGGCGCACGTCAGTCCAGTTCTTGGTTCCAGAAATAGGATCCACTATGTCGCAGTCCAGGATAATCTGCTTATACTCTTTCAAATCGTTGGCTTGCTCTGCAGCCACATAACGATTATGCACCTCTTCGTATTTGGTCTTTTCGCGGAGGTAATTTGGATTCGTAGCCTTGAACTGCTCCTCATTGAAAGCATCCCCGAAGCGCTTGCGGCCCTTCTCTACTTCTTTGTTCATCTTCTCCTCTATCTTTCCGAGATAGTCCTCGATAAGGTTGTCCGCGCGGTATCTTTTCTTGGAGTCTTTGTTGTCTATCAGAGGGTCGTTGAACGCTGACACGTGTCCTGATGCCACCCAAGTCCTTGGATGCATGAATATGCAGGAGTCTATTCCCACTATATTTTCATTTAGCCTGGTCATGGCGTTCCACCAATACTGCTTTATGTTATTCTTCAATTCCACGCCATTCTGGCCATAGTCATAGACCGCTGCCAGACCATCATAAATCTCGCTGGATGGGAATATGAATCCATACTCCTTGCAATGCGCAACCAGCACCTTGAACAGTTCGTCCTGTGTCATAATGTACTCGATGTGTTATGAATGGCAAATTTACTCAATTTGTCCGTCATTTCATCATTAATTCGCAGTCTTTTTCTCCTAGCTTCCTTTCCCCTTTCGTCATCTTTCCCACTTCATCATCCTGACGAAAGTCAGGATCTATGTTACCGAACGTATTAATATATTCATATATTCGTAATCAGAAACGAATAACCATGAAACATTTAAGCATCATCCTCGCTGCGATTGCAGCGTTAACGCTTTTCTCCTGCTGCAATCCTACCACGGCAGACCTCAAACCTAGCAGCACAGTCAAAGTAAAATGCCATTCGGAGAATTTCAGGCTTACCTGCCAAGTAATGACTGACAGCACATCGGCGGCAGACCTGCTCTTCGCTTCCGACGGCACCAGTGGCTACGAAGTGCGATTCCACGGGGGAGCGATTGACGGCACCACAAAGACGGGAAGCCTCACCGGCATAAGAAATCGTTACCGCTCCATAGTACCTGACAATAAATGGTTTAACTTCGAATTAGCAGTGCGCGGCAAAAATATCAGCGTCAAATTGAATGACATAGAAGTCGTCTGCTATACCGAACCAGAAAAACCTTTCAGGATAAATGAATATTCCGACATGCTCCTGGGAAAAGGGGAGTGCTACTTCAAAGGCAGCATCGGACTTACCAAGGTTAAAGACATCAAAATAAGCGCATTGCCAGAAGGAGAGAAGAACCCGTCCGACACGCTTCCGCCTGTTGACGAGCAAAGCGACAAAGTCATACGCCTGCAGCAGCAGGGTTTCCCTGTAATCGACTATCATGTGCACCTCAAAGGCGGTCTCACCAAAGAAATAGCCTGGGGTAGGTCTCTCAACTATGGCATAAACTACGGAGTGGCGCCTAACGCCGGCGAAGGGGGAGACGGCAGAATGTATGCAGCAGACGAGGAATTATATGAATATATTGACGATGTGAAACTCTCTCCTTTCTTGTACGGCGTGCAGGGCGAGGGCCGAAAATGGATAACCACCGTAAAGCCGGAGACCCTCAGTGCCTTTGAATATCTTTTCACGGATGCGATGACCATAGTGGACAAGAAAGGCAAAATCGTTCGCCTGTACCACCCAGAGGAGGTAAACCTGTACGGAATTAACGAGGAGCAGTACATGGACTACATCGTGGATCAGACAGTGAAGATTCTCACGAATGAGCCAGCAGATTTCTATGCGAACCCGACTTATCTTCCGGATGCGATGCAAAAGGATTACGAAAAGTTGTGGACTCCGGAGCGCGTAGACAAGGTTCTGGACGTGCTTGAGAAATATCACATGGCGATGGAAATCAATGCTCGCTACCGCATTCCTAGCTTCGACATCATAAAGAGGGCCAAGGCTCGCGGGATAAAGTTCACCTTCGGCACAAACAATATGGGCGCAGACAACCTTGGACGACTGGAATATTGCTTCGAAGCCATCGATTCCTGCGGCCTCACGCCAGACGACATCTGGTTCCCTTCAATGAGCATTCGGAACACTCGCAATGCTGTGAACTACAACTATTTCTAGCACATACACGCACGCCATAATCATGATTTCATTCACCAGTATTCTGAGCGACCCTCAACGTCATCCTGAACTTGTTTCAGTATCTACGTTTCTTAAGCCTAGATTCCGGGTCAAGCCCGGATGACGGGAGAAGAGTGAACACTCTTACGCCCACCCTCCTGCTACCAATGCGTGGAGTTCAGTCCGGAGAAAGAGACTTTTCACTTTGAGACCTATGCTGGGTGCCGCCACTGCTCCTATGGCATCGTCCACATTGTATTTGTTACTAGCGACAAAACTTGAAATTTATTGCTATTTTTGGGAAGAGTAATAAAGTGAAAGTTCATAACTTAATAATATTCCAGGCTGGGAAGCTACTACTGGCCGCCTTTTTCTCGCTTATGTCCCTGACTGCCTATGCCGAAGTGCCGATAGTCGTGGACACAATTCTTGCGTGCGATACCGTAAAGGCTAAATTCACAGACAGCAAGTCGGACATCATACGGAAAATCATGGCCTTTTCGAGTTCCGTGAATGGAATAACCCAGGAGCAGAAAAGCGACATCTACGTGAAGTGGCTGATCCATACAGAGAATCGCAACAGCATAATGAGGCTCATACCTACCCTTTACGTAATCTCTAAAGAACATCCGGACTACATAAAGGAATATTATGGGACAGTCTGGTTCAATGATGCTAAGGCCAGGGAAAAAATCGACCGGGCATCAGACGGCACCATTCCGATAAAGAACGATGCCATGCTGCCCATAATCGAATTATATACTCCTGAAATATATTCAAAAACCTTCTTCAAGGATAACGTTCTGTCTCCTTTTAACAAGACGAACGTAAAATTCTACAGGTATAAAATAACCGAGGTCACCGACAGCACCTCACGAATAATATTTAAGCCAAGGGTCAAGAACACTCAATTCGTCAAAGGAGAGGCCGTGATCGACAATGCTTCTGGAAAAGTATTGAGAACCAACTTCGCAGGGGAATACGACATGTTCAAGTTCAACATTCATATGGACATGGACGAATCCATTCCGGTGCTGCCCGTCAGGAGCGACCTCACCGTCACTTTCAGTTTCATGAACAATAAGCTGCAAGTCAGGATATTCTGCCTGTTTTTATCCCCGAAAGACTTCCCAGATTCCGCCTCAACGCAATATTCTCTCGACAGCCTTCGGCCTTGCCAGCTTACCGAGGCAGACAAGGCGATTTATGCAAGGTACGATTCCATCCAAAACGTGAAGCCAGTCAGCAAGAAAGACAAGATCGAGAACAAGATTTACAAGAAGGCATGGAACACTGCGCAACAGGCCTTAGTGAACAGCTTCACCACCGACCTAGGATCCAAAGATAACCTGTCAGTGAAATTCTCCCCACCCCTAAACCCTAGCTACCTGAACTATTCCCACAGCAAGGGCCTTAGTTACAGGTACGATATTCGCGGAAAATATGTACTTACCAACAATTCATACTTTCATTTCTTGGTAAGGATGGGGTATATGTTTTCAAAGAAACAGTTCTTCTTCGATGCCCCTTTCTCCTATGCTTTCGATGCGGCAAAGAACGGCATGATAGGCCTCACCGTAGGAAACGGAAACCGCATCACGAACTCTTCCGTGCGGGAAATGCTGATCAAAATGAACCCCGATTCGGTTCGTTTCAAGAATCTGGACATGAAATATTACACAGACAATTACTATAAGCTCCTTGCTACTTACGACATCACGGATTGGTTCAGCGCAGAAGTCTGTGCGATATACCACAGACGGTCGCCAGTGGATAAAAAGGAATTTGAAGAGGCAGGACAGCCAACAGTTTACAAGACTTTCGCTCCTAGTCTGGAACTCACTTTCAAGCCATTTAAAGAGAAGGGACCGGTGCTGACCTTTGACTACGAAAGAGGCATCAAAGGAGTGATGAAATCAGGGATTGAATATGAGAAATTCGAGTGTGACATGAGCTGGATCAAGAATTTCAGCAAGGTAAGTTCCATGTCAATCAGGGTCGGAGGCGGGCTTTACACCGACAAGAGCCAGGACATTTACTTCCTGGATTATTCTAATTTCCGAGAGAATAATCTTCCAGGCGGCTGGAACGATGACTGGAGCGGCGAATTCCAGCTGTTGAATCCGGCTTGGTACAACGTCTCTAAATATTACTATCGATCAAACCTGACCTACGAGCAGCCGATGATGATTTCTTACATGATTCCCTTCTTCAGCGAAATGATAGAAAAAGAACGTTTATACGTTAACTTCCTTCTCACCGACAGGATCCACCCCTACACTGAATATGGATACGCATTCACCAACCGCCTGTTTTCTCTAGGAATATATTTTTCCACCAGAAACTGGAAATATCAGGCTCTTGGCTTCCGTTTCTCCATCGAGCTCTTCGGCAGATGGAAATAGCCGATTCTCGATTCCGGCTACGCTTTTATTCAAAATATTCAGGAAAATCCGCCATCAGTGACGGCTCGGCAATCTCCTTTAGCGGCTCCATCACGAACGGCCGATTCTCAATGTCCTTATGTGGAATAGTAAGCCTTTCATTATCAATGCGTTCGTTTCCGTAGAAAAGAATATCTATGTCTATGATCCTAGAATGGTATATTCTTTTGCCCCGGGCATCATATTCAGGACAATCAGACCTTCCCATAGCCCTCTCTATTGCCTTCACCTTATCCAGCACATCCATCGCTCCTCCCTCCGAGTTTGAAGTCCGATACAGCACTGCTGCATTTAGGAACTGCCCGCCCACGAAACCCATCGGCTCCGTCTCGATGAGTTCCGAAAGAGCCACGAAATGCCCTCCAAACACTTCATCCATGCAACTAAGTGCCTCCATGATGTTCTTTTTCCTATCCCCGATGTTGCTCCCAAGGGAGAAATATATGTTCACCGTCGCCATACCTGCACGCTCTTAATTGCCAGTCATCGAACTAGCATGATTTCGGCCAAAAATAATGAAATAAACCCAGATTCAGGATAAGAATATATGCAAATATGCTATCTTTACGTTCACTATGACAATGTACATAGTTCTAATCATCGTCGGCTTCATAGCTGGATTCCTGTCGGGTTCCGTAGGTTTCGGGGGAGGCATGATGCTGCTCCCTGTAATCACCTATTTCTACGGAGTCGAGGTGGCGGTGCCAGTGAGTACGATAGCCCAGCTGCTCAGTAATCTAAGCAGGGTAGTGATAGGCTGGAAATCAATTGATTGGAAAGCTGTTGGATATTTCCTCATCCTAGCAACTCCTTTCACCGCCTTGGGCGCCTTCGGCTTCGCCTCCGCTCCCAAAAAGCCAATGACCGTTATCCTCTGCATATTCCTGATAATTTTCGCCATCTGGAAACTCACCGGCAAAAAAGACTTACCACGCCGTAGAGGGACAATGATTATCGGCGGGGGCGTCACGGGACTCCTCAACGGCCTGCTTGGCATTTCTGGTCCGCTCAGCAGCGCCGTCTTCCTTTCCTGGAACCTAGCTCCCGTAGCTTACATTGCTTCCGAGGCTACGGCAGCAGCGACAATGCACATAATCAAAGCCATAGTCTATGGGAAACTCAACCTAATGGGGACAAGCATTTTTCTGAACGGCCTTTTCATAGGAGCCGCCATGATTCTTGGCAACTGGCTAGCCATGAAAGCCATAGGTAAAATCAGCAACAAAATTTACAAGCGCATTGTCGCCACCCTAATGATAGCGGTCTCTTTAATATTGATAATCCAGAATATTCATTGAAAGTGATTATATTTGTATATCAAATATTTACTGATTATGAACATTACCCTTATCGTCATAATCGCCATAGTAGCGATTTGCCTTCTTTACATACTCTCCACCCAGCGCCAGCTTGTTTCTTTACAAGAGAAGATGAAAAATGCCCTAGGCCAGATAAACGCTCAGCTGAAGACCCGCTGGGATGCTGTCACGGCCTTGGTTGAAATGACAAAGCAATATGATGCTCACGAACACGACACCCTGATGGATGTCATCGGGCAGCGCAAAATCAGCACCCCTAGCACCGCCGAAGACGTGAACCAGCAGAATGCCGCAGTGAACGACATCCTAGGCAGGCTGAACGTGGTCGTGGAGCGCTATCCGGAGCTGAAGGCGAACGATGTTTTCATCAACAGCATGAATGGCATCAAGCAATACGAGGAAAACGTGCGCCTTTCCAGAATGGTCTACAACGACTGCGTTACCAAATTGAACACTATGGTGCGCCAGTGGCCATCCTCTATAGTTGCGAACATGCTGCATTTCACTACAGCTGAATATCTTGCCGAGGATAAAGAAAAATCCGAGATGCCTGGCATCGGCAGCATATTCAATGGCGGAAAGAATTCCTAGATGAAATTTTTCAGGAATATATTCTCGTTGCTTGCGGCTCTCTGCCTCACAGCGACGGCTTTTGCCAGCAAGGTAGACTCCGTAATCATCAGGGTAAGCCTGCATGACGACGGCTCTGCCTTGGTCACGGAACGCTGGCAGATCGATGTTTCAAATGACATAACCGAATGGTACAAAGTGATTGGCAATCTCGGAGACATGACTGTCGGGGGATTGCAAGTCTTCGACGAAGAAGGACATCAGTTCGTGTCAGAAGGGGACGACTGGGACATAGACCGAAGTCTTGAAGAAAAGGCTGGGCGCTGCGGAATCGTAAGGAAGGATAATGGCTGCGAGCTCTGCTGGGGAGTAGGGAGTTACGGCCACCACGAATTCACTATAACCTATTCTTTGGGTGGTCTCGTTCAGCGTCATGAAGACATGGACGGCTTCAATTTCATGTTCCTTTCACGTGGGCAAAATCCGGCCCCACAGTACGCCGAAGTCAGAATATTCAAGGAAGACACCACATTCAGCAGCGACAATTCGCGAATCTGGGCCTTCGGCTTCAATGGCGAGATCAACTTCGAGAACGGAAGCATCGTAGCCAGCAGCAGCGAACCTTTCTACGAGAAAAGCGGACTCATAATCCTGGCCGGTTTCTCCAAAGGCATATTCTCGCCTACCGTCGAGGGAAAAGGAACTTTCGATGATTTGCGAGCGAAGGCTTTTAAGGGCAGCAGCTACAAGCAGAAGAACGGCATAGACATCTTTGGCATCATTTTCTATTTGGTGATCGGATTTGGGATACTGGCTGTGATCTATGCCTTCATTGCTGATGCGATCAACCGGCGCAAGCGCCGAAAGGAACTGCTTGGGTGCAAGAATGTCAAGGACGTTCCTTGGTTTCGTTCCGTGCCTGCCGAAGGCAGCCTGCGCAAAGCATTCAACGTCTACAAAACTTTCAAGCCAGACAACAAAGTCGAGAAGAACCTGATAGCTGCTTATGTGATGCGGCTTTTCTACAAAAAGGCCTTTAGCGTAACTCTGGACAGGAAGGGACGTAAAGTCATGCAAATAAATGAGTATGCCGACTCGTCAGCTAGCTCTGGGATAGATGCCGGTGGAGCGGTGTCCAGCCGCGACGAAAAAGACCTCAGGTGCGAAAAGTCTCTCTACGAGATACTTAAAGAGGCGGCAGGGGAGAACGGAATCCTGGAGAAGAACGAGCTGAAACGCTGGAGCGCCAAACAATCAAACAGCAAGCTGCTGGCGGATTGGGCGGACGATGCCGACGACAAGCTGAGCCTGTGGTCTCTGAAGGCAAAGGAAGTCAGGGAAGTATTCGGGCTTAAGAATTTCCTCCAAGAGTTCACTCTGATCGACGATAGGGGAGTTGCAGAAATCCAGCTCTGGAACAATTACCTCATCTTCGCCACTCTGTTCGGCATCGCTGACAGGGTCTACAAGGAAATCAAACACATCTGTCCTGATTACGAGAAGCTGGCGGGGTTGTCTATGGTAGGGGAGGACATCAACCTTTCAGATGTCATATTCATGACGCATCTCTATTCCACGAATATGTACGAGTCAGCTTTCATCAACTCTGCCAAATCCACATTTTCTGGCTCTAGCGGCGGCTTCGGCGGAGGTTCGTCTTTCGGCGGCGGAGGTGGCTTTTCTGGCGGAGGTTTCGGCGGAGGCGGCAGATAGGGGTCCAAAAGCCAACTCCTCAAAGGGCTCTGTTTATTGAGACCTGACGATTCGCCGGAGGAAGCAGATAGGAACCTCAAATATTGATAATTTAGAATATTCAATGAATATGAGAAAGATTTTTTTTGCGTTGGCTCTGTCATTGTTGGCAGCTTCCGCTTCATTAGCTCAGGGGATTTATGGAAAAGACGTTTTCAAGGCATCCAATGGCATTTCCTTGTCTTACCGCTTCCTAGCTCCGAAAGAAATGAAGCAAGGCAAGAAATATCCTTTAGTGCTGTTCATGCATGGAGCTGGCGAGAGGGGTTCGGATAATGAGAAGCAGCTGACTCACGGAAGCCAGATGTTCCTGAACCCAGTGAACCGCGAAGAACATCCAGCTTTCGTGCTATTCCCGCAGTGCCCTGAAGACGGCTACTGGGCATATTCAAGCCGCCCCGACTTTGATCACGAAAACATGCCTGCTAACCCTTCTGAAACGCCACTGATGAAGGCAGTCATGGAACTTGTGATGAAATATATTAGCTCTGGCCAAGTAGACACTAAACGAATATACGTCATGGGGCTTTCGATGGGCGGAATGGCAACATACGACCTAATCGCCCGCTACCCTGATTTCTTCGCTGCAGCTATTCCTATCTGTGGTGCAATAAACGTTGATCGCTTCACCCATAAGCCATCTTTCAATATAAGAATATATCACGGCGATGCCGATGCGACCGTGCCAGTGAACTGCTCCAGAAGCGCCTATCTTAAGTTAAAGAGTCTCGGCGCCAAGGTAGAGTATAAGGAATATATCGCCTGCGGCCACGGCTCCTGGACCCCCGCCTTCAACGAACCCGACTTCATGACCTGGCTATTCAAGCAGCACCGCTAGGCCAGCATGATGGCTTGGCCTACGCAGGTCAATCTGAAGTAGATGAATTCCGGGTCATGCCCGGATGACATGGGAAATAATGAACACGACTCCCGACACATCATCCTGAACGACTCACCACGTCACCCTGAACGACCCACCACGTCATCCTGAACGACTCGCCACGTCATCCTGAACGACTCACCACGTCATCCTGAACGACTCGCCACGTCATCCTGAACTTGATTCAGGATCTAGTTTCGCAAGCCTAGATTCCGGGTCATGCCCGGATGGCGGAATGGAAATAGTCGGCAATACTGAAATGCAACACAACGCACAGAATGCATTTAACCGCTACCAACCCCTATTTTAAAAAGGTGGTAAGCCATGGTAATCTACCGCCTAAGCACTTAAAATGCATGTCACTATTGCCTTCAATTGTGAGTAATCACTACCTCTCTTCTAGGTTTACAAAACCTTGTCGATGCTTATGCGAATAAAAGAATTGCATACGAATATTAAAACCCTTCGGAATATTTGTATCGCAAAACCCTGTCGAGGCAGGCTATGCGGAAGTACGTAGGGAAGGGCATGTCTCGACATCGAGGCCTCCCAAGAACCACATTGTCGACCAACACCTTATTGCAGAACCGCCAGAAGGGCATGTCTCGACAGTTTTGCACGCAACTCTTTCCCTTCCAAATCAGTCTATTCGATATCCAGCGATGGTGCATCCAACAACCTGGCACGATGACACATTACCCCATAGCTCCCTTTAAGTATCCGCACTGTAGTCGCCATATGCAGGATACGGCTACAGAAATCGAATCAAGTTCAAAACCATGTGTTTAAGAATACACCACGTCATCCTGAACTATACTCCTCGCCATCCTGAACTTGGAAAGGATCTATTCCACCCACCATGTCATCCTGAACTTGATTCAGGATCTGTTCTTCGTGTACATAGATTCCGGATCGTGTCCGGAATGACTATGGTTGTTCAAAATGAACATGTCCCATGCGTACTGTCGGTAGGCACGACGATGTATTAGTCAAAACGCAATGGGCAACAGCCGGGCGCGAAGAGGGTCCCTCAAAGCCCACCACAGCCCCAGGACTATAGTCGCAGCATGCCGCATTCTGCGGCGGTGGTGCCCCCTACCCAGTGCGTAAATCAGGCTTTTTACTCACAGCTTCTTTCCAGAGGCCCTCAAATCAAGGGTATATCTCCGCAGTGACTGGCAGATGAGATTAAGAAACAGCACTTGGAAGCAACACAATTGTACGAAGAATGAAACAGTTAATATTGTACCTTGATTTGGCACAACCTCCTTTTAATTTTGCCTTAAGAAAGTTAAACCAATAAAGTGCATGCCTTATGAAAGCAAGAGAAAACAGACCCGTCAAGAAAGTGCATCTGGCCAACTTCAACATTGCCGGATTCAGCTATTGGGACGGCCCTGAAGCCTTTGAGGAATTGAAAGTAGGAAAGCGTCTGGATCTTGTCCGGGAGCCGGACAACAAGTTCGATGATTACGCTGTAGCTATTTACTGTGGTGATTTCAAGTTGGGATACATTCCTCACAGCGACAACCATGATATCTCCAAGTATCTGGACATGGGACTCGACGACATTTATGAAACCCGCATCCAGCGCATCTCCCCAGATGAACATCCGGAGAACCAGATTGAGGTTATCGTTTATGTAAAAAACAAAAATGCGTAAGCGATGAATGAGAATCCTAAACTTACACCTTGCGCCAAGAATCAAGTCCTTGGCTGTATGGTAGGAGGGGCCGTTGGCGATGCGCTCGGTTATGCAGTGGAATTTGAGTCCTTCAGCTCCATCGTCCGGCAATATGGCGAAGGGGGGAATAACCCGGTACCAGCTGGATAGACATGACCTTGCTCGGATTTCCGACGACACCCAGATGTCCTTGTTCACCGCTGTGGGAATCCTGCTGGGAATGAGAAATCTCCAAGGGGTGAGCAAAACATCTTTGTAAATAATTGATTATCAGCAGGGGCATTGCTCACCCATATTAAAATTCAGGCAGTATGAGCAATTGATGCTAACGAATATATTGATTATCAAGCACATGAGAAACGCCTCTTGCCTACCCTATCGGTCAGGTACACCCCCAACATAATCGCTTGCGCATCGCATTACCTCCAGGAAAATACAGGAGTCACAGAATAACCTTCTTTAACACAGGGTTTTGGACTTGAGCCCAGAAATCCACGGGGATGAAGTACTGAGAATCTGCGGCTGTGCTACTCGGAGATATAGTACAGCTAATGTACCGCAGAGTGAAGTGAGGGCGTGATTGTCTGTACTACATATTGGGCGAGCGCAATGAAATGGTTTTTCCGTGGGTTTATGTCGGCAGGTTAACGAGTGGGAGAGTAGGATGACAGGGGACAGCACGGAATGACAGTGGGAAAGCTAATGATAACAGGGGAAAACGCGGGATGCCAAGGTAGAGCTTTGAATGATAAGGTGGGTCGATCTATCAATTGAGAAATCGTGCGTAAAAGGCGAACAGATGAGTGACGATGCTGGACTCTGGGGTATCCTCTGGGAGGCCGTATGCGGCGAGGACGGCGGAGTCGTTGTCTTTATGGGCTTTGCGTAGTTCTGGAGGCATGGTAGTCTCGTCGTAGAGGTCGGCCAGTGAGCTGTCAGGGTAGAGAGCCCTAGCGTCAAGGATAGCCTGCGCAGCCTTCTCAATACGAGATTTCTGCCCGTCTGTAAGTTCCGGCCAAGGAAAATTGTTATAGACGATGTCTTTTGAATATCTGTAATCGCTTTTAAGCCTGCCACACACGACCCTCATCCAAGCCATGTGGACGGAAGATGTCAGTATGCCAAAATGATAAAGCGTGGCGAAAGGAATAATAAACACGAGGTCGCTGGCAAAAGTGTCTGGATTCATTAATCCAATTGGAATGTATCTGCGTCTTTCAGACGATACTTTAGGGATAATAACGAATGTCCCTTTTGGCATATTCTCAACATGGAAACGTGTTGGTTTGTCTGCCAATTTCCTTGTCCCTTCGCTCTTGCTTTGAAGACGGAAAGCCCTTACAGCTTGCACGCGCTTCAAACACTCCGGCATGGAACGCAGCTCACTTGGCGAACATTCCCCAAGCCAAAGGCAATAGCGGAGCTTTCTATTGATGAATTCCTCTGAGCCCATCCATTTCTTGAACCATTTTTCCGAAGCCGGTTCTTTTTTGACGAAATCGTTCTTTTCTTCTTCGGTGAAAAGGTAATTTCCTCCATCTATCGGCTTGTTGCCAATGCCTATCTCAGGCACAGAACATATTGGATGAACCCTGCTTTCTATGAATATATCGTCATAATCAATCAAATAGCCATTAATGTGCTTAACATCTTGCCGCACTCCAGTTTCGTCAACAATAAATTTAACATCGTCATCAACATACGAAAAACCAACGATAACGCAGTGAACGTGCGCCTTAATCTTTGCCTCGCTATCCCATCGGAACGTCTTGTAAGCGAAATCAATCTTTACCCCGCTTTCAGTCAATGGCTTCCAAAGATTAGCCACCTGCTCGCCCTGACAAATTGAATTGGTTGACACGAAAGCGGCTCTGATTGACGAGTCCTTCATGTAATCCGCCGCTTTCTTGTACCAGCCGCACACAAAGTCAAGATTGCCAACATTCTTCCAATCTTTTCCAAAAACATTAATGAGGCTATTCTTCTGTTCACCTTCCATCATCCTTGCCCCAACGAACGGAGGGTTACCCATGATGTAATTAAGTTCATCATGCGGCACTATATAGTTCCAGTCCGCCATAAGTGCGTCAGCCTCAACAATGTGGGCATTCGTGGTGAGCGGCAGGAAATCAGAGTTGATCTGCACGATGTCCTCTGTTTCCTTGAACATCTGGCTCTCGGCAATCCACAATGCAGTTTTTGCCACTTCAACAGCAAAATCATTGATTTCAATGCCATAGAACTGCGTAATTTTCACTTTGATAATATCATTCTTGGCGAAACTAAGGAACATCTGCCCCTTGCTCAACTCTCTTATGACCTTGTTCTCCAGCCGCCTTACCGACAGGTATTTTTCCGTGAGGAAATTACCACTGCCACAGGCAGGGTCAAGGAATTTCAGAGATCCGAGTTTCTCCTGAAACTCCCTCAGTCGTTTATTCCTCGCATTCGGCGTCTTAATAGCCATGATGTTGAGATATTCATTGTTCAGGCCATCTAAGAACAGAGGATCAATGACTTTATGAATATTCTCTATTGAAGTGTAATGCATGCCCCCAGAGCGCCTCGTTTCAGGATTCAATGTACTCTCGAAGAGGGCACCGAATATTGTAGGGGATATTTTCTCCCAGTCGAAGTCACCGCTTGCCTTCGATACTAAATAATCCTTTATTTCATGTGTGAAATTCGGTATTTCTATGTTTTTGTCACTGAACAAGCCTCCGTTAGTGTAAGGAAATTTCGCAAGGGTCTCGCTTAGATAAGGATCTCTTTCTTCTACCCTGGCATCAAGAACCTCAAAAAGATTTTTTAGTGCTCCTCTTAGGTCTTCCGGTTCATAGTGTGCCAGATAATTGTGGAAAAGGTCTTTTTCGAATATTCCAGCGTCCTCGGCATAAAGGCAGAAAACTAGGCGCACGCACAGGATATTCAGGTCTCTCTGCGATTCCTTCCTTGTAATGTCCTTATACTTAGCAGCCAGCAGGTCATAAATTTTTCCTATTATCTCACCAGCGTTGAAAGAGACATCCTTTTCGATGCTTATTTTAAGCTTATCGGCATCTACTATGAATTGCAGTTGCGTAGCCTTCTCTGGAAGGTCTTCAAGGGCTATAACTATGGGAGCAGAGCCTAGCATATTCATATTATACACCGCAAAAGTTTGGAAATTGCTGGTAATTATCCATTTGGCTTTCTCCGACTGAGGAAGGTTGTCATCGTAACGTTTAGCCTGCTCGTACGGCGTAAGCTCGCTGCCGTCACTCTGCTTCTCACTGGCATCAAGGTTCTTTTCCTTGCTCTTCTGTTCAATTATTACCTTTGTATCCGGAAGATAGGCATCGATAAACTTCGTGATTCCGTTGACAACGACCGGTTTTTCAAATGTAATGAAATCGTGAGTGTCTTTGCTGGGCACATTGAAAACCCATTCAAGAAGTTCAATCCAGAACTTTTGGCAATCCTGGTTTTCGTTTCCTTTACCTTTCCACTTCTTTACGAAATCCTTCGCATTTATTTTACTAATTCCGTGTGACATAGGCTAATACATTTCAATATTCAGTATTTCACCGGACAATTGATTGATATTCCGCTAGAAAAGATGCATCGGTGAATCAGTCCCTCACCGGAGGCTCGAAGTCGTCTTCTAGGCCTAGCTCAACTTTTGCCTCTTCGGAAAGCATGCCCTTGTCCCACACCGGTTCGAAAGTTAGCTCGACTTCCACGCTTTTCACTCCTGGAACGTCCTCGACGCTGGATTTCACCATGGCCAGTACGTCATCTGCCATCGGGCAGTTCGGCGCAGTGAATGTCATTTTAATGTAAACCTCGTGCTTCTTATTTATATTCAGCTCATATATCAGCCCTAGGTCGTAAATATTCACCGGGATTTCCGGGTCATAAACCTGTTTCAAAGCCAAGATTACGTTGTCGTACAACGGAGCCAGCTCTTTCACATCCTCCGCTGTAAGTACTTCTCTATTCTTATTCTCCTCTGACATATCCTTTTGATTTTTTAATCCTGATCGTCGTCAGTATGGTAAATAGATCCCGAACGCTACGCTCTGCCATACCACGTCACATTTATCCTGAACGCCACCCCTTGTCATCCTGAACTTGATTCAGGATCTATCTCTTATTTGCAATTCTCAAACGCTACAGCCTTAATAGTGTCAATCATTGAAACGAGTCCATTGGCACGAGTAGGGGAGAGGTTTTCCTTCAGCCCAATATCGTTTATGAAGCCGAAATCGTCATGCACAATCTCTTGCGGAGTCCTACCGGAATAGACGCTGATCAACAACGAAATGATACCCTTCGTGATGATGGCATCGCTGTCAGCGGAGAAATATATTCTCCCATCTTCGACCTTGTAATCCAGCCAAACTCTTGATTGACAACCTTTTATAAGATTATCGTCAATTTTCGAAGCCTCGGGGAACGGCTCCAGATTTTTCCCAAGCTCAATGAGATATTCATATTTATCCAGCCACTCATCGTACATCGAGAAATCATCGATCACAGCTTGCTTTGCCTCTTCAAGCGTTTTCATATTTCCTCCTTATACTAACATCGAAATTGCCTTATTAAGCGATTTTATGAAATATTCCGCTTCTTCCATGGTGCTATACGGAGCTAGGGATATTCTCAGCATACCCGTAACTCCATACCTGTCCATTATCGGTTCCGCACACATCTGGCCAGATCTCGTAGCTATGCCCATTTTGTCAAGGATAAGCGCAAGATCCTCATGATGAGCACCTTGTACAGCAAAAGAGAAGAGCGAGGCTTTTTCGTTTGTTCTATGTGGAACACCGAAGAGCCTAATACGCCCATCGGCAGTCAGCTCATGAAGCAGATAATCCCGCACTGAATTTTGGTACGCTTGCACATCCTTATCCTTCATCATTCTAGCCATCTCAATGGCAGGTTTCAATGTTGGCGTAGCATTTATATTTTGCGTGCCTGCCTCAAATTTTTCAGGCAGCGGAGCATACGTGGTGCCGGAAAATCTTACATGATCTATCATTTCGCCGCCACCCTGCCACGGAACCATTTCCTCCAGCCAACGCCTCTTGCCATAAAGCACCCCCGTGCCGCTAGCAGCATAAATCTTGTGACCAGAGAACGCATAAAAATCACAATCGAGGTCCTGAACATCTATTCCTTCATGCACGATGCCTTGAGCGCCATCGACAAGAATTGGACAATTATTTGAATGACAAATGTTTACAATCTCTTTAATTGGATTGATGATACCCAGAACATTGGAAATCTGAGTTACTGCAACCAGCTTCGTACGGGCCGTAAACATATTCCTTAACTCATCCAATTTCAGGTTCCCTCCCTCATCGACAGGGATGACTTTCAGCACGGCCTTTTTTCGCTGGCACAGCATCTGCCAAGGCACTATGTTCGAGTGGTGCTCCGACTCCGACACAATTATTTCATCTCCTTCGTGAATATATGTCTCGCCGAAAGAGAAAGCTGCAAGATTTATGGAAGCAGTTGTGCCGGAAGTGAATATAACCTCTTCTCTGCTGCCTGCATTGATGAATTTCTGCACCTCGTCGCGCGTGCTCTCGTATTCATCGGTAGCTTCAACCGCAAGATTATGGACTGCTCTATGAATATTCGCATTCGGCCCTTTTACTAACCGTTCCCAAGCATCTATCACGGATTGAGGCCTCTGAGCCGTGGCAGCATTATCGAAATAAACCAAAGGCTTGCCATAGACCTTCTGGCTCAATGCGGGGAACAGCGCTCTTATATCTTCAACATTCATCTTCAATAAAATTTCAAATTTCAAATTTAGCAAAGTTATTCCTGATTTCCCTTAAATAGACTATTTTTGTAAAGGCTAATATTTTCTGAATATGATAGATTACGTCAAAGGCAAAATAGTTGAGCTCTCTCCAATGTCGGTTGTCATCGATAATAACGGCATCGGATACAGCATGCTGATTTCTCTCCAGACATACCAGGCATTAGAAGGAAAAGCAGATGGTATTGTTTATATTCATCACCACATAAGACAGGACGATGAGGAATATTACGGATTTGCCACAAAGGACGAACGAGAGTTATTCGAACTATTAATTGGAGTCTCAGGAGTTGGGGTTGGCTCTGCCAGAATGATGCTTTCTTCACTTTCAGCAGAAGAAATTCGCCAGGCAATACTTTCCGATGACGTAGCTAAGATCAAAAGCGTGAAGGGCATCGGCCTAAAGAGCGCTCAAAAGGTAATCATTGAACTAAAAGATAAAATCGTGAAAGGCGAGGGTGCTGATTCTACGGAAATATTTGCCGCCGGCCACAACGAGATAGTTGAAGAAGCTTGCCGTGCCCTCATTATGCTAGGTTTTTCTAAGCAGAACGTCAATAAAGCTGTTCAGGAAATCCTTAAGGCCAACCCGAAAGCCAAAGTCGAAGACGTAATCAAATCCGCCCTCCAGATGTTGTAAATCATTCAATGAACTATGGAAGAAACTTCGTTAATAAAAGGCTTTGTATATTTTTTGGCAAGCAATAACAACAATGCTATTTACATTGGGGTTACGAATGATTTAAAAAGAAGAATATTTGAGCATAAATCAAAATTAATAGAGGGTTTTACGAATAAATACAATTGCGTAAAACTCGTATTCTATGAAGAATATGCTTCAATCATTGCTGCCATAAATAGGGAAAAACAGCTAAAGAATTGGAAGCGCTGCTGGAAAAATGCTCTTGTAAATAATACCAATCCCGAGTGGAAAGACCTCTCAAGTGAAATAGGACTAATAATGGAGGATTTAGATCCTGAATCAAGTTCAGGATGACGAGGGTGTGTCGTTATGGGTATACATGAAAAAATGCGTTTGCTCCATCACGTCATTCCGGGCTTGACCCGGAATCTATTCTCACAAAAGGCAGATCCTGAATCAAGTTCAGGACGACGGGGGTGCGTCTTCAGGACGACAAGGGCGTGACGTTCAGGATGACGGGGGTGCGTCTTCAGGACGAAAAGGGCGTGACTTTCAGGATGACGAGGGTGTGACGTTCAGGATGACGAGGATGTTCGGTCAGGATAACGGGTGGTGTTCGTAGAGCCTGGGACGTGTTCGGTGCGATGGGGGTGTGTAATAGTATTATCTGCCAAAATAGACGAGAAGAACTGAGATGTCGGCAGGTGAGACTCCTGAGATGCGAGAGGCCTGTGCGATGGTATGTGGGCGATAACGCTTGAATTTCTGCCGGCATTCAATAGTTAAGCCGGAAACCTTGTCGAAATCGAAATCTTCTGGAATCTTCAGATTCTCTAGGCGTGCAATTTTATCAGCAATTTCTTTCTCGCGGTCTATGTAGCCCTTGTATTTAATGCAAATTTCTGCTGATTCAACGATTTCCTTTGCTAGAGACATCTCACTTATGCCTCCTTTTGTTCCACGTGGAACAAAATCCAGAAGTTCAGCAAGACTTATTTCAGGACGAGAGGCCAGATCAGATATTTTCTTTGATTCAGAAATCGCCGAAGACCCACGAGAAAAGAGATATTCATTGACAGAATCAGCCTTAATATTGACGGCTTGGCAGAAATTCAATAATCTGTCTCGCATCTCATATTTCTTCATGGCCGAATCATAGCGTTCATCTGAAGCAAGGCCAATTTCATGTGAAAGAGCTGTCAAACGTTCATCTGCATTATCCTGCCTCAAAAGAATTCTGAATTCAGCACGAGAGGTAAACATCCTATAAGGCTCATCAACGCCCTTTGTAATTAAATCGTCAATGAGAACACCTATATAAGAAGAATCACGATGAAGAATGAACGGCTCCTTCCCTTGTACCTTCAAAGAAGCATTAATGCCAGCTATAAGACCCTGACCAGCCGCTTCTTCATAGCCAGTGGTGCCATTGATCTGACCTGCAAAAAAGAGGTTTTCAATATCCCTAAGCTCGAGGTTAGGTTTTAATTGAGTTGGATCAAAGTAGTCATATTCCACTGCATATGCAGGCTTGAATATTTTAGCATTCTCCAAACCCTGAATCTGATGAAGAGCATCCAGCTGAACCTGTAATGGTAGAGAGGAGGAGAAACCCTGAAGATAATATTCCGTGGTGCCTGCTCCTTCTGGTTCAAGAAAAAGCTGATGTGCTGTTTTATCCGGAAATACTCTAAGCTTATCTTCAATGCTTGGACAATATCTAGGTCCACTGCCAGTAATCATCCCAGTGAAGAGTGGGGACTCGCTAAATCCGGACCTAAGAATATCATGAACTTTCTCGTTAGTATGAAGAACAAAACAAGGCATCTGCTTGCCAGAAGCTTGAATGGCAGAAGGGATGTTCATGAAAGAGAACCTCTCCGGATTTTCATCGCCGAGCTGTCGAGTAAGCTTTGACGTGTCAACGGACGAAATGTCAATTCTAGGGGGAGTTCCTGTCTTCATTCTTCCTGCCTTAAGTCCGAGCGAAACAAGTTGCTCGGTCAGGCCATGAGAAGAAAGCTCGCCGATTCTGCCTCCCTCAAAGGTAGTGCGGCCAATGAAGAGTCGGCCGTTTAGGAAGGTTCCAGTGGTCAGTATAACTGTCTGAGATTTGAAAATTGCCCCAGTATTCGTACGAACCCCACGGATTTTTGAATTCTCAAAGAGAAAAGAAACTACAAAATCGGAGTAAATGTCTAATTTACAAGTAGTTTCTAGGATTTTTCGCCAGCGTAGGGAAAATGCGATTTTGTCGCATTGCGCACGCGGACTCCACATAGCAGGACCTTTCGAGCGGTTTAGCATTCGGAACTGAAGAGTTGTAGCATCGGTGACAAATCCCATCTGTCCACCAAGTGCATCAATCTCCCGTACAATCTGACCTTTGGCTATTCCGCCGACAGCTGGGTTACAAGACATTCGGGCAAAACTGAAAAGATCCGCATTTATAAGAAGCACCGAAGATCCCATGTTTGCGGCTGCCGACGCCGCCTCACAGCCAGCATGGCCTCCGCCTACGACTATGACATCATATTCATTTTGAATATTCATTTCAATTCTCCCACAAGCATCTGTTCCTTCAATGCAAGATATTCATTTTCTTTTAACCTCATCATCTTTTGTTCATCCTCCGTATGATCATCGTATCCCATGAGATGAAGCACTCCATGCACCATCACCCTATTAAGCTCATTATCGAAAGTATCGCCAAAGCTAGCTGCATTATCCTTAACACTGTCAATGCTGATGAATAAATCACCAGAAAGAACCCTGCCTTTAGAATAGTCAAAAGTAATAATGTCAGTATAATAGTCGTGTTTGAGAAATCTTCTATTCATATTAAGAATGTAACTGTCTGAGCAATAGATAATTGACATATCGCCTATTGAGAAATTCTCTGACTCTGCTACAGCTTTCAGCCACCTGTTATTAAACCTCTTCCCAGACAGGCTAAATGTCACATTTTCATTATAATACCTTATCATGCCAAAATTTTTCACAAATCTACAACTATTAATTCAAAATATTTGAAATGAAAATTATTATTTCTAACTTTGAATGCCTTGAAGGGGACATTATAACCTTCGACAAAGATAGATATTTAATCTGACAGAATATGGAAGTCAAGAAAACGCCAAAAGCAAATCTCGAAAACAGGAGAACGCTCTTCGTGGAAATTGGTCTTGTCGTGGCTCTGCTAATAGTATGGGGAGCTTTCTCAATGGGATCAAGCGAGAAGAAGACATCCGTTCTTCAAGATGACACTCAGGTAGTGGAAGTTGAAGATATGGTTCCTATAACGCAAGAGACACCTCCACCTCCTCCAGAAGCCCCAAAGATCCCAGTTCTCTCGGATCAGATTGACATTGTCAACGATGACATTAAAGTCGAAGACAACTTCGCCAGCCTCGAAGATAACGCTAATCTTGGTGTAGAGATTATGGATTATGTAGAGGAAGTAAAAGAGGAAACCGTTGAAGAGGAAGCTATTCCTTTCCAGTTGGTAGAGGAAAAACCTTCATTCCAGGGCGGTGATGCAAATACCTTCTCTAAATGGGTGCAATCAAAGCTGGTTTACCCAGAAATCGCTAAGGAAAATGGGGTGCAAGGACGTGTAACTCTACAATTTACCGTTGAAAAGGATGGATCAGTGACCAACGTGAAAGTTCTCCGTGGCGTTGATTCTTCTCTGGATAAGGAAGCCGTCAGAGTTGTTCAAAGCTCTCCTAAATGGAAGCCAGGAAAGCAGCGTGACCGTACAGTTAAGGTTACCTACACATTCCCGGTTATGTTCCAGCTAAGATAATTATTAAGAAAACTAGAAATTAAGGCTGTCCCCAACAGGATGGCCTTTTTTATTCAAATAATGACATTATGCCTGATCAGAGGACAGAGAAAGCAGTGTTCGTTGGGATAATAAAGCAGAACGACGACGATTACAAGATAAATGAATATCTTGACGAGCTAGAGTTCCTTGCAAGGACTGCAGGAGCAATAGGAGACAAGAAATTCGTTCAGAGGGTAGACAAGCCAGATAATTCGACCTACATAAGGCGAGGAAAACTAGATGAAATAGCAACATACTGCGAAGAAAATCAGATTAGCTACGTCATATTCGATGATGAACTCAGTGGCACGCAGCAAAGAAATATCGAGAAAATCATTAAATGCAGTTCCGTCATTGACAGGACCAGCCTGATTCTGGAAATATTCGCTCAGAGGGCCAAGACATCTTACGCAAAAATGCAGGTTCAGCTGGCGAAATACAATTACATGCTGCCAAGGCTCACTGGCATGTGGACTCACCTTGAAAGGCAGAGAGGAGGAGTTGGCACAAGAGGCGGAATGGGTGAGACCCAGATAGAGGCCGATAGGCGAATAGTAAAGGAAAGAATTGCAAGGCTGAAAGAGCAGCTTGCAAAAGTGGACAAGCAAATGGCCACGCAAAGGGGCAATAGAGGTGCCCTCGTGCGTCTAGCGCTAGTAGGCTACACAAATGTTGGCAAGAGCACTATCATGAATATGCTGGCGAAATCTGACGTTTTTGCCGAAAACAAGCTATTTGCCACGCTTGACACCACTGTGAGAAAGGTCGTAATTGGCAATGTGCCCTTCCTTTTAAGCGACACTGTGGGATTCATCCGAAAGTTGCCTACTCAGCTCATAGAGGCATTTAAAAGCACATTGGACGAGGTACGAGAAGCCGACATTCTACTGCATGTGGTAGACATCTCCCACCCTGGCTTTGAGGAACAGATGGAAGTCGTTGAGAGAACTCTTCGCGAAATAAATGCGGCGAATAAGCCTGTCTATGTCATATTCAATAAAATAGATGCCTATAAACATGACGAATATGACGAATTCTCTCTGATGCCTAAAGGCAAAGAGCACAGGACGTTGGATGAACTGATGAACACTTGGATAGCTAAGGAAAAGACTCCTTGCATATTCATTTCGGCGAAAAACAAGACCAACATAGAAAAACTCCGCAACGACATCTACAAGATGGTTGCGGAGGTGCATGCCGGACGTTATCCGTTCAATAATTTTCTTTGGTGATAGATCCCGAACCAAGTTCATGATGAACGTAATCCGGTAAAAAGCAGGTTTACTCTGAGAATTTTGCTTTCAGGAATTCGCGGTTCAGGCGAGCAATATGCTCAACTGTAATGCCCTTCGGGCATTCCAACTCACAGGCGCGGGTGTTTGTGCATCCGCCGAAGCCAAGCTCTTCCATCTTCGCAACCATATTCCTTGCTCTTCTGGCTGCCTCTGGGCGACCCTGAGGAAGAAGAGCGAGGGAACTTACCCTTGCGGCCACGAACAACATCGCAGAGCCATTCTTGCAGGTGGCAACGCAGGCACCACAGCCTATGCATGCAGCAGCATCCATGCTCTTCTCAGCAGTCTCGTGAGGAATCAGAATGTTGTTCGCATCCTGAGCAGAGCCTGTGCGCACAGAAATGAATCCGCCAGCCTGAAGAATCTTATCATACGCGCTCCTGTCAACAACAAGATCCTTAATGATAGGGAAAGCAGGGCTTCTGAATGGCTCAACAGTTATCGTAGCTCCATTCTTAAAATGACGCATGAAAAGCTGGCATGTGGTCACGTGATCGTCTGGACCATGAGCCCTTCCATCAATGAATAGTGAACAAGCACCGCAAATGCCCTCACGACAGTCATGGTCGAAAGACACAGGACCGCTGCTCTGGCAGCCTCTTTCAACGGCCACTGGATCATTGCCCTCGCAGATAAGCTGCTCATTGAGGATGTCAAGCATCTCCAGGAAAGAAGCATCTTCCTCTATGCCGGATATATGATAAGTCTCAAAATGACCCTTTTCCTGAGCGTTCTTCTGACGCCATATCTTAAGATTGAAATCCATAGCCGATTAGTCTTTATAATTTCTGGTTGCTACCTTAATAAATTTGTATTCAAGAGGCTCTTTGTGAAGTTCTGGCTCTTTGTTCTCTCCCTTATATTCCCATGCGGCGACGTACATGAAGTTTTCGTCATCCCTCTTAGCCTCACCTTCAGGAGTCTGGCTTTCGACTCGGAAATGCCCACCACAGGACTCGTTCCTATTAATGGCATCACGAGCCATCAGTTCTCCGATCTCGAAGAAATCTTCAAGCCTGAGGGCTTTCTCAAGCTCCTGATTGAATTGGAACTGAGATCCAGGAACAAAAACGTTCTGGTAGAATTCTGCTTTCAGCTTCTCTATTTCCTTGATTGCAGTCTTCAAGCCATCTTCGTTACGCGCCATTCCAACATATTCCCACATTATGTTTCCAAGCCTCTTATGGATGGAATCAACCGTTTCCTTGCCCTTGATTGAGAACAGCCTGTCTATTCTAGCCTGAACCTTCTTCTCTGCTTCCTCAAACTCAGTAGCATTTGTGTCTGTCTTTGGCTCAGCGAATTTATGAGAAAGATAATCAGCAATGGTCACAGGCAGGATGAAATATCCATCTGCTAGACCCTGCATAAGAGCAGAAGCACCCAGACGGTTTCCTCCGTGGTCTGAGAAGTTAGCCTCTCCTATTGCGTACAAACCAGGAATGGTTGTCTGCAGATCGTAATCCACCCATATGCCGCCCATAGTGTAATGGATGGCAGGATAAATCATCATTGGCTCTTCCCAAGGGCTTACGTCAGTGATTTTGAAATACATGTCGAACAGGTTACCATAACGCTCCTGAACCCTCTGATGCCCTAGACGCTTAATTGCATCGGAGAAATCAAGGAACACAGCGAGCCCGGTCTCGTTGACGCCAAAGCCAGCATCGCACCTTTCCTTGGCAGCTCTTGAAGCCACATCACGAGGGACAAGATTCCCGAAAGCTGGGTAGCGACGCTCGAGATAGTAATCGCGATCTTCCTCCGGAATCTGAGATGCTTTAATCTTATGTTTACGCAGTTTCTCGACATCCTCCATTTTTTTTGGAACCCAAATACGACCATCATTACGCAGGGACTCTGACATAAGAGTCAGTTTGCACTGCTGAGTACCGTGGACTGGAATGCAAGTAGGATGGATCTGAGCGAAGCAAGGATTTGCAAAGAATGCTCCTTTCTTGTAACACTGCCACGCAGCTGAACCATTGCTGTTCATCGCATTCGTAGAAAGGTAATATGTTCTTCCATAACCGCCTGTGGCAATCACTACAGCATGGGCACCGAATCTTTCAAGTTTACCTGTGACAAGATTGCGAGCAATAATTCCCTTTGCCTGGCCGTTTATTACTACCAAGTCAAGCATCTCATGACGAGGATAGCTCTTAACTGTTCCCGCAGCAATCTGGCGATTCAGCGCAGCGTAAGCTCCCAGCAGAAGCTGCTGTCCGGTTTGTCCGCGAGCGTAGAACGTACGACTTACCTGAACTCCTCCGAAAGATCGGTTCGCAAGATACCCACCATATTCACGTGCGAAAGGAACGCCCTGAGCAACGCACTGGTCGATGATGGCTGTGCTTACTTCAGCAAGGCGATAAACATTTGCTTCACGGCTGCGATAATCTCCACCTTTGATCGTATCATAGAAAAGACGATAAATGGCATCGTTATCGTTCTGATAATTCTTCGCAGCATTAATACCACCCTGAGCTGCAATGGAATGCGCCCTACGTGGTGAATCACTGATGCAGAAGACTTTGACATTGTAGCCTAGTTCACCGAGCGTGGCGGCAGCCGAGGCTCCTCCAAGTCCAGTTCCCACAACGATGATTTCAAGTTTCCTTCTGTTGTTAGGATTTACGAGACGAAGTTCCGATTTGCGTTTGGTCCATTTTTCAGCCAAAGGCCCGTCAGGAATCTTAGATATTAATTTATCGTCCATCTTTAAATGAATTTGATTGAATCAAGGATTAAATAGTTTGCAATATTAGTGATTTTAATCGGATATCACAATTTTTATTATGTATCTGACTGATGCTGAAATTGTAAAAAACGTTTCCGGAAAGGATTCCGGAAACGCTCGCTAATAAACTATTAACTATGAATAATAGTTATTTATACCCGTCGTTCTGAGATAGATTCTGGTTAGTGTTAATAGCATCCTGTGACACAGGGAAAAGCCTGCGATAGGAATCTGTTGACCTGTCGCAGCGTGAAGCCGACCACATGCCCTTCTCATAGCAGCCGAAACGGATGTCGTCTTGACGAGATTTCAGCTCCCATGCAAATTCAAGACGACGCTCGAGCTGAATTTCAGGAAGCCCAACGCTGGAATAATTATGATTAGAATTACCAAAAGCACGCTTTCTGATTGTATTGACGAGCTGAGTTGCTGTTGCATTGTCCTGACCCATGCGAACTAGGGCCTCAGCTTTCATCAACAAGACTTCAGCATAACGGAACAGGTGGAAATCGTTTCCCATGGCATCTACGAGATCGTTCTCGAATGGCCATTTGATGCATCTGGCTCCATCTTCCTGATTGACGGCTCCCCAAGCGGTTCCATCATATTCAGTGCCCTCTATCATCGACACATCAATGGTATGATTCAGAGGTCTGCCATGATCGGTGATAATTTCTGCCCCAGTAGTGATGTCATACATCTGGCCTATCAGGAACGTGTCCTTAAAACGGACATCGTTTTCCTGGTCATAAAGCCTCACGTAATCCGGCTGTGTGCAGACTCCATTCCATGTAGAAGCGCTTATTCCGAGCGCATATTTGTCTTTATAGTGCAACGTGCGATTCATCAGCTGACAGCGGTTGTCCTTGTCCGTGTCGGTATTCGAGAATGGAATAGCGAATATGGCTTCGTTGGAATTCTCGTTGTTCGCCGAGAAATTGGTAGCGTAATCAGGCTCTAAAACATAGCCCATATTTATGACCTTGTCACAGCACTCAATGACTTTCTGATAAGGGTGATCACATTTCAATCCCCAAGCATCGGCATTCAGGTACAGCACGGAGAGCAGCGTATAACCAGCGCCCTTGGTGAACTTTCCATAGCTTCCATCCCTGTCTGGAAGATTAGGCAAGATGGAGTTGATTTCAGAAATCAGCCAGTCAAACACTTCCTGACGAGGATGACGGGAAGGGAGAGTCTGATCCGAGTAATCGGTTACAAGAGGAACATCTCCCCATTCATCCATCATCTTGTAAAGCCAGAAAGCACGTACAGCACGGATTTCGGCTGTCTTCTGAGTTTTGTCTGAAGCTGAAAGGATGGTGGATTTTTCAACTACGGCAAGGTTGGCGTTGCACGTTCCAATGGCAGATGATGCATTGCCCCAAGCCCCTTTTATGCAAGAGGTCTGAGGAGTGTAAGTATGCATGTATATTTCGCGGTACTGCCCGCCGTCATACCAGTCTCCGCCTTTTCTGGTGGGTGTTACGGTGCAAGATCCTGCCATGTCATCCAAAGCCATGAAATTTCCGTCAGCGAAATAATTTTTCATTGTCTTGTAGGCAGTGCCCACCAAAGCATTAATTTCCGTCTCGGAGCTTCCGAAAGAATCGGCCGGAATCTTATCATAAACATCCTCGTCCAGATTCGTGCATGCTGAAACGGCTAAGAAAATTGATGCAACAGCAATAATATTATAAAATATATTCGTTTTCATATTTTATTCCTCCTATATGATTAGAATGCTAGGTTGACACCGAATGTGAATGAACGAGCCTTAGGCATGTAGTTTCTAGGCTCGATTCCTGGAGACAGGCCAGCGTTATTATCGCTAGGCTCTCCACGGTTAATCTCCACCTCAGGATCAAGTCCAGAATACCCTGTGATAACGAAGAGATTCTGAACTGCTAAGTAAACGCGAGCTTTTTTAAGCCATTCAATCTTATCGGTATTGAAAGTGTAGCCTATTGAAGCATTATCAAGACGCACGAATGAAGCATCCTCAAGATAGTAAGAGCAGACACGTGAGTTCTCTCTCAGTTTCATGAGCGAAGCATTCTTCATTACGTTACAACCTGCGATGTAAGTGTTGTTACCATAGGCAGCCTTAGGGTTGTTTAGAATCTTATTGCCTATTGTTCCGCGGAGAAAGAAGCTGGCATCCCAATTCCTCCAATTGAACGTGTTGTTCCATCCGAAAGTAAGCTTCGGCTGGGCGGAGCCGCAATAAGTACGGTCGTCATCGGTGATTTGTCCGTCTTTCTTTATGTCCTCTATTATGAACTTACCGTTCTCGTCTATGCCATCGCACTTGAGCATGAAGAATTGACCTACAGGGTGGCCTACTTCAACTATATGAGATGTTACTCCGGAAGCTCCACGAATCCAAGGATCGCCGACGTACACGCGTTCTGTCTTATAAACGTCGTTGGAAAGTCTAGTGATTTCGTTCTTGTTGTGTGCAAGGTTCACGGACGTGTTCCAGGAGAACATCTTATTTCTGATGACATCCACATTCAGTAACAACTCTATTCCTTTGTTCGTCATATCTCCAACGTTGGCAGCTATCGTACTATATACGTAGGTAGGAGTAGGAACTGAATAGTTGTAAAGCATGTCGGAAGTCTTCTTGCTGTAGTATTCGATCGTACCGCCAATCCTATTGTTTAAGAATTGGAAATCAAGTCCAACATTGAAAGTGGCAGTCTCTTCCCATTTAAGGTCAGGGTTTGCATTCTGAGAAATACGGAATGAAGTGGATTGAACCCCATTGTTGTAGTAGGTTCCATAAGGCTCATAAAGTTCAAGCGACTTGTAAGGCCGAAGGCCATCCTGGTTCCCAATTATACCGTAACCGACCCTAAGTTTCAAGTCATTAACCCATTTCACGTTACTCATGAAAGGCTCCTGGGATATTCCCCATGCAGCTGACACTGAAGGGAACCAGCCCCATTTGTGATTCTTACCGAATTTTGAAGAACCGTCGCGACGAACCATAGCAGTAATCATGTATCTGTCGCGAAAAGTGTAATGGCCTCTGGCATAGAAAGAAATAAGCTTATAATTATTTCTATCGGATGTCACATTTCCGATTTTCAATGTATTACCTGCTTGTATGTTATCGGCACCCATGGAAGTTACAGCGAAGTTTGTGGCGTAAGCATACTGGCTGCCGTAAGTATTGGACTCCCATGAATATCCTGCTAATCCTTCTACTTTATGCTGGCTCTCGTTCCCAAAAGAATTATCGTAATTCAATGTGATTTCCATGAGGTCTCTATCCCACTTCATGTTTCTGCGAGTCGCCGCTCCGTTATTGCCCTGACCTATTACGTTCCTTGAATCTTCCCATGCGCGATAGTCGTTCATGAAGCGGCTCTTGTAAAGACTTATTTTAGCATTCAGGCCATCCACAATGTCGTACTGTATGTCTCCCTGCCCGTAGAAGTAAGACATGCTGCTTTTCCTGTAGTTCTGATCCTGATCCTGAACAGGGTTACCTTGATCGTAATTATGGTTGGCACCGGTGAAATAAGAGCCGTCCTCATTGTAGACAGGGTAAACCGGAAGCATGTTGTAGGCTAGGATGTAATCGGTTGCATTAGGCCTGCTGTTATCAGACAGGTTTCCAGATGCCGTCAGACCAAAACGAAGCTTGTCCTTAAGAGCTCTCTGCTGCACTTGGAAACGGAAGCTATGACGTTTCATATAGTTGTCGCGAGCTATGCCTTTTCTATCGAGATAAGTGTAGGAAGCACGGTAATTGCTATGCCCTGTGCCACCAGACAGAGAAATAGAATGGTTCTGGGAAACTCCAGTGCGAAGAACCTCGTCGAACCAATCCGTATCAGCCTTATAGCTATCATATGCGCTGACATCGTTCCCAAGTTCCTTATTAGCAGCTCTCCATTCAGCAGCATTCATCATATCTGGCTTGTTGGCAACCTTGTCCATCGTAACATAACCATTGTAAGAAACCTGAGTATTTGAACCAGAACCTCTTTTAGTAGTTATGAGGATTACTCCGCCAGCAGCTCTAGATCCATAAATGGCAGCAGAAGACGCATCCTTTAGGACTGAGATGGATGCTATGTCGGTAGGCGATACAGTCGACATGTCACCTCCAGGAACTCCATCTATCACAATCATAGGTCCCTGATCGTTCTGAAGCGTGGAAGTACCGCGAAGGCGAATCTGAGCTCCACGAGTCACGTCACCAGAACCAGTCGTTATCTGAAGACCAGCCACCTTGCCCTGAAGCAAGTCAGCAGCATCCCTAGTAACGCCTTTATTGAAATTTTCCTCGGAAACATTTGCTATTGAACCAGTGATCTCTCTACGGGTCTGAGTACCATAACCTACCGCTACAGCCTCGCCTAGATTGATAACTGATTGATTCATTGTCACATTAATGCTAGTTCTTCCGTTGACCGTCTCGTCGATAGTATTGAAGCCAACGAAAGTAAATTGAAGTATGCTGCTCTTCATGTTGTTCACGGTTATCTCGTAGTCCCCGTCAACATTGGTATAGGTTCCTTTAGTCGTACCCTTTTGGATTACGCTTGCTCCTGCAATAGGAATTCCTTCATCATCAATTACCTTACCTTTAACGATTCCTTGCTGCGCATAAGCGACAGAAGCACATAGAATCAGTGCAGAAAAAGCAAAAGCCTTGAAGCTCTTGACTAGAGAAATTCTTTTTATATTCATAAAACAAATATTAGTGTTATAAAATGTGGTAGCTTTATAAAATAAAATTTTCTATAAATAAACCTAATATTTCCTTGAAGCAGATATATTCTTGAATGCTTTGAAAGCCTTCCTGGTGATTCTTGAATATTTTTTATTGCCGATAGAGGCATCGAACCCCCTATCTAACTTATTTTCTATTAACCTACAATTGTTTACGCAGCCAGGCTCTAGCCCGAAACTGCTTTTATATCTCAACGCTATGTCACAAATTTCAGCATTTTCGCTTCCAAGGCTAGATTTCATGAATGCCGGAATGTCATCTCTGCCTGTATTCCTCAAAGGAACATATATGCAGTTAGAAGGACATCCGCAGATAGTCCACATCACGGTTTCTGAAGGATCAGAGCCAGAAGGAACGCCTTCCATCACTATTGAACAGGCTGAAATGTCCCTTAAAATCGGAAGGTAAGAGCGCGATATTTCATTGAAGAGAACCTTGTGGCCTGCATGAGACACGTCAATGCCCTCCATAATGTCGCAAGCCTTCTCCCACCTGTCCACGCCAAGCCTGTCGTCCTTACGTCCGGTACGAGTAAAATTAGTAACCACCATGTAGCCGCCTGGCTCGTCCGCCACGTTGAATCTGACATATTCATGATTATTAGCCTCGAAATACGCAGCCCCGCCAAACGCATCAATCACTCCGAAATTAGCCTCTACGTGCCATGGTTTCGTCAAAGTATCAAGGTAATTCTGAAAATCTTCAACGCTCTCGCATATTCCTAAAGCATTGAACATCAAGACACCTTCTTGATCCATCTCCGAATATGGAACATCGTCGTCTTTCAAATCGTAAGTAGCTGTGTTAATTATGCAGAATCCAGCAGAGTTCATCCCTGCCCAGACACTTCTTCCATCGAAAGTGGAATTTACCAAGGCCTTAAAGGAATATTTAGGCCCCATGAACCACTCCATCCTGTTATTTGGATCTTCCGTATCACGATGTTTCATCATGACAGGCCGACCATCATGACGCGCCTTTCCGGAAATTATCACAGAAGTGCAGCAATACGAATGAACGGACATCAAAGACAGCAACAATGCTGCTAATAATTTAAAAAAGCGTTCCATACCCTTCTTTATTTGATTCAAGCTCGTCATCCAATCCTAGGTGATGATATGCCATCTCAGTGGCAATCCTGCCACGCTGAGTACGCACGATGAATCCTTCCTTAATCAGGAAAGGCTCATACACCTCTTCATAGGTGCCTTGATCATCGCTTATAGCCGTAGCAATGGTATTGGCGCCGACCGGACCTCCCTTGAATGTGGTTATGATTGTTCTTAATATCTTATTGTCAATAGAATCAAGACCTCTAGTGTCTATCTTTAATTTATTCAGAGCGTATTCAGCTATATCGACATCTATCCTGCCATTTCCCATCACCTGAGCGAAATCTCGAACTCGCCTTAGAAGAGAGTTGGCAATTCTTGGAGTGCCTCTGCTCCTGAGAGCTATCTCAGAAGCAGCGTCATCATCTATTCCTATATTCAATATCCCAGCGCTACGATTAACTATTCTCACTAAATCCGAAGTATCATAATATTCAAGTGCGCATTTTATTCCGAATCTTTCTCGCAGAGGAGAAGTCAGCAGCCCGCTTCTGGTCGTCGCTCCGACAAGAGTGAAAGGATTGAGAGATATCCTCACGGACCTTGCACCTGGCCCTTTATCTATCATTATGTCTATAACATAATCTTCCATTGCGGAATAGAGATATTCCTCGACTTCAGGAGAAAGCCTATGAATCTCATCAATGAATAGTACATCACCTTTATCGAGCGAAGTTAGAAGTCCGGCAAGATCGCCAGGCTTATCCAGGACCGGACCTGAGGTAATTTTCATGTTAACGCTCATTTCATTGGCTATGATATGAGCTAGAGTTGTCTTTCCTAAGCCCGGAGGCCCGTGAAAAAGCACATGATCAAGTGCTTCTCCACGCATTTTCGCTGCCTTTATGTAAATATTCAGATTAGAGACTATTTCTTTCTGTCCCGTGAAATCATCCAGTTCTTGCGGGCGGATAATTCCGTCCAAATCTTTATCTTTGTCAGCGTTTGTATTACGAGGATTGAATTCTTCCATTTGTTTCATTTAAGTAATTACAAATATATATTTTTATTTATTAATGTTTATTATTTAAACGTTGTTGAAAAGTTGATAAGTATGTTATATACATTTGTATCAAACTTTTATCAAGTCGTTTTTCTGTTCATATCATGTGTGACAGGCTATTGAATGGTTGTTGAAAAATCAGAATGAAAAATTTATTAACTTTTTTACTGCATTAATTAACAGCGTTACGAACAGGTTATTAACCGAATTTTAATCAAAATGTTGATATCTTCCAATTCTGCGGCAAAACTATCTGATAAAATTAAAAATAATGGTACTGCCCTGTGCAAGGGACTGTTTCTTTCGGCGAGATGGTTCATAATTTCTGAATCAGCTGTAGCTGGAACAAATGTAATAGTGCTCCCAGACAGGGAAAGCGCAGAATATTGCGCTTCTGACCTTTACAGTTTAGTGGAAGGAGACATTGTTTTCTTTTTGCCAGATTCTGGAAAAGGAGTAGAACGTAGCAATTATAAATCTTCTCTTAGTGTTCAGAGGACTTCTGCCGTAGGGAAACTCATCTCTAATAAAGAAAATAAAGACAAGCTATTCGTCGTAACTTATCCTGAAGCTTTGGAAGAGAAGCTTCCTTCGGAAGCTAAGATGAGCGGAGCACTAGTAAAAATAAAGAAAGGGGAGAACATTTCTTTTGATAATATTAGGAATATATTGACGAGCGAGGGCTTCGAAAAAGCAGATTTTGTGTCGGCTCCAGGGCAGTATGCCATCAGAGGCTCAATAATAGATATATTCTCATATTCTTATAATGATCCTTTCAGGCTGTCTTTCTTTGGTGATGAGGTAGAGGATATTCACGTATTCGACTGCAATACCCAGCTCTCTAAAGAAGAAAGAGAAGAGATGGATATTTTTCCAGATTTCGTTGCGAGGCCTGAAGAAAATGACGGTAAATTTCCATCTGAAATATTCCCGAAAGATGCTTTGATATGGCTGGATTCTTCAGACATGTATCATGAAAAAGAATTTTTTAATAAATTAAATGGCTTCAATAAAGTTTTTCTAGATGTTCCTCTCGCCGCTGATGCAGAAACCATCAATTTCAATATTTCTCCCCAGCCGACGTTTAACAAGAATTTCGAGCTTCTGTCCGCTGATGTCACGCAAAAAATAGAGAGTGGTTATAAAGTATTTATTTACAGCGATAAGAATTCTCAGATAGAAAGGCTAAAATCTATATTCGCTCAGAATGGAGGTATAGTGCCTCAGTTTATTTCTGGTAAGAATATACATTCTGGCTTCATAGATAATGAAGACAAAATATGCTGCTATTCCGATCATGAGATATTTGACAGATTCCACAGAGTATCGCTGCGCCGTACTGTAGATAAGGCGGAACAGCTTACTATTAATGATTTAGCGGCATTTAACATAGGAGATTATGTTGTTCACATAGATCACGGGGTAGGAATATTCGGCGGCTTGGTGAGAATGAAGGATGATAAGGGCAGGATGCACGAGGTCGTGAAGCTGATGTATAAGGATGGGGATGTAGTGTTCGTGTCAGTTCATTCCCTAAATAAGATTTCCAAGTTCCGTTCAAAAGATGGTGAGCCTCCTAAAATTAATAAGTTAGGATCTAAGACTTGGCAAGCACTGAAGACTTCTGCGAAGTCTAAGATTAAGGATATAGCTAAAGACCTAATCCAGTTATACGCTAAGAGGAAGGCTTCTCGAGGATTTGCTTTTTCCCCAGATGGATACTTACAGGAAGAACTGGAATCTTCATTCATGTACGAGGACACACCTGATCAGGAAGCCGCTACGAAAGCGGTCAAAAGGGATATGGAAGATCCTAGTCCAATGGATAGGCTCATTTGCGGTGACGTAGGTTTCGGAAAGACAGAAATTGCGATAAGGGCGGCTTTCAAGGCAGTGACTGATGGCAAGCAAGTGGCTGTGCTTGTGCCGACTACCATCCTTGCCCTTCAGCATTATGCAACTTTTTCTGCGAGACTGAAGAATTTCGCTTGCAACATAGATTTCGTTAGCCGTCTCAGGACGGCAAAAGAGGCAAGCGTTATTAAAGAAAGACTTAAGGATGGGAAGATAGATATTATTATAGGTACCCATAAGCTTCTAAGCAATCAGTTTGTATTTAAAAATTTAGGTTTATTGGTGATAGATGAGGAACAGAAATTTGGTGTTTCTGCTAAAGAGAAATTACGTCAGTTAAAGAATTCGGTTGACACACTTACTCTTACGGCGACACCTATCCCCAGAACCTTGCAATTCTCTTTGCTTGGTGCTAGGGACCTTTCGATAATAAATACCCCTCCGCCAAATAGGATTCCGACCCAGACAGAAATCATTCTATTCGATGAAAAAGAAATAAAGAGCATCATAAATTACGAACTAAATCGCAGAGGACAGATATTCTTCCTCCATAATAAAGTAGAGGAGCTGCCTGCAATATACGACATCTTGCATAGGCTGGTGCCTGACATGAGAATATGCGTTGCACATGGTCAGATGGAATCTAAAGAACTGGAAGATAGAATGTTAGGCTTCATTAGAGGAGATTATGACATGCTCCTCTGCACAACGATCATAGAGAACGGATTGGATATTCCTAATGCCAACACTATAATAATTAATCAGGCGCAGAACATAGGTTTAAGTGATTTGCATCAGCTACGAGGGCGAGTAGGCAGATCTAACATTAAAGCATTCTGCTATTTGATAGTTCCACCTCTCGTTACCATCACAGACGATGCAAGAAAGAGGCTTAAAGCAATAGAGGAGTTTTCAGATTTAGGCAGCGGGTTCAACATTGCGATGCAGGACTTGGATATCAGAGGCGCTGGAAACCTCTTAGGAGCTGAACAGAGTGGTTTCATCACGAATATGGGGTATGAGACCTATCAGAAAGTTATAGAAGAGGCAATGTCCGAACTTGGTATGGAGACTGGCATCATCTCAGGAAGGGCAGAGGAATCCTACATAGAAGATTGCACGATAGAGACAGATCAGCCAGCAATGATTCCAGATTCTTACATAGACATCACTGCCGAGAAGATAAGAATATACCAGCAGCTTGATGCGCTTAGGAACTATAAGGATATAGACAGGATAAAGTTCCAGCTGAAAGACAGATTCGGAGAGCTTCCTGAAGAGTTAGACAATCTGTTCGATGTGATGAATATCAGGAATCTTGGCGGAAAACTTGGTTTCGAGAAAATCATCATCAAGAATGGAATGATGATAATGTTCTTCATTTCCAATCAGATGTCACCATACTACAAGACAAAGACTTTCAGCAATATACTACAGAAAATTAGTAAATATGCTGATTTTCTGAATCTTAAGCAGAGCGAAGGGAAACTGAAAATAGTGACTAGAGGCATAGATTCTCTAGATAAGGCCTTGATGACTTTGTCGAAATTGCAATAATTGCTAACTTTAAAAGTTTTGCGATTTTAAGAATATGCCTAATCTATTAATAGAAATAGGAAATACTGCTGTGAAAGCTGCCTGGGCAGACGGGATGACGCTTGGCAAGATGTTTCGGTACCAGGGAGAGAAGGTAATTGAATATATCGTCTCCCTGACGGAAAAAGAGAAGCCTGAGATTATGGTAATAGCATCTGCTATAGCTATTAATGAAAATAAAAAAGACGTATTGAGAAGCTCCTGCGGAAATTTGATTTTACTCGATCCGCAAGCGGCAGATGACATATTCATGAAACATCGCATTCCTGAATATTTGTCTCCAGACCGGGCGGCTTCTGTCATTGCGGCAAGATATCTTTTTAAAGGGAAAGGCTGCCTCATATTTGACTTTGGAGCTACTCTCACCATCGATATGATAGAACCAGAAGGGGAGTATTCGGGGGGTAATATTTCCTTAGGCTTCCGCACTAGATTTCAGGCCTTGAAGAGATACTCAAGGAATCTCCCTCTTGCAGATCCTCCTGTAACGATAAGGCAGATAGGCGATTCCGTTGAAACTGCGATTCAATCTGGAGTTGTATCAGGCATAATGTTTGAACTAATTGGCTACTTGTCGCTTTTCCCTGAAAAAATAGTTGTTTTCACTGGGGGTGACGCTAATTATTTTGCAAAAAGAATGAAAAACGCCATCTTTGTAGTCTGCAATCTAGTATTAATGGGGTTGGCGTTAATAGCGGATAAATATGTGCAAGACGCTTAAAATTATTTTGGCAGCCTTCGTGTCTGTCTTTCCGGTGCTTTCTGCTAAGGCGCAGGATAACGCCTATAGCATCTTCTCCCCGTACTCAATGTTCGGAATAGGAGACATCTCGAAGCAAGGCACTGTGTACAACAGGTCTATGGGAGGAATAGGAATAGCCGCTCGTGACTCGAGAGCCTTGAACATCATGAACCCTGCTGCAGTGACTAAGAGAGAAACTAAGGCGGTGATGGTCGATTTCGGATTATTCTCCGAGAACAAATACTATAAGCAGCATGACATAGAGTCGTCGAACAACACGATCAACATGTATAACATCATAATGTCTTTTCCTGTTTATAAGTCATTTGCCATGTACGCTGGATTCACGCCTTTTAGCAATATAGGTTATGACATCACTTCGTATGCTAGCAATCCGGCTATTATAGCTAGCACAGGAGGAATCACGTATCAGGCTATTGGTTCTGGTGGGATGAACAATGCATTCATAGGTGGTGGCGTAGACATATTCAAAGGATTTTCTGCTGGGGCGGAAATTGGTTATATCTTCGGCAAGATTAACAAGGATAACTTGGTAGATTATAGGAAGACAGATATCAGGGACGTTTATAGCGGTTACGAGATGAGGCTTCACACTTTCACTGGAAAGTTCGGAGCTCAATACGAGATGCAGTTGAAGAATAGCATGACGGCTACTTTTGGAGCGACATATAGGTTCAAGACCAGGATGCGAGGTTCTGTAAATGATGTCAGGTATACTTCGATAGCCTCTATCGTAGATACTATCACAAGTAGTCAAAATCATCTTTCTAAAGACGACGGAGTAAAGTTAGCAGGGGAGATAGGAATCGGATTCTCTTTGAAGCAGGGTGACAAGTGGACGGCGGAAATCAATTACATCAGATCTGATTGGTCTAACTGCGGCATGAACGTGAGCGGCTTCGCTAACGTAGGTGATGCGAAGTTTAGCGCTGCCGCTTCTCAGTCGATTCGCGCTGGATTCTCTCTGGTGCCGAACAGGAATGATATTCGTTACTATATGAAAAGGGTAACATACCGTGCAGGAACTTATTGGGATAGAGAGTATTACAAACTTGACGGCAACACGATTGATGCATTTGGCCTGACATTTGGTGCAACATTCCCAGTGTTTAGATGGAGCAACGGATTATCGGTCGGGATGGACATAGGTCAAAGAGGATCCCTATCCGGTAATAAAGTTAGAGAAAGATACATTAACTTTACTGTCGGTCTTAATATTTTCGATATTTGGTTCTTAAAACCACAGTATGATTAATTTTGTAATAATGATAACTCTTGAAAGATAAACGGCCATGAAAAAGAAAATTGCATTAGTATTCATTACAATCGTAACGAGCGTATTTGCATTAAGTGTTTCAGCACAAGGTAAGTATGGTGCGGATAGCGCTGAATGCATCAAGTATCTGTCTTATTACAGAGAATATTACAAACAGAAAAATTATAAGGATGCTTTGCCAAACTGGAGGCAGGCCTATAAACTTTGCCCTCCTACATCAAGCCAGAATCTGCTGATTCACGGTAGCTCTCTTCTTCAGAATGCTATAGCAGAAGAAAAGGATGCCACCGTAAGAGAGGCAATGATTGACACTCTGCTTATGCTTCAGGATCAGAGGGCCAAGTATTATCCTAAATATGCAGAGACTGCTATCAATAATAAGGGTCTTTATATTGCCAAATACATTAAAGATCCGCAGAAGCTGTTCAATGAATACAACAAAATCATTGAATTCAATGGCAAAAAAACAGTTCCTAACGTGCTTCTGCTTGATCTTCAGGCAGCCATCGATCTTTATAAAGATAAGAAGATAGAGCCAGATGTCGTGATTAGCACATATCAGAATTCTTTGGCTCTGCTGGAGAAGGCCGCTCCTGGAGAAGAGACTGAAAAAGCAAAATCTGACCTTCAGGGTCTGTTCGTTACAAGTCAGGTGGCAAGCTGCGACAATCTTGTCGCATTGTTCACTCCTCGGTTCGAGGCAAATCCTGATGATTTGCAGACAATTAAAACAGTAGTTTCCATGATGGCCGCTACCGAGGGCTGCCAGGACAACGATTTGTTCCTCAAAGCCGTGACTAAGCTTTATGAGAAAGAACCGTCAGCCAATTCAGCATATTACCTTTACAGGCTTTATGCTTCTCATGACGATGTAGATAGCGCCGTTAAATACATGGAGCAGGCTATCAATTCCGAAGATATAGAATCTAGCAAGAAAGGTGAATACTGCGTTGAGCTTGCTGCATTCGGCCTTAAAAACAAACGTAATGCTCTTGCTTTCGATTATGCGAAGAAGGCTGCTGAGCTGAATCCTAGCACTCAGGGCAAGGCATATTACTTGATTGGAACAATTTGGGGTTCTGTAACTTGCAGCGGCGATGAGGTTGCTAAGAGGTCTAAATACTGGGTTGCTGTTGATTACCTGCAGAAAGCAAAGTCTGCAGACCCTTCTCTCACAGAGGATTGCAACAAACTCATCGGCCAGTACAGCGTTTACTATCCAGAGAAAGCTGATGCATTCATGTACGACGTGATTGACGGTCAGAGCTATACAGTAAACTGCGGAGGCATGCACGCCACTACCACAGTCAGGACAAGGTAACATTTAGGATTGAAAACAAGATTACATACTGTTACGATGATAGCAGCTGCTTCCGCAGTTGCTTTCATCGTATTTTCATGTAAAGGAAAACTGTCTGAGGCAGAGAAGCTTAACTTAAAAGAAACACCGGTCCAGACTGTTGACAGCATGTATCTCGTACAGACCGACGATGGCGGCATCCAGATGAGAGTTAAGGCTGGCCTGATGGAACGGTACGATAACGACTCTGTCTCTTATGAACTTTTCCCAAAGGGGCTTGAGGTCTTTGCCTATGCCGAAGATGGCGTTTTGGAAACATATCTTCAATCCGATAACGCCAAGCATTACGCTAATAAGAGGACAAATGAAGAGAAGTGGTCTGCGTTCGGTCACGTTGTAGTGCAGAACATTATCAAACAAGAGACCATGGAAACGGACACTCTGTACTGGGACAGGGGGAAAAAGGAAATATTCACTGACTGCTACGTGAGAATGTTTTCCAACGATGGTTTCATGCAGGGTTACGGCATGCGATCCGACGAGATGGCCAGAGATGTAGTGCTTTATAAGCCGTTCAATAGTTTTGCCGTTGTCGTGCAGGATACCACGAAGGTAAACATTGATTCTGTGAATTTTGTAGGGCCGTTACTAAAAAATAATGGTTAATTAAATTAAAATCACTATCTTCGCACCCCATAACGTTTTGGATAAAAAATAAAATAGCATAACTCATGGCGATTCTTCAAAAAACTCGCGAAAAGGCCGGGCTTGCGGTTTCCATCATCATCGCTCTGGCGCTTTTGTCATTTATCATTGATCCTGGTACGTTGGAATCGGCATTCCAAGCAATGTCCAGCAGGAATGATGTTGGAAACATCAATGGAAAGGCTATTCCATACACTGATTTCCAGCAAGACGTAGAAAGGTTCACGACGATCAACGAAATGGTCACAGGCCAGTCTGCTCAGACAGAACAGCAGCAACAACAGATTCGTAATGCCGCTTGGCAGTCTCTCATTGACAAATACCTCTTCTCGAAGAAGGCAAAGGCTGCTGGGATTAGAGTAGGCAAGGAAGAAATGCAAGCTTTGCTCACTGGGGACATGGTTTCACCTATCATAAGCAATAATCCTGCTTTCCAAGATGAGAATGGCAATTTCAGCAAAGATGCCGTGAAGAACCTCATCAATGGCATAAGCCAGGATAATACGGGAAGGCTCAAAGAGTATTGGAACTATATTCAGAACACTGTTTACACTCAGCAGTTCTATGCAAAATATGGATCTCTTTTTACTAGCAGTAATTTCCAGAACCCTCTCATGCTAAAAAGAGCTATCGCAGAGAATAATAACACCACCAAGGTTGACTTCGTGATGGTTCCTATGTCTTTCCAGCAAGATTCTACCGTGAAAGTGAGCGATGCTGAAATAAAGAAATATTACGATGATCATAAGAAACTGTTCAAACAGCAGGATTCCAGGGACATTGAATATGTCGTATACGAGGTTCAGCCTTCCGATGCTGACGTCGAGGCTGCGAATAAGGCAATTGCTGACGTGTATGAGGAGTTCCAAACAACTTCAAAAGAAGATATGAAGTCGTTCCTTGCTAAGAATTCAGAGCGTGCACTTTCCGATTACTGGTATAAATCTGGTGAACTGACTACGGTTAATAAGGACATCAATGATTTCATATTCAGCAATCAGGAAGGAGCTTCTCCTATAGTTAAGGCCGACAATGTATTCTACACGGCTAGGGTAATGGCGACAGTACAGATTCCGGATTCTGCTTATGTAAAGCATATCCTTCTACAGGGAAACGATGCCTCTAAGGCAGACAGCTTGCTGGCAGCGCTGAAGGGCGGAGAGAATTTTTCTAACCTTGCTTCACAGTATTCAGCTGACGCTAGAAGCGCAGAAGACGGAGTCCAAGGTAACGTTGGCTGGCTGACTCAGAATTTGATGATACCTGGTTTCGAGTCCGTACTTACTGCAAAAACAGGTGAGCCTTTCATCCTGAAGACTCAGTATGGCACTCATATCGTTGAGGTCGAGAAAAAGACTGCTCCTATCGCTAAAAAGCAGGTTGCAATTCTTGAGAAGACGGCTGTTGCTAGCAGTGAAACTTTCAATCAATATTTTTCAAAGGCTAGCAAGTTAGCAGTTCTCGCCAAAGGCGGATATAAGAATTATAGGGCTGCGGTTGACACCTTAGGTGCATATTCACACCCTATGTCTAATGTGCTGGAGTCTACTTCCACATACGGTACAATTTCTAATGCCAAGGAAGTAACCAGATGGGCATTTGATAACAAGGCAGGCAAGGTTTCAGACATCATTACCGTAGACAATAAGTATTTCTTCGTAGTCGCAGTCACAGGCGTGCACAAGGAAGGTACGGCAGATTTGAAAGAAGTTAGTGGAGCCATACGCCAGCAGCTTTATGCAGAGAAGGCTAGCAAGAAGGAGGCTGAAAAAGTGGCGGACAAAATTAAAGGCATTTCTGATCTGCAGACCATTGCGGACACGCTTCACGCTTCATTAAGCACGGACGTAGATGTCAGGTTCGCTTCTATGGCCGGTCAAGGCCTTGATCCGAAATTCATCGGAGCAGCTTCAGTTGCACCAGAGGGAAAGCTTTGCGGTCCGCTTGCCGGAACAATAGGGACTTATATATACACTGTGAAGTCTCGCGATACGGGTTCGTTCTATACCGAAGAAGACGCTAAGAATAACTTGGCTCAGATGAATTCCTACGCATCTCAGATGATACTTCCTGTTATGATCAACGATGCTGACGTGAAAGATCACAGGGCAAAGTTCTATTAATAAATATTGACTATCACGAATTAAGGCTGAGTCATTGACCCAGCCTTTTTATTTAGACGTTGAAAAGAAAGTGCATGATGTCGCCGTCTTGAACGACGTAATCTTTGCCTTCGGTAGCAAGCTTGCCTGCGGAGCGGACCGCTGCTTCGCTGCCATAATTCACGAAATCCTCATATTTAATGACCTCTGCGCGAATGAAACCTTTCTCAAAGTCAGTGTGTATCACTCCAGCGGCCTTAGGTGCTTTGTCTCCTTTATGAATAGTCCATGCGCGGCATTCGTCGGCTCCTGCCGTGAAAAATGTCTGCAGCCCGAGCAGGTGATAAGCAGCTTTAATGAGCCTAGACACTCCGGATTCTTTCAGACCAAGTTCTTCTAGAAACATCTGACGATCCTCGTAGCTGTCCATCTCTGCAATTTCAGACTCGGTCTTGGCAGAGATGATCATGACTTCTGCATTCTCAGCTTTTACGGCTTTTCTTACAGCATCTACGTAGCGATTACCATTCACGGCAGAGGCATCGTCTACATTGCAGACATACATCACTGGCTTGTTAGTGAGCAAAAAGAGGTCATGTGCGAGAGAACTCTCTTCCTCGTTGAGTTCCACAGTCCTGCAAGATTTACCTTGATTCAAGGCATCTTTATAACGAAGCAACAGATCCAGAAGCTTCTTTGCTTCTTTATCTCCGCCGGTAGTGGCTTGCTTCTGGGTCTTGGAGATTCTTGAATCGATTGTCTCAAGGTCTTTTATCTGAAGCTCTGTGTCCACTACTTCTTTATCTCTTACAGGATCTACGCTTCCGTCTACGTGAACGACGTTTCCGTCGTCGAAGCACCGCAGGACGTGCAGTATGGCATCGGTCTCGCGAATATTTGCCAGGAACTGATTGCCAAGCCCTTCTCCTTTGCTTGCGCCTTTCACTAGACCAGCTATGTCAACAATGTCAACCGTTGCCGGAATGACTCTCTGCGGCTTGCAGATATCAGCTAGTGTCTTCAGCCTTTTATCGGGAACATTAGTTGAGCCAAGATTTGGCTCTATGGTGCAGAAAGGGAAATTGGCGCTCTGTGCCTTTCCGGAACTTATACAATTGAATAATGTTGACTTGCCTACGTTTGGAAGTCCTACAATGCCGCATTTTAAAGACATTTTCAAAAAAATTAACTATTATAAAGAAAATTCTTTGCAAAGATAGTCAAGGTTTTTCTGTTTCTTGAAGAAATTTTCGTTTTTCATTGCCATATTGCGAATGTGTAGATTCTGAATCAAGTTCAAATCTATATTAATGAATATGCGACGCAGATTATTCATGATTCTATTTATTTTCTTTTTGCCTATATCTTCGGAGGGGATGGAGAAGGACTCGTTGCTGGTGATGTTCTGGAACCTGGAGAATCTATTCGATTCCAGGGTGGACAGCGCATCGGACGCTGAATTCTCGGCGGAGGGGAAAAGACATTGGTCGGGCGGTAAGTTTCAGGCAAAGTGCAATGCCATTTCTAAGGCAATATTCTGGGTTGCTGACGAGAAGGGTAGGATGCCGGATGTGATAGGGGTAGCTGAAGTTGAGAACAGATATGTGCTCTGGAGGCTTGTTAATTCAACTTTGCTGAGAAAATATGAATATAAGATTGTCCACTTCGATTCGCCAGACCCAAGGGGCATAGATGTAGGGCTGCTGTACATGCCGTCTAAACTTGAACTAATTCGCTCAAAACCTCTGCGTGTTGGTGGCGAAGAGTTTAGAACAAGGGACATTCTTCTGGCAGAGTTCGGTATATTCAAAGACACCATTGCTATATTAGTTAATCATCATCCGTCTAAGTATGGTGGGGCTGCATCCTCGCCAAGGAGGATTGCTGCGATGAGGGCGCTCGCTGAGGCAGCGGATTCATTGAAAGGGGTGGGGATAAAGCACATAATAGCGATGGGAGATTTCAATGACACCCCGGATAATCACGCTTTCAGGCTGCTAGACGGTATATTAATTAACCTTGCCGGATCGCTGGCGGAGAAAGGTGAGGGAACGATTCGTTTCAATGGAAAATGGGACCTGATTGATATGTTCATGGTGTCTGAGAATTTTGGCGATGCCCAGATGGAAATTTTGCATATTCCTTTTCTTTTGGCAAGGGATAACGTTCATTCTGGGGAAAAACCGCTAAGGACTTTTTCGGGTCCAAGGTATCTCGGAGGGGTCAGTGACCACTGTCCGATAATATTAAATATTCATTTATCTCGTGATTGAAATTAGAAAAAGGTATATTCATTATTATTTTATAAATTTGTATAAAGCTTAATGTGAAATTCTTAAATCACATAATATGGAAATGAAAGATAAGATAAGAGAGAAATTCGAGACTCTCTATGGTACGGAGGGCGAGGTTTTCGCATCCGCAGGTCGCGTGAACCTCATTGGAGAACACACAGACTATAATGGTGGCTATGTATTCCCTGGGGCAATTGATAAAGGGATAATTGCTGAAATTAAGTTGAATGGGAGCCAGAAAGTGAAAGCTTTCTCTTTAGACTATGATGAATATGTCGAATTCGGCCTGAATGAGGAAGATAAGCCTCAGCAGCAATGGGCTCGCTACATATTTGGTGTCTGCAGAGAGACGATTAAACGTGGAGGGAAAGTTGAGGGCTTCAATACCGTTTTTGCTGGTGATGTTCCGCTCGGAGCAGGTCTTTCTTCTTCCGCAGCTCTGGAAAGTACGTTCGCATTTGCTATAAATGAACTTAATTACAATAAGATAGATAAATTCGAGCTAGCAAAGATTGGTCAGTCCACTGAACATAATTACTGTGGAGTCAACTGCGGCATAATGGATCAATTCGCTTCCATTTTCGGACAAAAAGGCAAGCTGATTCTTTTGAACTGCAAAACGCTTGAACACAAGTACTATCCATTCGATCCGAAAGGATATAAACTAGTACTTATTGATTCTTGCGTGAAACATGAGCTGGCATCTTCGGCGTATAATAAAAGAAGGCAGTCTTGTGAGAATGCTGCGAAGGCGATCAAGGCTAACCATCCTGAAGTCGAGTACCTGAGCGATGCGAAGAGAGTATGGCTTGAAGAAGTAAGAGGTAAGATTTCTTCCGAGGATTTCTTGAGGGCTGAATATGTGATCGGGGAAGTTCAGAGGGTTCTGGATGTTTGCGATGCTCTTGAAAGAGGCAATTACGAAATCGTGGGCGAGATGATGTATCAGACGCATTTCGGGCTTAGCAAACTGTATGAGGTCAGCTGTGAGGAACTTGATTTCTTGAACGATTTGGCTCGCAAATGTGGCGTGACAGGCTCAAGGGTAATGGGTGGAGGCTTCGGTGGCTGCACCATCAATCTGGTTAAGGAGGAGCTTTACGATGGCTTCCTTAAGGCTGTAAAGGAGCAGTTCCCTGCTAAGTTTGGTCACGAGTATAAAGTTTACGATGTAGTGATCAGCGATGGTGCCAGAAGAGTAGAATGATTAATAATACTTAATACGACAAAGGGTCGCACGGGATTGTTCCTCTGCGGCCCTTTTTTAGGGGGCTCTGCCCCCTGAGACCCCTCGCGGCTCCCGGCCTTGTGGTGTTCGCTTGGCTAGTCGCCTCGCGAATACCCGGCCTCCGCCGGTCGCCCGATGGCGACAGGGGCTCAGGATTTATCTTAAGAATTTGTGTACCCAGCTGGGATCAATTTTAGCGAAGCCGGTGTCTGGTTTTATCTGAGGATTGCGGCGTATGATGGCAGCGCAGTCCTCATACACGTTGAAACCAACATTCAAAATATTCATTTTCCCGTCCTTAGGAAAACTGAAAATGATGTCATGATCAGCCCCATCAATCTTGAAAAACTTCAATGAAGCACCGCTCAGATCGGCCTTTTCTTCATTGTTCAGATTCAGCTTGCTCTCTACGCTCAAAGGATTCGGTGTACCCTTGTCCTGAAGCTCATTCTTTGTGACATATTTGCAAAGCTCAATCGTAAGATCGTCCATACCGGAATCGAATATATTCACTTTCTCAATCAATGAACCTACATCCTCAACCCTACGCAGCACATAGTCACTGAGAGCTTCCTGGCCAGTTAATTGAGCCTCTAAGGCCGCAAGCTGGCTTGCCTGCAATAAGCTTTCAGGCAAGCACAAAATCATGATTTTCGTATCAGGATCATGGTACAACGTCATATAATGCGCCAAGTTGGATGTGCCGCAATGAGGACACTTCCACACGAACAGAGAGCCATCCTTCACTTTTGGCTTCAGCTCAGGATTATCACTGACATTTATTCTATCCCATATTTCTATATCATGCTTTTCTCCGCAATTTCGGCAGGTAGCAGACACTTTTGCTGGCATATTCATCGCAATTAATTATTAAAATTAATCATTTCTTATCAATATATTTCCAAAGCCAGTACATCAATGCTCCCCATGCGAGGAATAGGGCCACATAGACCCAGAATGGAAACTTGGCTACGAAATGTGTCTTTTCGGTATATTCCTGAAATTCGGGGATGTCGGCGTAGTAATAGGCTCCGGCACCGAAGTCCAAGCCCTCCTGCAGCCCCAGTCCCTTCAGCATGATATAGAGTGCCATGACGATGCTTGCAACCCCAACTAAAATCGTCAGAATCTTACATGTCCTCCTGAAGTTCATTGTATCGACGTTCCTTTTTTACGCTAGCTAGTCGAGGACCGGAACCGGGAAAACGACGCCAGAAAGCAGGAACCACACGGCGAACAGTGTCAGTCCTATGTTGAAGGTCTGACCGATTATGTATAGCCATAGAACTTTTCCACCTTGCATCTGTTTGCCTATTTCCTTGAAATTGGTGTCTAGGCCAATGCTGGTGAATGCAAGTACGAAAGCCCAGTTCTTGTATTGGTCTAGCACTTTATTGATCGAGTTCACGCTGTCTCCGCCGAACACTGGCTGGACGAAGAAGGACGCTATCAGCGAGGCGGCAAAGAAACCTAGGATGAATTTAGGGAATCTGGTCCAAATTTCTTCAGCCCCCACCTTCTGCACGCCTGAATTTTCAACCCTGGTGGCAAAGAATATTGCCACGAAGAAGGCGATGAATCCTATAAGAATATTCTGAATTGACTTCACCAGAACGGCTGCCTGCTGTGCTTCAGGGCCTAGAGCCGTACCAGCAACTACCACGGCTCCAGTTGAGTCAATGGTGCCTCCTATGAGGGAGCCTCCCATGAGCTGATTCATTCCGGATGCCTTAATGATTATCGGTTCAAAGACCATCATTATTACAGTGAATATTATGGATATTGAAACGGCGATCGAGAGGTCGTTTTTCTTTGCGTTGGAGGCAGCAGCGGTTGCAATTGCAGCAGAGGTGCCGCAGACGCTGGTCGCAGTTGAAAGAGTAATGACCAGCGGCTTATTGTCGATTTTCAAGACCTTGGTTCCGAACCACCACATGAATATGATCACGATCGGGGTTACTATCCAGGCTATTCCAAGGCCGTAAAGTCCGAATTTGGCTATGTTGGAAAACAACACCGAGAAACCCATCACCACAAGACCTGTCTTTATGTAGAATTCCGTTTTGATGGCTGGCTTCAGCCAGTTCGGTATTCCGACGGTGTTGGAGATAAGAAGACCTATTAGCAGAGCCCAAAATGCCCATTCCAAGTAACGGTTGAGGGTGAACTCGGCGCTGACAAGGCGGACGAAAAGAGCTATGCAGAACAGCCCTATGAATGCAGGAATATATTTTTTCAGGGTTTCGCCTTGCAGCTTTACGCCGATGGAGAATAATATTCCGAGCGTTAGGAACGTCAAGATGAACTTTCGCCAGAACACCCAAGAGGCGAGTTGCGTTCCCAGCGGTATGGCGCTGGTGGCAGCGGCCTCTCCGACCGACCATGTAGAGAATTTTACGGCTGAGAAATCGAATGCTTTCGTCAGGACTGCGATGCAGGCTATTACTATGATTATGAACCCAATCCAAATCGCTTGCCAGTCCTCTTTTCCCCAGAAATCAGGGGTCTTCTTCACTGTTTTCATCTAAATTTGAAAGATTTTAGTAAAACAACTTACTAACCGCAAATTTAGCAAAAGAATATTATTCGGCAACATTTTGTAGGTTTTGACCGATTGATGTTCCATTAGCAAAAGGGGTGACCAAGAAGGCCACCATAAAATATTAATTAATATTATTAACTATCAATAACCGTTGTTCTGCTTGAGGTTTGGATTTAGCGCCATGTCTGAAACTGATATAGGATGGAAGTACATTCTGTCGTTCCACTGAATTCTGTCTACCATCATGTCAAACAGAAGGGTGTGTCCATCTTCGTCAACTGTCCAGTGCGAATTGTAGCCGCTGCCTTTATCAAGTTGAACGTATTGGTAGACCACATGGCCTTCCGTTTCAGCAGGCTTCAATGAAGGGTCTGTGTAGAAGAATACGTCAGGAGTGCCATCTTTGTCAAGATCTATGTTCTGGTTGAATTCCTTGACGTAAATGCCCTGCCATTTCATTCCCAGAAGATTGCCTGTCGCCCAACGCTGCAGATCGCTAAATTCGGAAGGAGCATCTTCCCAGACAAGCTCGATAAGACGCTCTCGGCGAACTTCAAGTATTGTAGGATCTATAACTTTAGGAAAGAAGTTTGACTGGAGGTATGTGTCGACCGTCGTAGGTTTGGCGTTGAGTCCGCCTGTAATGCCGCCGCGCGCGCGTAAAACGCCGATGGTTCTAGCCCAATCTTCGTCCGTTAGGGTTCCTAGTTCGGCCTTAGCCTCAGCGTAATTAAGAAGAATTTCGGCATAACGCATCCAGATGTAGTTGTTCTCGTTCATGTATTTACCATCAAGATCAGCATCATCTGTGCAGAATTTCTGTCCCATGTAACCAGTATATGTGACTTGCCAGTCAGGATAGGCAGGGCCGTTGGAGCGTACCGTGCCAGGTATTCGGATTGTCTGTCCGATACGGGTGTCACGACCATCAAACTCCTCAAAGAATTCCTGAGTCTTGTAATCCGGATTGTCGGTGTAGCGAGAGCCATCCAGATAGAGGTAAAGGTTCATGAACTGACGGATTGGAGAGAAAGTATTTCCCAGAGTAGAGGCGGTGCAACGACGATTCTCGCCGTTGACAAGACCTTCGGATGCGTCATAAACGGTGGCTAGCATGGTCTCAGTGGAAATAGGGGTTTGAGTGATGAAAAGCTCCCTGTAAGACTTGCTTGTTCCTTTTCCTGTGTAGATGGCATATTTGCCACTATCCATGACGATTTTAGCAGCATCTGCTGCTCTCTGAAGCCACTTCTCTGAATCCGCTTCACCGTGGTACTTGCGAAAAGTTCCCTCCCACAGGCAGAAACGAGATTGCTCGCCGGCTGCCACAAGGCTTGTCACTACAGAAGCGGTGGAGTTGTAAGACTCTGAAATGTTGTTTATGGCGAATAGCAGATCTTCGTAGATATGCTCCGAGATAACTTCGCGAGAATCCTGAGTCGTAGTAAGCAGCTCATCATCTATGTCGAGAGCATGATCAATCCAAGGGACGTTATTGTAGGTGCGGATCTTGTCGAAATAGAATACGGCTCTCCAGAATCTTGCCATTCCATTGTAGTTATTCCGGACGGATTCGCTGACGTTATTGTTCGTATTGTTATCGAGGAAATAGTTTATGTTGCGGAGTGTTCCCCAGCTCCAGGAACTTTCCTGGCTTGGCGTGTAGCTGTCTGTATAGAATGTACGGACTCCCATGTAGGCTGTGACGGCGGAATTGCTGGTGTTTCCCCATGTGGTCATTCCGCTACCTAGCCCTGGCATTACATCGTAGAATGAGTTCGTGTACATTTTGAGACCATTTTCGCTTGCAAACAACGCATTTTTGCCGATTTGAGCCTTAGGGTTTTCATTCATTTCGCAGGCTGTTAGAGCCAACAACATCGCAGAAGCTATGCAAATATATTTTTTCATTGTATTCAAATGTTTAGAAAGTTATAGAAATACCGAATGTCATTGTCTTTAGGATAGGATAGCTGTAGGTAGAGCCACCATCGCTCATGATTGGGGAGGAGTAGAGACCGCTGCTTACGAGGGACTTGGTCTCGGTATCCTCACCGTTTATGCTATTTACGTCGAATTGCTTGCTGTGCTTGTAGAGAGGCGACCAGCACCAGAGGTTTTCGCCTGATAGATAGACTCTCGCTGCCTGCATGCGTAGTCTGCTTATGATAGACTTTGGAAGATTGTATCCTATTTGAATATTCTTCAGACGGATGTATGCGACATTCTGCAGGTACTTCGTCTGCGCAAGGTGAAGGGTGCGGTTAAACTGATGTGCGATGTATCCCCTGTACCTAGGCCAGTAAGCGTTAGGATTGTCCTCTGTCCACCATTTGCCTACCATGTCGGACGGAATGTTGGAATAAGGGCGGCTATACTGACCCCAGAACATGGAGTTGTCACCACCTGCCCACCAATCCTGCTTTCCTACGCCTTGGAAGAATGCGCTTACGAATATTCCATTCCAGTCGGCTCTCAAGTTGAGGCTGTAGGTGTAGCGAGGAAGGCGGTTGCCGATTACCTTGCGATCTCCTGAGTCGCCAACCTTGGAATTGCCCCAGTCTATCTTGCCATCGCAATTGAGATCCTTAAACTTTATGTCTCCTGGCTCCCACTTGTTTGCGTTGTTGTTTATGACCCAGCTCTGGTCGGGTCCGGCTATCTGATTGCCTTCGGAATCAAAATCTGCGGCAGTAAAGTAGCCGTCGTTTACGAATCCCCAGATTTCTCCCAGAGTCATTCCTTTGTAATAGTTGACATTGGTAGCATAGTATGTATTTGAACCAATATTCATTTCTTCGTTAGGGTAGCTGTCTATCTGCGACTTTGAGTCTGCTAGGGTACCCTTGATCTCATAGTTCATCGGCTTGCTGCCAATGTTGATCTTGTCCTTCCAAGTTAGAGTGATCTCCCAGCCTTTCGTGGTCATATCTGCGTAGTTGCCTTTTGGAGCGGAGGCTCCATAGACTGCCGGGAGCTGGTTCCCTTCTACGTACATGTCAGTAGTTTTTCTGATGTAGTAGTCGGCATTGAGATAGAGTCTGTCTTTGAAGAAACCAGCATCCAATCCGAGGTTTGCAGTAGTCGATGTCTCCCATGTAAGTCCTGCAGGGATCGGGGAAGGAGCTTTTGTGTAGAGATTTTTCGAACCATTAAGAAGCCTGTTCTGTTGAGCGATCGTGAATAGTTCTTGGAACTTGTAAGCAGCTATGTTTCCATTTCCTAGTGACCCATAAGAAATGCGAAGCTTGAGATTTGAGATTGAGTTGGCATCGAGATGCCACCAAGGTTCTTGGGAAATTCTCCATCCGATTGAAGCTGATGGGAAGAACTTCCATTGTTGTGAAGTAGGGAACTTCGATGACCCATCGTAACGTCCGTTGACTTCAAGAAGATAGCGGTTGTCATAGACATAGTTGGTGCGGAAGAACCCACCACCTATGCGCCACTTATAGTAGTTGCTGCTGATCCTAGTCGAACCGCTTGTAAGACTTATGTTTTCGGCTCCTTCGTAAATCTTGCTGTTCCTGTGTGCGAAGTTGTAGTCGTAGATTTCCTGCTCGTAATTCATACCGACCATCAGTTTAACCTCATTTTTCCCGAATGTTTGCGCATATTGGCTGTAAAGGTTTGTCGCAAGGTAGTTTTTAGTGGACACTGAGTTGTAGATGCCATCAAAGGAACTTCCCATGCACTTTGTCTTTCCGCCTTGTTCCGTAGTGTAAGGAACCGGGGACTGAACACCGTTCATCCTGTCGTCTGTGTAGCGGAAAGTCACGTCGCCGTTGAGGGTAATGATGTCTTTGTAGAGGTTGGCGATGAAGCTCGTAGTGTTGCGGAGCGCTCGTTCGTTCGTGTCTTGATAGTTGTTCTTGTAAATGAAAGACCCGAGGATGGTCGCTCCTGCCTGGGTGAGGGTTCCGTCAGGGTTGTATGGCACATTGACAGGCTGGCCTTCAGACTCTATTGCGTACCATACTGAACCTTCGCCTACGTTCATCGGATTGTGGTACGTCATGTTGCTGAACTCGAAGTTGTTAGTGACTTTGAGCCAGTCAGTTACCTTTATGCTGCCTTTTGCGCGGATGTTGAACATCTTATATTTGTCAGGGTCGTAATTGAATATTCCGTTCTGCGTGTAGAAACGACCGGATACCATAAAATTGGCCTTTTCTCCGCCTCCCTGAATGTTGATGTTTTGTTCTTGGCCGAAAGAATGATCCTTGTACAGAAGATCGAACCAATCCGTACTGCCGTAATAAGAATATTTTCCGTTGCTTTCCGTGACGATACCGGTCGCTCCGTTGCGTAGGTGCTCAAGCCATGCGTCAGTGATCTTGAGCGAGGAATGGAACTTGCTTGGTGCGGCATACTGCCATCCACGATAAGCTTGGAGGTAATATTCTGTAAACTCAAGCCCGTCGGTGACGACATCTGGTACTACCGTAGGAGATTTCATAAGGAAGTTCGAGCTATATGTTACCGATGTCTTCTCTTTGTTAGGGTCTTTTGTCGTAATGAGAATCACACCATATGTTCCACGCGCACCGTAGATGGCAGCCGATGAGGCATCCTTGAGAACGGAAACGCTAGCTACGTCACCAGGGTTCAGCATGGCGGGATTGCCCTCTACGCCATCTATGAGTACAAGGGCTGAGCCTCCTTGCCCAATTGATCCGGTACCTCGGACCTGATAGTAGGAACTACGATTTGGCTTGCCGTCAGCGAATGTTATCTGAAGGTTAGGAATGGCACCCTGAAGGCCTTGCGTAAGATTGGATACGGGACGATTGTCTAGGACTTCGCTTGTTACGACGTCTACTGCTCCGGTTATGTTAACTTTTTTCTGCGTGCCATAACCGACGAACACAGCTTCATTTAGAAGTTGGGTATCGTCGGAAAGAACCACGTTTATTACGTTTTGATTGCCGATTTTAATTTCTTGTGTCGTGAAACCTATGATGGATACGATGATCGTGCCATTCGAAGGAACGCTCAAGGAATAATTTCCATCAATGTCGGTGAAAGTACCTGTCATCGTTCCCTTGACAATGATGTTTGCGCCGACAATGGCTTCCCCCTTGGAATCCCTGACAGTACCTGTTACGGTTTTTTCCTGTTGGGTCTGAGGTGCTTCGTCAGAGACGGGAAGTTTAGATGCTGCATATGTCTCCGTATACGGAATGATAGAAAGCATCATTGCGCTTAAACATGCCTCGAACAGAACTTTTTTTATTCTAGTCATAGTTTTACTTTATTAATTTGTGTTTGATATATCGTTTAGCTAAAATAGCAAGTCTTTGATAAAAAAATACCTTGATCTGCGCAGGTGGTTTCTGAGCTAAAGCTTGCCCTGCAAAAATAATATATTTGTGTAAAAGGTAAACGTAAACACCTCGACAGGGAAATCGAAAGTAGAATGTGAAAGTCAGTGAATATCTCAACGGCACAATATTAAAATACTATGACGTTATTGTCATAGCCTTGAAACTGAAAGCAACTTTTAGTACTTTAATTAGAAATTGAACAGGATTAAGGTTGCTTAAAGTAATAACGCATTATGGATAGACGTGATTTTCTGACATCTTATACAGTGGTTTGTGGCGCATTTTGCATAGGAGGGCTTCTCGGCTTTGGCGCAGCTTTCCTTAAAGTGGAAACACATCCTAAGGCTGGTAAGGTCTGACGCGGATGTAAGAAGTGGCAATTCCAGGTTCATTTCATCTACACTGGCGTAAGCGAGTCCGCCTTCTACATATTCCCAGATGGCACGACGATGCTGTTGGATTGTGGTGATCATAACGCAATTGGCCGAGGTTCTCTTGCCGTGCCCGTGCTGCCAAATAACAAGCGTCATGCAGGCGATTGGATAGCGCGATATGTAAAGCGGATAAATCCAAACGGAGCAGATGTTGATTATATGATGCTGTCACACTATCATAGCGATCATGCCGGAAACAGAGCATTCTATGTCTCTAAGGATGTCCGTGATGGAAAAGACTATTTTCTGAGTGGTTTCTCGCAAGCGGCAGAGACTCTTAGGTTCAGAAGAGCAATAGACCGAAGCTGGCCAGATTTAAGCGACCCTCTTCCGATGCCTGATGACTTTGACAGCGGAGTCGTAGGCCAAATGAAACGCTTCTAGGAATATCAGATTAAGCATAATGGCCTTGAAGAAGAGAAATTCCGCTTCGGTACCACTGACCAGATTATTCCGTTAAGAGGGAAGTGCAAAAATTTCTTGGTCAGGAATATTTGTGGCAACGGCCGTATCTGCTCTGAAAAAGGCACGGTTACCGATTTATATGCAGAAAAAATCGCTGTGGCCAGGGTCATTAAATGAAAACGGCATGAGTCTCGGCATGATAATCTCTTACGGCGGACGATGAGTCTATGATAGCCCGGAGCGTGATGAATTTCACTTCTGAAGAATAATTCAAGAATATGTCTCCGGCCGCTGCAGTTCCATCCATCCTCATTGCATCTTACGGATTCTGTTCGGAAAGCGTGATAATAAGACAGCTGCCTAGGCTGTGTGTCTTGGCAGCTGTCCTGCTAGGAGTTAACGTCAGTCTTACTTCTGGCAGTTAGTTTTCTCGAAAGCGACGAGCATCCAGGAAGTCTTTTCCTGCTCTTTGAGCCAGTCGCTCATGATCGCGGCCGTAACCTCATCCCCGATTTCTGAAGCCTGCTTCAGGACTTCACGCTCTGAAGCTATCAGGGTTTTCAGGGCGCCGAGAACATATTCAATGCCCTCATGTCCGCACTCTACGACACCTAGCTCCTTGATTGAAGAGACTTTGAGATATTCGGAAAATCTGCTTTCAGGGGTGCCATCCAGCTGTAGTATGCGCTCAGCGATTTCATCGATCTTTGAGGCAGCGTCATCGTAGAACTCTTCGTATTTCTCGTGCAGAACGAAGAACCCGTGTCCCTTTACGTTCCAGTGAAGATTGCGCAGATTCGTGTAGTGAATCTGATAGTCTGCCAGGAGTTGAGTAAGAGCATTAATTAAGATACTGGTGTTCTGGTTGCTAAAACCTGTGATTTCTGTTGTTTTCATTATAGTATAATTTAAATTGTTAATATTCATCAATAACTTTTTCCCACTGCAAATATATTAGAATAATTCTAAATAACCAAATTATTTTGAAGAATTCTAAACTAATTTTTTACTTATATTGCGTGATATGCTGAGAATCAACTATATGCTACTTAGATTACTCCGACTATGGATGCCAGCTGAGGCTGTATTGTCGTGCCAGCTAACTGTACGGACAAATCCTTAAATGTCAACATGGTATGTGCTGTTGAGAGATGCTTTGTGAGGTTTTAGACATGGCGCGTTATGCTTTTGTCGAGCGAGATAGTGTAGCACTGATGTATCTATAGTTAATGTGGGCATACACCCCCCATGATGTCATGGAAGGGGGCACATAGCAAACTATGCAGGAGAACTTTATACATAGCATTGGCTCGCTCGGTAAAAGTACCCGTACTGAACACTACGCATTGGTTGCCGGATAGCATGGCAGTTCGGGATGACGTGTGAGTAATTGCGTTCATTTCCCTCCCGTCATCCTGGCTTGACCCGGAATTTAGGCTCGCAGAGGGCAGATCCTGAAAGTGCCGGATGACGGGGTGTGTAAGGCAGCAGCTCCTGAGGCTAGTTCAGGACGGGTGTGGGTTTGAATAGGATGGTGATTAATAAGTAATCACTTATATATTTTATTCGAGCATGCGCCGGGAAGGACAATGTGAGGACTATCTCTTCCGGGATCTGTGTCACACTCGGTGGCAGATCACATATTTCCATAATGCTTCAGGCAATCGTCTCCGAATGCCGCTCGGCGGGTCGTTCGTTCCAAGTTGTTCACATACCTTCTTTAACACAGGTTTTTAGAATCGATCCCGTAGTGCTCAATGGGAAGAACCCGTTAATTTCACGACCTCGTCGATGGTCAGGCCTGACCTTTGGGCAACCTCATCTATTGGCATCCCAGAGGCGATGAGTGATTTTAGTATTTCGGTGCGTCCCTCATTACGACCTTTCTCCATGCCCTCGGCTCTGCCCTCAGCTCTGCCTTCCTTCATGCCCTTGGCCCTGCCTTCCTCCATGCCTTTTGCCATGCCTTCTTCCATGCCCTTGGCCCTGCCTTCTTCCATGCCTTTTGCCATGCCTTTTGCCATGCCTTCTCTAAGCCCTTTCTCGAGGCCTTCCTTAACGCCTTTCTCGACCTGTTCGCCGACATACTCGTCTATGTCCCATTGAGTAAGCATATCCTTCTCGTATTTAATTACTTCATGTGGGGCGAA
>JAQYTJ010000042.1 GCA_028724885.1 Bacteroidales bacterium | reverse complement strand
TTCCGCCGAACCCGTGGCCTTGAAACGATGTCGTATTTTTTAACAATTACTGGCAAGTGGCGACGCATAGTAGCCGTTTGTTCCGAACCCGTGACACATCCGGGGAGGCGTTCATCCAAAGGCTCTCACGTATTCATGATTATGTTCTTAAGCACAGGTTTTTGCACCTGACCCGGTTCAACTCGAAGCAGATGGAGACGGAAGCCCTTCGGACGGTTATTCGAAGCAACCGCAACCGTTTAGAGATAGAAATGGCAGAACTGCTGCTCGACATCATGGCGAAAATGGAGGTGGAAACGGTGTCTTTGTGCCTGAACGAAATCATTCCCTTGTTAGTTTGTTCTCAAGTCAAGGTGGAGAAATCGCAGGTACGGAAAGTGGTGCTGGAATGCTGGAAACTGACATCTGCACCAAACGGTCTTACCTATACCACCTACCTATACGGTGGCAATGACCGTTACCAGACTCTAAGAAGTGTGGGCATGTATCACACCGTCACGAAAGGGCTGCTAGAAAAGCTTTTAAATTCTGTTGAATTGTTGAATAAGGATATAAAGTATTGGAATATAAGAATATGCAACCTTAACAAACCGCCAACAACACACAACGGCTGATGAAAAGAAGAAGCAACGGTACATCGATCCGACCTCGTTTTTTCTTTTTGCCTCCGTTTGTTGGGCGGCACGCTTTTGTTGAGAGATTGTTAGAGCATATTTTGCAATATATCAAGCCTTTATATCCTTATTCAACAATTCAACAGTCCAACGCTTTTTTACCCCTCAACAAGCCCGCTGTGGGAACGGCAGCACAATCCATCCCTTTATGCCGTTGTGCCGACATGCAATCTTGCCGACACAACAGCAAGGAATATTATGCAAGGCTGGTAAAAAGAGAACGGCAAAAACAAGCCGCCGACACCGCTGCAGGCTTTTGGGAAACAAAAAGGCATAGCTCATTAGGGTGTTTTCTTCATGCACTGCTTCGCTCATGCTAAAAACACCCTAATGAGCCAACGGGGTTGCACCCCTCTAGACGCCCCCGTTTGCTTCCAACAGAAGCTGCAAGTTGTCCTTTGGGTTACCCAAAGGCTGGTGAGTTACTCCAAAGTCAGAACACTGTTTTTAAATGGTAGTAAGTTTGTGTTTTGGTATACCCAAAACTGACTTGCTATCCTCCCGTTGGTCAAAAGCCGTATCCTAATTTACGGTTCAGCTATTCCAAGAAACTTGCTCATGCGTTCAACACACTTCTTTTTCTGATTGAAGTTCGGATGCACATATAGGTTAAGCGTGGTCGCCACATTGGAATGACCGAGTATAACGCTTACTGTTTTGTAATCGCATTGACTTTCTATGCACCGTGTTGCAAAGGTGTGCCTAAGCCCATGAAATACGATTTGAGGTATGCCGAGACGCTTTAATAACCTAGAAAAATAGTCACGATAAGAACGTGGCTCTTTGGAATGTTCCGATGTGCCGACAACATACGGAGATGAAGATACCTTCTTGACAGTTTTCAAACATTGGAACAATTGCTTTGAAATGGGTATCTCGCGGCATGAATTTTTTGTTTTGGGCGATGATTGTATTTTCTCTGTGGATTTTAGCTCGCAATTGTAAACTCTCCCTACGGTGCGTCTTACTGTGATAATTCGTTGGCGGAAGTCCACATCTTGCCATTGCAGAGCGCATACTTCTCCTATTCTCATGCCTGTACAGAGAGCCAACAGTACACCTATATTCTGTGCTGTCGGTCTTTCAATCAGATGTCTCATTAGTATGCGTTGATGCTCTATTGTCAATGTCGGTAATCGGCTCATTTCTGCATCTGTAGGATATTCTATATCCCAATTTTCAAATTGAAAAGTCTTATGTTTTTTCCCATATTTGGTTACTGATTTTAATACGGCTACCATATCCCTTACGGTTTTACGTGCAAGACCACACGAAAGTTTATGAATGACAAACTGTTGTACATCATCTTCTGTGATGTCTGTCTTTGCACCGAAATAAGGCAGTAAATGGGTTTGTAGCGTCAGCAAATAAGCACACATAGTAGAGTGCTTTACTATTGGACGTTTTGTCTCGCACCAGCTTTTTGAAATTTCTTGAAATTTTTTTTGCATATACAATTTTGAGGGAATTAATACTCTCATAACTTCCTCAAAATACGTATATTCTATGATATGTTACATTATTTGTTGCCTTTTGAGCGATTATGCGTTTTGCACAGCATTTCGCAATTTTCAATAGAAGTAGTACCGCCTTTGCTCCATGCGGTCACGTGGTCGGCATCCATTTCATTGAACTTGTAAATCCGCGTCTTGTTGCCATTGTCGCCTATGGCACACAGGGGACAGTTGGAAATGCCTTTTTCTTTTGCTGCTTTGGTCTGTCGGTCGTATGCTGCACGTTTCATTGACTCTTCGAACAAGCGGATTTGAAGCAGGCTTTTGTCTTGTTCGCTACCTAATACATATTCATAGATGTTGCGTTGGCATTTGATGCTCACGTCCGCTCGTAAGGCAAGCACACGTTCCGTCACATGGTCGATGCTGTAAGGCGTATTATGATATATCTCATAAAGTCTGCCCCATTCCAAGCCACACATATCTCGTTCTACCATAGTGAACGTAGTTGAAACCCAATCAATCACGGAGCGGAAATAATTTTCGAGTTCGCTTATGGACTTGTCGCGGCGATGTTGGCTCATGTAGGCATCTATGGCCATTCCTTTGCTGTCACATACCCATTTCAAGGCTTCAGCCAAATAATCCTGCCGTTTCACATCCCCTTTTATGTAATGGCTCCATTTTTGAACTTCTGCATTTTGCGAATTGCTGAACACACGCTTTGCCGCCGTGACAAACTCGCCCGAATAGATGGCATTACGCAATTCCTGCTCATTCAGAGGTATGCCTACGATATTGATGGTTTTGAACCATTCCTTTACTTCTCTTTCTTCTCCTTCACATTCATAGATGAGTAATGGAGATTGCATTATCTTTTGTTGTTCTTCAATGGGGAGACCGCTGAAGTATTCTTCACGACCTCCATAAATTATGGCAAATTTTCCAGTGACGAACCGACCGAAAGAAGTAATACGTTGTTGACCGTCAAGAACTTCAAAACGGCCATCATTTGTACGGTTGAAATAAATAACTCCTATTGGATAACATTTCAGCAGCGATTCGATGACTGCCACATCACGTTTGCCATCATTGTAGATGTAATGACGTTGATACTCTGGCTGAATGGTAAGCCGTCCGTCGAGCCCGAACAGCCCTTTGCCCTCCAATTCATTGTACGTAAAACCTTTGCAGATGTCTGCAACCGTCCATTCTATATGTAATGTTGTTTTCATATATTTCTTGTTTTAAGTTGAAATCTTAGGGATAACCGATAGAGGGAACGAATGGGGTTTGAAAACCAAAGAATACACCATTTCCGACACTCCTGACTTTGCAGATTTGAACCGTCGTGGAGCTGTCTGGAACAACGGAGCATTAGCTTCAACGTATGCCCGATTACTTATTCGCAAATTATGATTTGATATGTCTGACAAGTACTCTTGCATAAACTTGGGTGTAATATCTCCCGCCAACAATATAATATGTTTCATTCTGAGGAATTTCGGAGTTCAACAGCGCTGCCCCGTCATTGAGTTTCGTCACTTTGGATTCTTTCCCATGACGGTCAACTTGAATCTGTTCGGGATAAATTTTGGAAGCACTTCCATACCATGTTTTTGTTATCCCTAAGATTTCAAATTGCTCCGGACAATACTTGTCCAAAAAGGAAATAGGGACACCCATTACTCCATTGTAGTCTGAAGGTATAGCATCAGTAAATGGCACCTCTATGGCATCGTAATTGTCATAATGGTCATAGGCGGATTTGCCTCGCAATTCCTTATGCTTAGAAAAGCGAAGATTATCTGTCATTGTCATCAATGAAATAGGCTGATGTCGGCGACCGTGGTCTACATTAGTCAACCATATGCAATTACGGAACTTTACGAGATTGGTGTCCTCATCATACACGCCAACTGCATAATTATTTTGTATCGCAGGTCTAAAGTAAGCATTCCCACCGGGGAAGGGTATGCCAAGCCATATTTTATTGTTCATTATCAGTGGAAATACTTCTTTGTATGTGATGCAATTCATATTACCTATGATGATGAATTTCTTTCCACCCTCCATTATCCATGCGAGAAACTCCCTGAAAAGGGAAAACGGCGGATTGGTGATGATAAAGTCTGCCTCATCCCGCAACTTAGTGACTTCTTTGCTGCGAAAATCGCCATCACTGTCCAAGTATTCCCATTCAAGGTCGTCTATATTGATGCGCCCATCGCCACTTTTGTCTTTCTCCAATACGAATATTTTACCTTTGATGGAAGTCTTAGCGCTGTCAAACTGAGGAGCGTCTTGTTCGAACAAAGACGGTTGGTAAGGTGTCTTGTACTTTTTGCTCTCCGGTGCGTAACTCGTGGAAATCAATTTCTTTAATCCGAGTTCATCGAACTTGGCGGCAAAGAAGCGCGTAAAGTTGCTCCATTCGGGATCATCGCAAGGCAATAAAATCGTCTTTTCCCTAAATACGTTTGGGTCGTATTCAAGGTATGCGTTCATCTCAAGTTCTATATCATGGAATTGAGTATAAAACTCATCGTTTTTAGCCGCCTTCGCTTCTTTTAAATTACTATTTGCCATCGCATCTTCTTTTCGTTGTTTACCATGTTATCTACTAATCTTGTTTGGTATTAACAAGTCTCTGACATCTACATTCAGCATGTCCGCAATCTGATATAATACGGGAATAGGAGGCTGAACTTTGTTGGAGGCATACAGATTGACCATGTTGAAAGTCTTTCCAAGCCTATTTGCCAATTCCGTTTGGCTGATGCCTTTTGCCTCCAATACCTCTTTTATTCGATTCATATTCGCATCCTTTTGTCTGACGGGTACAAAGTTACAAAATTTTATTTGGTATATTGTTTCTCAGAAGAAAGAGCTAATTTTGCAAATAGAACAAGGGTTGTTTGACAGAAGCAAGCTGCATATCGCAGAATTTGTGACTGTTTCTAATTCATTACCTCGTCTTTTGAGAAATGCTCATAAGAAGCTAATCCTTAGCAATTTCCGGCTCAATTATCAAATTATGGTTGTAAAAACATCTAATTATTGAGAGATAAGACGTATAGTACCATTAATAAGAAAGAGGATGACCTCTATGTCCTAAGACATTGGTCATCCTCCTACAGTTCGCCAAGCATGGGCATGATCTAATGGGTGCAAGTACCTAAACCGCTCTTATAGTGGGAAGGCTACAGCCAAAGGCAAGGGTGTTCGTGGCGACACTAAATCTGAAGGAAGCCTGAGGCAAACATCGGGTCTGACGTACAGAAACATGATACCAAGGCCAAAGTCTGTGGGTAATGCTGCCATACAAGCCAAACGCCCTATAACTATACGGAACAGACATGGTAAATCATGCGGACATACGGTGGAAAGAGCATGTACTTAACTGGGGAGGTCTCACGGACACGGGGATTAGTTGTCTTTACGAAAGCCGTGGAGTAGCGCTTGCCGTGAGAAGTCAGCCGAGACCATAGTAGCCGCAGCGTTGACAATGCGGTGAAGTGTCGAACCTTAATTAAACGACAGTAATTGAAAGTTACCTTATGAATGAAGGAAAACATCGGCACAAGCCAATGACTGTCCTCAAAGAGCCCGGACGGAATCCGAAGGGTATGAGGGAGTGCAGACCTACATGTGGAAGACCGAAGACAACATCGTGGAAGTACCATTTGACAAGGAACACCTATTGGAGGCCATACTATTCCCTTCAAACCTTAACGCAGCATGTAAATGCGTGGTGAGGAACAAGGGGTGGGCGGTGCCGACAAGATGTCATGTGAGCACCTGCTCCCGTGGCTGAGAGCCAATAAAGACGATCTGATAAGTCCCTTAATGGACGGCAGCTACCGTCCGAATTCCGTCAGACAGGTAAAGATACCCAAGTAAAACGGCAAGAAGCGCCTTTTGGGAATACCCACCGTGGTAGATCGCATGGTGGTGCAGCAAGCGTGCTGCGGAGCGTGTGCGCGAGAGCATAACCAAGTTTATCGAATGTAAGCTTCACCTAAAGGTCAACAAGGAGAAGACGGTAGTATCCTACGTCCGTGGTGTGAAGTATCTCGGTTATTCGTTTTGCATTACAAAGGGCAAATGCCGACTTACCGTGCATCCCAAGACCCGAGCCAAGATGCGCCGCAGGCTCAAAGAGTTGACAAGCCGCAGCAATGGCATGGGTTACGCAAAACGCAAGGAGAAACTTCGCTCTTACGTAATGGGTTGGGTGAACTATTATTACCTTGCAGACACGAAACATCTGGTCGGGGAAACCGATGAATGGCTGCGGAGATGCCTACGCATGTGTATATGGAAGTCATGGAAGAAGCCCCGAACCAAGGTAAAGAACCTTGTGAGGTATGGCATTGACGAGTCAATGGAACAACACACGTTTGGGTTACTGGAGGATAGCGGGCAGTCCGGTACTGCACCGTGCAATCTCCAATGTTAACCTAAGACGTGCGGGTTACACTTGCTTGTCTGACGAGTACGACAAATGGCTACCCTAAAGAGGAACCGCCGTATGCCGAACGGCACGTACAGTGGTGTGATAGGTCGGTAAACACAAAAGTAGGAGATAAGCACCTATGATTAGTGTTTACCTCCTACTCGATTGATATTAACACATCCAATTAGAAATTGTAATATACTCCGATGGTGATTGCATTGCCTGAGAAGTCGGCGCTGAAAACGCCATTGGCATCGTCGTAGCCTATCTGTCCGATATGGCTGACGAATGAGAGGTTGTCGCTTACGGGAACTGCAATGCCAGGTTTCAGGTAAGCGTGCCAGTAAGTGTCATCACTGTCTGCGCCGTTCTTCGGCTTGAATTTGTAATAAGTGAAGCCTGCATTGGCATCGCAGAATAGCTGCACAGGTCCAAGCTTAGCATAGGTGTAACGTAGATAAGGGCTGAATTCGATCTGGTCGATTTTTTTGCCGGAGTCGTAAGCGTAGGCGTAGCCAATCACGCTACCGACGGAAATGTGTTCATTGAAGGTGTATCCGATTTCAGGCAGAATCTTGAAAATAGTGTTGTTGTCGTCAGTGTCTCTGTAAAGTCCGATTTGACCACCTACGTAAACCTGGGCACTAGCTGCGATTGCTATCGTAGCGACTGCTAGCGTCAAAAATAATTTTTTCATAACTGAAAAATTTAAATTTTTAAAAATAAGTTCGTAAAAAATAAAACTTCGGCATAAGTACTTCAAAAAGCGAACAAAAAAGGTTATTTTCAACTTTTTGAATATTTTTCTTGCCATTGTCATATTTCAATGCGGGCAACGAAGGTGGCTGGACCGGTGAGGAATACCTCGTCGGCACTGAAGTTGTTGCCGGAGCCGTGAGGAACGAAATCGACGTAGATGTCGCTGAGTTCGGTCTTTAGCTGATAACAGTAGTGATCCTTATTCATGTCGACGTAGTTGTAATACAGATTGGAATCGGCGTACGGATTGAAATTGACATTCGCTGTCGGAATGTAGAAGTTTTTCGCATACGAAGCTATTGCGGCGGCAACGAGACCAGTCCCACAAGCGAGAGTCTCTCCTTCTACGCCTTTCTCGAACGTCCGCACGGCTATGCACATGTCTAGGCTCCGGAATTGCATTTCCCCTGACTTTGCCGGATTAGCACCGGGATATTCCAGGCTGTTCTTGTATCCTGGTTCATCATCGCCAGAAAACATGGGAATGAAGCCGACAAAATCGACATTGGTGCCTTGCGGAGCGAAGCGTGGATCCCAGCGAAGGGCAGTTCCTTCTTCGGAAACTGGGTAGCTCAGCGGTTTGTCGATGAATTTCACGAAATGCCTGGTGCCTGTGTTTAAGAATATGCCGTCATCGTATTCTGTGATTTCAGTGACCGGATTCATAGACAGCCTGACGACCAAAGTCTGATCGTTCTGTCTCTTCAGAGGGCTGAAACATATTGCCTTGTGAATGCCGTCAGGAGCGATGAAAGAGACCCATTCATTGACTGATATTATTCCCTCCAAAGCGGCGAACGCCATTATGCACCTCCCACCGTTGCCGCACATCATGCCGTGTGATCCGTCAGGGTTGTAGAAAGCCATCTCGAAAGCAGCATACTTGGCAGTGGCTTTTTTTAGTAATATGACGCCATCGGCACCGATGCCTGCATGGCGGTCGCAGAGGGCGACTATCTTCTTGGTTGTCAATCTGTAAGATCCGTCTCGGTTGTCAGCGATGAGAAAATCGTTCCCTGCTCCATGATACTTGTGGAAAATCATAGTGATGAACTTCGGTAAAATACTTCAAAAATACGTTCTGGATGCCTGTGGGGCAGATCTAGCATCATGTGGGTGTTCGGTTTACCTGAGCGCCTGTTCCAGTTCCACGGAAGCATCGGTTTTGCCGTCGCGATATTTGATCACGACAGGAGTGTAGATATGAATGCCTTCGCTAGCTCCTGGACCGGTGGAAAACGGACGAGAGCCTGCGACGACAACTGCTCCTGCTGGTATCTCGGTGCGGCCTCCAGAAGTTTTAGGCAGATAGCAACCGTTGATTGCATCGTAAACTTTTGTTCCAGAAGTGATTATCACCCCTGAACCGAGGACAGCGCTTTCACGGACAATCGTGCCTTCGTAAATCCCACAGTTTCCACCTATGAAGGCATTGTCCTCCACGATTACCGGAAGCGCGCCGGCTGGCTCTAGAACGCCACCAATCTGAGTGCCAGCCGAAAGGTGGACATGCTTCCCAATCTGCGCGCAGGAACCAACTAGGACATGCGAATCCACCATCGTCCCCTCGTCAATGTAAGCTCCGATGTTCACGTAGGATGGAGGCATTATGATCACAGACGGGGCGATGAAAGCACCGCAGCGAACAGAAGAACCCCCTGGCACTATTCGAACCCTGTCCGAAATGGAAAATTCGTGCACAGGAAGCGTGTCCTTATCGAAAAAAGGCATTCCGGCAATGCTCATGTCGGTGAGCTGACCTGCTTTGAAGCCATCCAGAATCAGCACCTTCACGTGAGTGTTCACTCTCCACTCTCCATCGGCCTTTTCCGCTACACGGACTTTCCCTGTTTCCAGATCCCGTATTAGTTCTTCAAATTTGCTCATGACTTGACGTTTAGGACATCCAGAGTAGCTTTCATTATTTTCTTTGTCTGCTCAGTGGCCTCGGTGAGCGGCAGACGCATCTGTGCCGAGCAAAGACCCAAGGCGGCCAAGCCGGCCTTAACTGGAATCGGGTTGCTCTCCACGAAGCAATTGTCGAAGAGGTCCAGAAGTCTGTAATTCCATTCGCGTGCCTTCTCCCAGTCACCAGAGAGCGCAGCGTTCACGAAAGAGACCATTTGCGATGGTGCTGCGTTGGAAGCAACTGAAATGACTCCGTCTCCGCCGCACGCCATGATAGGGAAGGTCTGGTCGTCATTTCCGCTTAGGACGCTGAAATCCGAAGGAGCTTCAGAGATTATTCTCTCGATCTGTTTCAGGTCGCCCGATGCCTCTTTGACTGCTATGATGTTCTTCACCTCCCGAGCAAGCTTCAATGCAGTAGCGACCTTCATGTTCGTTCCTGTCCTGCCGGGCACGTTGTACATAACGATAGGCTTGGAAGTGGATGCCGCCACCGCAGAGAAATATTCATAAATCCCTTCCTGAGTCGGCTTGTTGTAGAAAGGCACGACGATTAGGAATGCATCTGGGTTCAACGGCTCCAAAAGCGTGATAGTCTTTACTGTGGCATCCAATGAGTTTGAACCGGCCCCTGCCACGACAGGTTTTGAATGAAATTCTTCGCGAGTGATGCGCAGAAGCTCGACCTTTTCCTCATCACTGAGGCAAGGAGTCTCAGCCGTAGATCCTAGGGGGACAAGAAAGTGGATTCCGGCCTCTGCCTGTCGCCTGACCAGTTTTTTGTATGAGTCAAAATCAACTGCGCCATTCTTAAACGGTGTTGCCAGAGCCGTTCCGCAGCCTTTCAATAATTTTTCCATATTACTTCAACTTATTAAAGAACAGTTCCTTGAATTCATGAACTCCGCTGAGGCCTTCCGTCATCTGCGCTGCCATTACAGCTCCTTCTGCGAAACCCTTGCGGGAAAACGCCTCGTGTTCCACGGTGATGCGGTCATTCACACCTTCGAAGCCAACTGTGTGAGTGCCGGCCAGCTCTCCGACGCGGGCGGAGGCAACGCTAGGAGTAACATTCATTTCTTTCACAACTACCGCAGCTAGGGATTTGGCAGTGCCGCTAGGAGCGTCCAATTTATGAATATGGTGCTTCTCGACTATGTATGGAGCGTACCCTCCGGCAGCCCCTAAGTACTTGGAAATTAGCTCTACGGCTGCAGAAAAGACATTTACCCCCACCGAATAGTTCGAGGAGTATATCATAGGCGTGCCGCAGGAAGCGAAATATTCCTTTACCTCTTCCCTAATATCATTCCAGCCGGTGGTGCCAATGACGGCGGCCTTGAAATGCTCGGCGATGAAGCGATAGTTTGAGCGGAATGCGTCTGGCGTGGTGAAATCTATGCAGACGCATTCATTAGCTAGGGCAGGGGCAGTCTCCTGAATATTCTCGCTTTTGGCGGCGCACTCAATTTCCTTGGAATGAAGTACTTCCTCTATCATGTGCCCCATCCTGCCATAACCACTTAATACGACCTTTATCATAGTGAATATTCCAAATTAAGCAAAAACATATTCATGAAGTACCTTCAGCGTGTCCTGCAATTTCTCGTTGTCTATTACATAGTTGGTGCTGAGCATGTTGGCGCTGACATTCGCTAGATAGACTCTGCCTGCCGCCATCAGCACCTTGTCTCCTAGGCCTTTAACCGTTACTACGCCTCGTCCGATTACGGAAATCAGTGCTTTGTCTCGGAAAACTGTCACCCTAGCCCATTTAGAAATAGATTCAAGAGCCTCCCTGAGTCCGTAGAATTCTTCTTGTATGATTAGGCCGACTTCCGATTCGGTAGCCTCAGCGATGATAACGGGAATTTTCCTAGAATAGAGTGCTTCCATCACGCCGCCTAGGATATTCGTTACCCCAAGCAGCTGCTGAGTCTCTATCTTTATGAATAGTATGTTGTTCCTCGAAGAAACAGCTTTCGGCCCATCTGGGGTTTCGTCGCTTCGCTCCACCACGGTGCCCTCGCAGCTCGGATTCTTCGAATTCAGCACCAGTATCGGAATATTCTTCTGCCTAGCTGGCTCGATAGTAAGCGGATGCAGAACCCTCGCCCCCATCGCTGCCATCTCGGCAGCCTCTTCGTAGGAAATCGCATCGATTTTCTTCGTGCCATCGAGAAACCTAGGGTCCGTGGTTCTGATTCCATCCACGTCAGTCCAAATCTCGACTCTTTCAGCATCCAATGCCATTCCGAAGATTGCTGCGGAGTAGTCTGAACCTTCAAAACCCAGGACGGAAGTGGCTCCTGCAGCGGTTGAGGCAACGAAACCCTGCGTCAAGATTATGTCAGTGCCATTGGATTCTAGACCGATGATTCGCTTGACGTTTGCTTCAGTCACGCTTATGTCTGGACGAGCGTTCAGGTAGTTGTCGTCCGTGGTGACCATTCGCCTGGCATCTATCCACTTACAGGATATTCCTTCGGCGTTGAATGCGCATGATATGATGGTTGAGGAAAGGATTTCGCCCGTTGAAATCACTCTGGCGTGGCTTCTTGGTGAGAGTTCTCCTATTTGGCAGACTCCGCCGACGAATGTCTCTAATCCCTGAATATGTTTCCTTACTTCTTTCAGGCACTTGTCCAGCAGGCTAGGATTACTGCTTAGCAATGCTTTCGCTAGGCTGAAATGCCTTTCGGACAGCTGTCGGAGCAGTTCCCTTACTTTTTCTTCGTGTTGCGCTTCGGCTTCAGTCGCAATCTCGCCAAGCAGCCTCGTGACCTTGGAAAGAGCGGAAACTACGACCAGAGGGTGCTGGCTCAGCCGCCCGCTGACAATTGAGATTACTCTGCGGATGGCTTCCTCATCTTGTACGGAGGTGCCGCCAAACTTCATTACAATCATAATTCTTCTAAATTTTGTCGTCTATCGCATATTTTAATATCTTCTTCTCGATTTGCGCAGCAGAGAGGATGTCCGAGAGGAGGACGTATTCGTTTTCGGTGTGTGCTGTGAGAATTGATCCAGGGCCGTAAATCGCTTTCTTCTGGAATTTTGTGAGCCTAGGAGCATCGCTGCCGAAACAGCTAATCTGGGTAGCGATACCTGGCACGTCGTGGAAATATTCCTTAGGGTCGTCCCCACCGTATGAGTTTATAGTAGCCGAAGGTGGGCATATGCTCAGTAAGGCATTGTCTATCAGTGACTCGGTGGCGAAAGTCGTGCGGAAATATATTCGGAAGCTAATTTCAGGACTCAGTACGTTGTGGGGATTGTCGCTGCGTAGCTCGCCAATGTTCCAGGTAGTCTTGCCAAGAACAGGATCATCCGGGAACTCTACCTGCCTGAGCCTGTTCACGAAGTCCACGAATATGTCGATTGCGCTTTTCCCATGCTCAGGATAGCCTGAATGGCATGGTTTGCCGAAGAAAGTGAGTCCGTGCTGCTTAGTGCCTTTCGAGGCTGATATCATTTTATTGTCGGTAGGCTCGCCGACGAGTACGAATTTTCCCCCGGGCATTTCTCTGCTCCATGCCTTTGCTCCGTAAGATCCTGTTTCCTCCCCAGAAACCAGCAAAACCCCAATATTACTGAACCCGTCTTCAACAAGCCCTATTGCAGCATTCAGCATGGTGAACATCTGCCCTTTTGCATCGCAGCTTCCCCTTCCGGTAATCAATGTGTCATCTTGCTCAGCAATTTTGCCGTCAGGAAGCCTGTCTCCTTTCTTTACTAAGCTGAGGATTGGCTTTATGTAAGGTGGGACTGTGTCCATGTGCGTGCAGAAGACATATTCAGGATGCCCTGTCCCAGACCAGTCTAGCAGCAGGTTCATTGAACTTTCATCCACCTTCTGTTCGAAAACTCTGAAATCATGGAATTTCTTCGCTGGGATATAAAATGGCAACCTCTCTTTCAGGAATTCTGACAGCCGGCGCTCATTTCCTGAAGTCGAGTTTATGCCCAGTATTTCCAAGAAAAAATTAATGTCCATACACTATGTACTAAACCAAGAGTTTAAAGTTATAAAAAAATTCTTTTAAATTTTTAATGGAGGCTCAAAAAAATGGCTCAGGAACATTCCCCGAGCCAACTTTTAAATAAATACGTATATTCAGAATTAGTCCAGAGTCTGTTTCACCTCGGTGATAGTGTAGGCTTCTATCTGGTCGCCGATTTTGATATCGTTGAACTTATCAATGCCGATTCCGCATTCCATGCCAGCAGAAACTTCCTTCGCATCATCTTTGCCTCGCTTAAGGGAAGCGAGTTCGCCAGAATAAACCACGATGCCGTCGCGGATGAGCCTGCAATGAGAAGTCTTCGCTATCTTGCCATCTATGACAAGGCACCCTGCGATGGTTCCTACCTTGGAGATCTTGAATGTTTGCTTAACGTCGGCAGTGCCAGTAATTTCCTCTTTCTTTATAGGCTCCAGCATACCTTCGATGCCATCCTTGACATCGTTGATGGCATCGTAGATTACTGAGTACAGACGGATCTCGATTCCTTGATCATCTGCAGCCTTGCGAGCATCGGAAGAAGGACGCACCTGGAAGCCTATGATGACTGCGTCGGAGGCTTCCGCCAGAATCACGTCTGACTCTGAAATCGCACCGACTGCCTTATGGATGACGTTTACGCGCACCTGCTCGGTGGAAAGTTTGATCAGGGAGTCGGACAGGGCTTCCACAGAGCCATCGACGTCTCCTTTGACGATAACATTCAGTTCCTTGAAGTTTCCGATGGCGATCCTGCGCCCTATCTCTTCCAGGGTCATGTGCTTCTGAGTCTTGATGCCCTGGATTCTGAGCAGCTGCTCGCGTCTGTTCGCGATGGCTTTAGCTTCCTTCTCGTCATCCATTACGTTGAACTTGTCGCCTGCGCTAGGCGCTCCGTTAAGCCCTAGTATAGAGACAGGAGTTGAAGGGCTTGCTTCTTGGACTTTCTGACCACGTTCATTGAACATAGCCTTAACGCGTCCGTAATAACTGCCGCTGAGAACCATGTCGCCCTGCCTTAATGTGCCATCTTGTACGAGTACTGTAGCCAGGTAGCCGCGGCCCTTATCTAGGGACGACTCAATGACTGCACCTACGCCGTTCTTTTTAGGGTTTGCTTTAAGGTCTAGCAGGTCGGTTTCAAGAAGCACTTTCTCCAACAGTTTGTCTACGTTGATACCTTTCTTGGCCGAGATTTCCTGGCACTGGTATTTGCCACCCCAGTTCTCAGTAAGAATATTCATTTGGGCCAGCTGCTGGTAGATTTTCTCCGGTTGTGCCCCTGGCTTGTCGATTTTGTTTATTGCGAACACCATTGGCACGCCGGCTGCTTGAGCATGGTTGATGGCTTCTATTGTCTGAGGCATTACTGCATCATCGGCGGCTATGATGATTATAGCAAGGTCGGTGAGCTGAGCTCCTCTGGCTCGCATGGCAGTGAAAGCTTCATGGCCAGGAGTGTCGAGGAATGTAATCCTACGTCCTTTAGGAAGCACGACGTTGTAGGCGCCGATATGCTGCGTTATTCCTCCTGCCTCGCCGGCTATGACATTCGATTTACGAATATAGTCCAGCAGAGAAGTCTTGCCATGATCTACGTGGCCCATCACAGTGATGATTGGCGGTCTAGGAACAAGATCTTCTTCGTTATCATTCTTTTTGTTATCATCAAGTTCTTCTGTGAGGTCGGCAGTCACGAATTCGACTTTGTAGCCGAACTGTTCTGCGACAAGCACCAGAGCTTCTGCGTCGAGCCTTTGGTTGATTGAAACCATGAGGCCCAGATCCATGCAGGCCTTGATGACTTCGTTCACAGGAGTGTTGTTCATGAGAATCGCAAGGTCATTCACAGTCACGAATTCGGTAACCTTCAGGACTTTCTTATCGGCCATTTCCTGAGCCATCTCCTCTTGAGTTCTGGCAGCAGCCTGCTCCCTCTTCTCCTTTCTGTATTTCGCTCCGAAATTGTTGCCCTTCTTGCTCTCGTTCATCTTGGCATAGGTTTCCTTCACCTGCTTCTGAATCTCTTTCTGCAATGCCTCCTGCTCTTCTTCAGTCATAGCAGGCTTGAAACGGTCTTGGCTGCGATTGCGCCTTCTTCCTCCCTTGCCTTGATCTTGAGCGCGGGCATCCTTTTTCTTGTTCTTGCGGGAACTGTTATCGGCATTCTTACCTTCTTTATCCACATCCACTTTCTGGCTTCCCTTAGCAATTCTCTCACGTTTCTTTACGCTCTTTTTCTCGAATTGCGACATATCGATCTTCCCTAGCACCTTGAATCCGGGCAATTTCTCTTCTACATCCGCCACAGAATTAGCCTGTTCTGATTTATCGACCTTTATCTTTTCCTTGTGCTTGAATGCTTTGTGTTCCTCTTTCTGCTTGTTTGCGGCAGCCAGCTTCTTCTCATGCTTTGTAAATGCTTTATGAACTTCGGGAGCGGCTTCCGCAGGGGTTTGTACGGGAGCGGCTTTAATTGGTTCTTCAGCTGCTGGAGCTGGTTCCTCTTTCACTGGTTCTGGAGCAATTTCCGGTTCCGGCTCTGGAACAGGTACCGGCTCCGGCTCTGGAACAGGTGCAGGTTCCGGCTCTGGAACAGGAACAGGCTCCGGAACAGGTTCCGGTTCTGTTTTTTTCTCAATTTCCGGTTCTTCTTTTATTGGAATAGAAGAAAAAACATTGCTCTTGATTACAGTTTCCTGTACAGTCTCCTCTTCATCTTCCTGGGCCTCTTCTTGCTTGCGACGAGATCTCTCTATGATCTCCGTAAGCTTAATGTCCACCTTCTCCGAAGCTTCCTTGTCCGCAAGATCCTTCCCGAACTGCTTCTCAATGTCAGGAAGATATTCATCGGGAATCTTAACGTTCGGGTTTTCTTCTACCTCCACGCCTTTAGTCTTCAGAAACTCTACCAGATTCTGAATTCCGATGTTATACTTCCTGATGATTTTGTTTAGTCTTATTTCACCCATTATTACTAACCCCTAAGTTTATTCATTTAATATATTTTCGAAACTTTTAGTCTTCGAATTCTGCCCTCAGAATCTTGAACACCTCTGCTACGGTCTCATCTTCAAGATCGGCTCTTTTTGCGATGTCTTCAGGCGAAAAAGCCAGCACGCTTTTCGCTGTGTCGCATCCGATGGCTTCCAGGCGACCGATGACCCACTGGTCAATTTCGTTGCTGAACTCGCTGAGAAGAACATCCTCCTCGTCCTCGGCTTCATCTTTTGGAAGCTCTCTCCAGACCTCTATCTCGCGGCCAACGAGCATTCCTGCCAGTTTGATGTTGCACCCACCGCGCCCGATGCCTTTTTTCACTTCGTCTGGCAGCATGTAAACCTTTATCTTGTCTTCATCCGACTTGCCAAGATCTATTGAAGAAACCCTAGCAGGGCTGAGCGCCCTCTGGATGAGGAGCTGAGTGTTGTTCGTCCACTGCAGCACGTCTATGTTCTCGTTACGAAGCTCGCGAACTATTCCTATGATTCTAGACCCTTTCACGCCAATGCAGGCCCCGATAGGATCGATCCTCTCGTCGTAAGACTCCACGGCAACCTTAGCCCTTTCGCCAGGGATGCGTACAACCTTCTTGATCGTGATAAGGCCATCAAAGATTTCAGGGACTTCCTGCTCGAACAGTTTCTCGAGGAATTCGTTAGATGTTCTCGATAGAGTGATGTAAGGCGTGGTGTTGTTTTTCATCTCGACATTCTTGATGATGGCTCTGATGGTGTCGCCTTTTTTGAACCTCTCGCCAGGAATCTGCTCAGTTTTAGGTAGATGCAGTTCGTTGCTATCGTCATCGAGAAGGATAGATTCTTTTGACCATGTCTGGTAAATCTCGCCAGAGAAAATATCTCCTACCTTATCGGAATATTTCTTGAAAACATTGGCCTTGTCGATATCCATTATCCTTCCCTGAAGGTTCTGCCTTATATTCAGGATGCCCCTCCTGCCAAAAGAAGAAAGCAGTATTTTCTTCGTGTAGACATCGCCTATTTCATAGTCGTCATCGCCAGTCTCGGCTTTGATTTGATCTACTGTAATCTGCGTGTTCGGGTTCTCGACATCTTCCACTACTTCGAAATTCTGGTAAATCTCGCAGTCCCCCTTGTCCACATTGATGATTACGTCGAAATTGTCCGCAGATCCATAAGTCTTTGCAATCTGGGTGAGGAACACATCCTTCAGAACGCCCATCATCACAGGGCGGTCGATATTCTTTTCTTCCTTGAAGTCTTTGAACGCATCAATGAGCGTTACTTCATCTTTCTTTTCCATATTTATTTATTCTTTGTCTTTTTCTCGAATACGATATGAGGCATCACTGAATTCATATCCTCCATTCTGAATATCTCCTCGTGTTCCACCATTACCTTTCTCTTCTTCCCCTCAACGGTCTCTTTCAATGAATATCTCAACGTGATGCCTTCTTTCGTAGCATCGGAGAGCAGTCCTATGATCTTTTTGCCGTTCCGCAGCCTCACTTCTACTTGTGAGCCAATTGCTTTCTGGAATTGTTTCAGCACTTTGAAAGGCTGATCTAGGCCCGCGGAAGTGACAGTTAGCGAATAGTCCTGGATGTCTTTGTCAAAGACTGCTAGGAAAGCGTCGTTAATGGCTTCGCAATCTTCCAGGCTCACGGAACCATTCTCTTTGTCGATGGTGAGAGTGATGTCCTCGTCTTTGCCTATTTCCGAATCTACTATGAAGCAGCCACGCTCGGCCACTTTTTCCTGCATTCTGTCAAGTATTTCTTCTCGTTTCATTTTGTCCTCAAAAAAAGATAGGAGACGCTCGCCGTCCCCTATCTCACGCAACGAATGCAAATATAAAGATATTTTGTAAAATATGAAAACCATAAGAATTATTATATTTGTATTTTATAAGAAATTATGAGGAATGTTCAAGAGAGTCTTTGAAAGGTTCCGGAACAGGAAGTTGTCCATGAGGATGAAGCTCACGCTCAGCCTGCTGGCGATCGCTGTCTGCTTGCTGGTTTCTAGTGTCATCTCAATTTTGGAATATGATAGGATGAGCAATTACGTCTCGGAACTGATCGCTGAGAACGTGAAGAGCATAAACATGGCCCAGCAGCTCTCAGAAGTGAGCAATTCCTACAACCTGGCGATTCTTTCTGCCATCGGGGATTCCTCTCTGACAAGACTTCCCGAAATGCATCAGAAGGCATTCATGAGCCATTGCGATTCGCTTAGGAAATCCCTTACGAGCATTGATATGCAGCCTCTGGCAGATTCGGTGGTGTATTCGTACTCAGCATACATGCTTACATCGCTTGAATTGAACGATGTGATGCTCTCCGATTTCATTGACACAAGGACTTGGTATTTCGACCGTCTGCAGCCTCGTTTCAAAAGGCTGTCCAGAGACATAGATAACCTTGCTGGCGTGATGTACGGTGAGCTGAAAAAAAACTCCCAGACATTCCAGCGGGGTTTTTACAGGAGCATCATTCCAGGCTCGGTAGCTGTCGGCATCGGGCTGCTTCTGATAATGATGCTGCTTTTCTTCGTGTTGGCATATTATGTGAACCCCATTTACAAGATGCTGTCTGGCCTTGATGCATATAGGTCGTCCAACAAGAAATACACGTATGCTTTTGATGGCGATGACCAGCTTTCCGAGCTGAACGATGGGATATCCGAGATAACCGCTGAAAATCAGCAGCTTAGAAAAAGGCTGGTGGATTTACGCTCGAGAATGAATAACGAGGAAAAGTAATGGATGTAAAGGTAATATCCAGGAACGTCGGTTACGCGTTGCTCGTAAATGCGTTATTCATGTTTTTCTCCATACTTGTGTCAATGGCGAACGGCAACGACAGTGCGCTGGCGGCATTGATCATTAGCTTTACCATAACGTTCGCGTCTGGAATATTCCCTTTTATATTCGTTAGGAAGGCCTCTGTCATTTCAATTAAGGATGGCTATGTGATAATTATTCTCTCTTGGCTGCTCTCATTCATATTCGGAATGCTTCCTTATGCCCTTTGGGGCGGGCCGTTCTCCATAATAAACGCCTGGTTTGAGAGCGTTTCAGGTTTCACTACTACTGGAGCCACGATTCTTTCCAATGTAGAGTCTCTCCCCAACAGCCTGCTTTTCTGGCGCTCTTCAACGCATTTCATAGGCGGTTTGGGGGTCGTCGTTTTCCTCTTGCTCATCATTCCGAACACATCCCAGATGAGGCTGAAACTCACTAATCTGGAACTTTCATCGCTGTCGAAGCAGGAATACAAGTCTCGCACGAATAAGACCGTATTCATATTCACATATGTCTATCTGGGACTTCTGGTCGCAGCGTTCCTGTGCTACATGCTGGCAGGAATGAGTCCTTTCGATGCCATAAATCATTCCATGAGCGTCGTTGCCACTGGCGGCTTCAGCACTAAGAACTATTCCATAGGCTCATATAGCTCCTTGCCTATCACTATCGTTTCCATGGTGTTCATGCTGCTGGCTTCGGTGCATTTCGGCCTTATTTACATAGCCGTTGTCACAAAATCCTTCAAGCCTTTCAAGAACGAAGTGTTCAAATTCTACCTCTCTGGGATTTTGGCAGGGACTATATTAGTGGCGGTCACCCTGAAGGCCGAAGGGCTTGTGCAAGGCTGGGGAAACTCCTTCCTAATAGGCTCTTTCCACATATTGAGTTATGCTTCTACTACAGGGTTCGCGATCGCTGACAATAGTTCGTGGCCTATGTTGCCTAGCTATCTGCTGATTTTCTTCGGAATAAGATGCGGTATGGCTGGATCCACGACAGGAGGCATAAAGGCGGACAGGGCTCTTTTATTCTACAAAGAGATTAGTTATCATATAAAGAATGTTCTCCATCCCCATTCTGTCCACGAGGTGCGGCTGAATGGAAGAGTGCTCACTCAGAAGATGTTGGCTCCGCATATTCTTTACATGGACCTTTTTTTCGTAGTGATGCTGCTTTCTCTTATTCTCTGCCTCTGCTTCGGGGTAGATAACAAGAATGCGCTGATAGGTACCATCTCTTGCCTTTCCAATGTGGGTCCTTCGGTTGCAGAACTGGGCACATTCGGGAATTACGGTCTTGAGTCAGTCGGCGCAAAACTCATGTACACTTTAGATATGTTCTTGGGCCGTGTGGAAATGTATCCTATATTTGCTGTGTTCACGATGATATTCGGGAGGAGGGAGAAATAGGAGATGGAGAGGAACGAATATTTCTACAAGCTTTTCAGGGATAGATTCAGCTACGATGCCACTGCTAACCAAGACAGTCTGTTCAGGAAGGTTGCGGATTTCATCACTTCGGATGACGGAGACATATTAATAATCAATGGATTCGCAGGGACTGGCAAAACTACAGCCATTTCTGCTGTAATCTCTGCGCTTGATCCACTTCGTCCGGTGCCGAACCCTGAAAAGCCGGATGAGGTTGAGGAAATATGCCAACTGATGGCTCCCACGGGAAGGGCGGCCAAAGTTCTTTCGCAATATTCAGGCAAGCCAGCGACGACCATTCATAAATTAATATATCGCCAGAAGTCGGTTGGAGAAGATGGCATGGGGCTTTTCTCTCTTGCTCCTAATCTTTTCGCTCACAAGCTATTCATCGTAGACGAAGTTTCTTTGATAGGTATAGAGAACCCTGGCAGACAGCAGACTGTGAATTTTGGAACAGGAGACTTGCTGAAAGATTTGATAGAGTATGTCCGTAAAGGACGCGACTGCCGCCTGATCCTGATTGGGGACTCTGCTCAGCTGCCGCCGATTGGCTTGGAGGAATCTCCGGCACTATCATATTCATACATGCAGCAAAGATTCGGAGGGGTGAGTTATTGCACCCTCACAGAGGTGGTAAGGCAGGGAGAAGCATCGGGAATACTCTATAACGCTACCAAGGTGAGAGGGCTTATCGCTTCCGACGAGGGCGGAGATGAGCTGTTTTCCCCAGACATGCTAGCTCTGAGCATGGATGGCTTCAATGACATCGAAAGAATCACCGGTGTTGGATTGGTGGATGCCCTGAACAGCGCATATTTCTCGGAATATTCGAAAGACGATGCCGTGGTTCTGTGTCGCTCGAACAAGCGGGCTAACAGGTACAATGCAGGCATACGAGCTCAGGTATTTTATGATGAGGAAGAGCTGGTGAAGGGGGAGAAACTGATGATAGTGAAGAATTGCTACCAGTTTCTTCAGGGGGTTGAGGGATTGGACTATATTGCCAATGGTGATATTGTGAAGCTGCTCAGCATCAAGAATTTCGAAGATCGTTACGGGCTTCGGTTCGCCGATGCCAGGCTTTCTTTCCCAGATTATGGGGACGTGGAGATTGAAGCAAAAGTGTGCTTAGATACGCTGATGTCGGAGTCGGCCTCGCTCACATATGAGCAGCAGAATGTGCTTTACGCTGGCGTGAACGAGGATTACAGCGAGATAAAAGGCAAGAAGAAGCGCTACAATGCGGTGCGAGAGGACCCTTATTTCAATGCCCTGCAGCTGAAATATGCTAATGCAATAACTTGCCACAAGAGTCAGGGAGGTCAGTGGAGATGCGTTTTCATCGACAATCCTTTCTGGCAGGACGAGCTTACGAAGGATGATCTGAAATGGCTCTACACTGCGCTGACTCGCGCAACCGAGAAAGTCTATCTAGTAAATTTCAAAGATGAATTTTTTGATTAATGAAATGAATATTATGAATATAAAACATTTGCTTGCCGCAATGGCTTTTTTGGGGGGCATGATGCTCTCCGCTCAGGAATATAACGACATCCCCTACGATTGGAAGTGGGTCGGGGGCCATGAAGTTGCCCTGACCTACGATGGCTCGTTCACTGCAGAGAAAGACTATTCCATTGATGCGAAGACGCATAAAAAGACTTTAGGAATATCATATCCCGAGCCGACGAGCGTTTTTCCGTTTCAGCCGGAAGGAGCCGTGAATCTTACATATTCCCCAGACTCTTCAAAGATGGCTTTCACCAGGGACAATGACCTCTGGGTCGTGGATGTGGCTACGAAAAACGAGATCCGGCTTACCTCGGACGGTTCCGACGTTATTTTGAACGGCTACGCTTCCTGGGTATATTACGAGGAGATATTTGGCCGCCAATCCCACTACCGAGCGTTCTGGTGGTCCCCTGACTCGAAAAAAATTGGTTTCTACCGCTTCGACAATTCGCTGGTGCCTGTTTTCCCGATATATTCTCCATATTCCGAGGATTACGACCGTTCGGGAATTGGGCTGCAATATTCCCAGAGGGCTGGAGGCGCTGTGAATATAGAGAAGATGTCGCCTACCGGAGGATCGGTGAGGATGACTCGCTATCCGAAGTGCGGAGACCCTAATCCGAAAGTGCGCATCGGCATTTCTGACGTGGAGTCCGCATCTGTCACTTGGGCAGATTTCGACGAGAACGAAGATCAATATTTCGGGATCCCGTTCTGGGGAGCAGACAGCAGGCAGTTTTTCATCCAGAGGGAGCCTCGCGTGCAGAACACCTTGGATCTGTATGCGATTTCCGCCGCTGACGGCTCAAAAAAACAAATCTACCACGAGACTTATGCCACATGGCTGGACTGGATCGAGGGGATGGCATTCGGACGCGACGGTCTGTACATGGTTCGTTCTTTCGAGACAGGCTGGGATCAGATATATTACCTTTCATACGACGGTTCCGTGCTGAAGAGACTGACTTCTGGCGAGAACTGGAGGGCATACATCCTGAAGGTCAATGAAGGCAAGCCTTCAAAAAAGTTCGATGGAAGCACATCAGAAGTCATATTCGCTGCTCAGAGAGACTGCCGGTGGCGGACTGCCATCTACGCTGCTAAGAATGGCATCGTGAAGACAGTTTCGGACCCAGCCTTGAACGCTTCTTCAACGAAAATTTCTCCTGATGGGAAATACGCCATCACATCGCTCAGTAACGTTAGCACTCCATACCAGATCTGGATTTACGAGGTTGGCAGGCCGTCCCACTCAAAGAAGCTGGAAGATCTGGCTGGTCTTGAATTCATTGCGAAGCACCCATCTTTGCCTCAGATCATAACTATGGAAACGCATGACGGACTGGTGCTCCCAGCCAAAGTAATTTATCCGAAAGGTTTCGACGCTTCCAAGAAATATCCAGTGCATTTCGACATCTACGGCGGACCGGACACTCCGGAAGTCAGCGATGTCTTCGACATGTTCGACCACTATAAATGGTTCTCGGACAATGGAATAATCGAAGTTATAGCCGATTGCAGGGCCTCTGGACATAACGGCAGGCAGGGACTCGACCAGGTCTACAGGCAGCTGGATGAGCTGGAGGTCCAAGATTTCGTGGAGTGGGCAAGATATTTCCAGAGCCTGCCATACGTCCTTCCAGACAAGATTGGCGTAGAGGGCTTCTCTTTCGGCGGCACCATGACTGCACTGCTTGTCATGGACCATTCCGATGCCTTCCATTACGGAATCGCTGGTGGTGGAGTGTATGAGTGGGCTCTGTATGACACCCACTACACCGAGCGTTTCATGGATGCTCCGCTCGGAAATCCTGAAGGCTACGAAAAAACAAAGGTGACAGCGCATGCGAAGAATTATCCTGTCACTGAGGAAAACTACGATGGCAGCGTCATGCTGAAACTTACGCACGGGACGGGAGACGATAACGTCCATTTCCAGAACACTTTGAAGCTAGTGGATGCACTTCAGAAAGAGAACAAGAAATTCGAATTCATGATTTACCCGGATGGAATGCATGGCTATCGCGGCTATCAGGGTAAGCATTTCCGCGATGCCAACTGCGCTTTCTGGCTAAAGTATCTCTGCGGAAAATAGATTGTTTTTTTCTTATTTTTACAACATGAAAAGAATATTCGGCATATTCCTTTCGGGTGTAGCAGCCTTGGCAAGCATGTCATTGGCGGCACAGACCCGCAGCGCCCAAATTCCCGGCCTGCGCCCCTTCGACGTAGACCTGAAAGTTATGTCGAAGGCCGAGAAGGACTCCATCAGGATGGTCTCGGAGTTATGGAATGAATATGTATCCTCGTTCACCGACGAGAAAATTTCAGACCAGAGACGCAGGGAGATGTGGGTTGAAGGTTCCACAGACTATCTCATGGAATTCGATGACGGAAACCTGCTATACGGCACTTTTCGTGAGAACCGAATAGAGGATATTCGTAAAATCAATGACGGCACATATGAAATAACGGTAGTCACCCGCAGCAAGCTTTCAGGCGATTACGAAGACTGGGTTGAATGTTCCTACAGAGTGTGCGCCATGGCGGTTGCCAAAGCACGCCAAGGCGAGAACCCTTTCAGGCTCTGCAATTATCTGGATGCCTTGGCTCCTACGCTGCAGAAGACCGAAGGTAGGGGGATTGTCTATTATGCACCCTATTATATTAATATACCGAGGAAGACATTGGCGGCGGTATCTGCGTTCATCAAGTCTTTTAAGTCTGAATATGGCATCTCTTCCCCTGCCGTCGAGTGCATCATTGAACCGGACGCAGACGCCTGCGCCAAAGCTGCTGGTATCATATTCAATGTATATCAGAACCCTCTGATGGCTCAGGAATCATTGAAATACACTAACGGGCGTTTCTATGGCAAAAGCTTCCCTTCTGGGAAGATACTCACCAACTATTTTGATGACAAACACGACATCGTTCTCTCCATCCTGAACAATGAATATCCTGATGCGCTGCCTTTGATGAGAGAGGGCGCTGCCCTATTCCATGGTGGCTGGATGGACTATGAATATTCCACGTTGCGTTCCAACCTTATTAAGTTCCTAAGCGCCAACAAGGACACCAACCTTGCTAACATGGAGGATCTGCTCGATATTCTCGTAGGCATTTCAGGGCGTTCCTCGGAAAGTGCCGAAATCCTTATCCCGCTTCAGTATCTCGTCGCTGCCCGGCTCGTAGAGATTGCCTATTCGAAGTACGGCCCATGGAAGGTCAAGGAGCTCCTCGCCTGCGAGACCTACGCTGATCTACCCCTCAAGCTAGGCACATCCCCGGAACATCTATTTGACATGCTCACCTCTCGCTGATAACTTCCGCTTCAGCTATTATTCGACGGGCGCGCCCACTGCTTGGAATGCGTGATGCAAGGAAATCTGCCAGCAAAAGGTTCATATCCGGTATGCGCTTTTCCATCACTTTGTTTACCTTGCTGACTGCCCTACTGGATTTTTTATGTGTATAATAGTTTTTGAGTTCTGAAGTTATTTGTTTATCTTCGTAATAAAGGACCATATTTTATATTAATAATGCTAATGTGGTGATAATGAATAGATTATCATTACTTTTACACTTTCGAGTCATTTGTTTTTCACTTGCGGAACTAGAGCCAATAATTATTTTCTATGATTAAATTAACCAATGTTTGTTTTACTGTGTTTGTAACGATGTGCTGTATGGTGCTATCGGGGAGTGCGGATCTCTTCGCTTCCGATAAATCCAATGAAGGTGCATCGCAAGATGAGACGATGCGAACTGTTACGGGAACTGTGCTGGATGCCGACACCGGAGAACCTCTTGTTGGAGTTTATGTCCTTCAGGTGGGATTGCGTACCAATTATGCCATTACCAAAGAGGATGGCTCTTTCTCTCTTAAGGTCAGTCACAAGAAGAATGTCGAGATTGAAGTCTCCTATATCGGTTACAAAACGCAGAAGGTCGATGTCTCTAACATAGGGGAGGTTGTCGTGAAACTGACTCTAGACAATCAGCTGGAGGAGTCCGTTGTGGTCGGTGCGGGTACGCAGAAAAGAGTTTCTATTACCGGAGCAATAGCAAGTGTGTCAGGAGATGTGCTTCGTACCTCCGCATCATCGCTTACCTCCAATTTGGCAGGAAAGCTGGCCGGCGTTATTCAAATTAACAATTCCGGAGCTCCCGGATCCTCTTCGGAATTCTACATCAGGGGCATCGGCACTTTCGGCGGAAGGGCTACGCCTTTGATTCTCCTTGATGACATTGAGATTTCTGCCGGGGACCTGAACAGGATTCCTCCCGAGACAATCAAGAGTTTCACCGTTCTGAAAGACGCTTCCGCAACTGCCATCTATGGTGTCCGCGGAGCTAACGGAGTTATGATTGTCACCACAAAACAAGGACAGACCAACACCAAGGCGAAAGTAGGTGTGACCTTCGAGACTTCGATAGTCTCTCCTACGAAGATGCCGGAGTTCGTTGACGGAGGCACCTGGATGGAACTTTACAACGAGGGCTTGCTCGCAAGGGGAGCGGCTGTTCCAAAATACTCCAGCAGAGACATTGAATTGACGAGGAGCGGCAAGTATCCTTACATCTATCCTGACGTAGATTGGCAGAAAGTGATGTTCCGCAAAAGAAACATCAACGAAAGAGCCAACATCAACATAACCGGCGGCGGCAACAGAGCCACGTATTACATGAGCCTTCAGTTCAACCACGACACTGGAGTCGTGAATGCGCCAAAGGATTACGTCTTCAACAACAACATCCAGAATTACGACTACATATTCCAGAACAACATTTCTTACGAGCTGTCTTCAAGCACGACGCTGTACTTGAATATGAACGCTCAGATTTTCCAGCGCAACGGAGTGGCGGAGGATGTCAATTCTCTTTTCGGCTATGTCCAGCAGACCAATCCGGTGATGTTCCCAGCTGTTTTCCCCGCTCGCGAGGGGGACAGACACATCCGTTTCGGAAATGCTATCTTGACTGACACCAGGGTGAGGTCGAATCCTTACGCCGCCATGATGGACGACCACAAGTCTTTCAAAGCTAATACCCTGAACATCTCTTTGAAATTAAATCAGAAACTCGATTTCATCACGAAAGGCTTGGATGCGTCTGTTCTTGTGAATTTCAAGAATTATGCGGCAACATCGTTTGTGCAGACACTTGAACCGTATTTCTACAGGGTGACTTCGGGTAGCTGGGACGAGTCGCAACCGGATGTATGGGACTATGATCAACTTATCGTAGGCAAGGACTACGTAACAGAGAGCTATGAGGCACCGGGAACCGACAACACGTTCTACCTGGATGCTCGCCTGAACTACAAACGGGCTTTTGGAAAGCATTCAGTAAGTGCGATGGGAATGATGATGATGAGAAGCTTTCAGCCCGCCAGTTCCCTGCCTCAACGCAATCAGGGGTTCTCGGGACGCTGCACATACGACTATGATAACCGTTACTTGGCAGAATTCAATTTTGGCTACAACGGCACGGAACGTCTTCCCAAGGGTGAGAGGTTCGAATTGTTCCCGGCCTTTTCTGCGGGTTGGGTCCCAAGCAACGAAAAATTCTGGAAAGGCTTGAAAAATGTGGTGAGCTATCTTAAATTACGAGGTTCCTACGGTTTCATTGGCAGCGATGGATTCGGGGGAGAGCATTTTACTTATTTTGACAAGGTGATCATCAACGGAGGAGGTACTTATGCCAGTGGCCCGACTACTTCCGACACCCACACCTTCCAGTCTCATGCTGTAAGTGGTTACAGGATTGACGGAGCCAGATGGGAGAGGGTGAGGAAATTGGATTTGGGAGTTGATCTGACCTTATTCAACGAACTGAGCCTGACTCTTGAGTATTTCTATGACAAGAGAGAAAGAATTATGCTCAGAAGAGCATCCTGGCCTTTGGTTTTGGGCTATTGGGATGCGACTCCTTGGGGGCAGGTAGGAAAAGCCGAAAACCACGGATTCGAATTTAGTTTTAACTGGGACAAACGCTTGAACAAAGATCTTTTCATCAATCTGCGTTGTAATTTCACCTACACTCAGAATAAATACCTTAATCTTGATGAACCGGATTATGTTTCCATCTGGCAGACAAAGACCGGGAAGCCTTTGGATGGCTATCGAACGGAAGGCTATATAGCTGAAGGCCTGTTTGAATCCCAAGAGGAAATAGATAATAGTCCTGAGCAGCTTCTGGGTTCAACTCCGAAGCCTGGAGACATAAAGTACAGGGACATCACGGGGGATGGGCGCGTGGACCAGAACGATGTCGCGATGATTTCTCCATATGGAAACAAGCCTAGGATTCAATACGGAATCGGTGCCAGCATCCAGTGGAAGAAATGGGATTTGGGAGCCTTCTTGAATGGGTCGGCAAAGAGGACAATAATTGCTGGCAATATTGCCGTGTTCGGCCAGAACGACTACAACGTGATGCAGTTCATCGCCGATGAGGCCTGGCGGCTTGACAACCCTAAATCGGATGCCGCCTATCCTAGGCTGGCTGTCTCTGAAGGAGATATGTCAAACAATATGGTTTCTAGCACTTACTGGATGCGCAAGGGAGATTTCCTCCGCTTTAAGACGTTGGAGCTTGGTTACAGCACTTCATTCGGGAGAGTGTTTCTCAATTGCGATAACATTGCGGTCTGGAGCTCGTTCAAACTTTGGGATCCGGAGCTAAACTGGAACACATATCCGCTTAACAGGACATTCACTTTGGGATTGCAGCTTCATTTCTAGATAATTTAAATTAGAATCATATGAAATTTATAAAATTTGCGTCATTGTCGCTGTTGCCTGTGATTATGTTCTTGTGCGCTTCCTGCGATTTTCTGGACGTCGCCCCTGCGAAAAGGGCCACGATGGAGGATGCTATGAAGAGCAAGGAAAGCGTGGAATCCTGGCTTGGCGGATGTTATAGCACGGTCAATTCCATTTGCCCAATCAATTTCCGTAATTATGAGGGTTCCACCGATGAGTATGTCACCCCTCGTCTTTGGTCGGAACACGACTTGAAACTGATTACCTCCTGCAACGTGAACGCTACGAATGTGCCGGACCGTTATTGGAGGATCCTGTATGGAGAAATCGGTAACGTGAACCTCTTCCTTAGAGAACTAGATCTTCAGAATCCATCGTTTCTTACAGAGGCCGATAAGGCTCTCTACAAGGCTCATATAAACTTTTTGAAAGCTTACTACTACTTCTGCATACTGAATTATTTCGGTCCTTGCCCCATTGTGGATGATTATGTCTCGGTTTCCACTACGAAGGACAAGTTTCCCGGGAGATATCATTATGACTATGTCGTTCAGTACATAGTGGACAAATTGGACGAGGCGTATCCTGATCTTCCTTCGGATTATAAATTGGATGAAACGTATTGTTTGGCAAACCAGACTGTTGCGGCTGCTCTGAAATCTCGTGTTCTCCTGTATGCCGCATCCCCTTTGTGGAATGGTGAAGCTCCTTGGGTCAACTGGCAGAATACTACTTTCGAAACGCCAGGGTACGGCAAGGAACTGTTCAGCAAAGAGTTCAGCATAGACAAATGGTATAAGGCGAAGGACGCGGCTATCCAGGCGCTGGAAATCGCCAAGAAGAACGGACGCTCACTCTTTGACATGGAGACGGCCATTCGACTTGCCACAAACCACGATGTCCCTTGGAAGACATCCGAAGGAGGAATCTTCCTTCCTGGAGTGGACACTGAAACGCCGGAAGGCGAAGAGTTTGCGAAAAAGGTGCTTCAGATGAGATATTTGTCTGCTTCTGACGAAACGGAAGGAAACAAAGAGCTTATCTTTACCTGCATAAGTAATGATTACGGACTTGCAGAGGGGAAGCCGCGACAAATAATCAAGACTGGTGCAGGGGACGATACCTGGGCTGGGGGATGGGCCGGATTGAGCCCTACCCTGAACATCCTTGAACATTTCTATTCAAAGGGAGGGATGCTTCCGGAAAAAGATCCCAACTACACTCAAAAGAGCCAATGGTTCAATTCCGCCGGCATTGAAGACCGACCGGAAATAATAAACTTCAACGTGGGAAGAGAGCCGCGCTATTACGCCTGGATAAGCTACGATGGCTGCGACCTCGGTCCGCGCCTATATAACGGAAAACCTTTGAGGCTGAATCTTCGCTCCAACGCAAAGGCGGCAGGGTGCAGTGGTTACGACTCCAACACAGCAAGAGATAATAACCAGACGGGCTTTTTGTGTGACAAGTTCTTTTCGCCAAGAACAAGGTGGACATCCAATTCTCGGCCGTGGCTCAAGTATCCTCTCCCAATCATACGCCTGGCGGAACTGTACCTGAACCTCGCTGAGTCCTGCGCAGAGATTTATATGCATACAGGAAGCACAGAAGACTTGCAGATGGCGCTTGACAACCTCAATATCATAAGGGAACGCGCGGGAGTTCCTTCGATAACAGAGAAAGACCTGACCGATGATATGACTATCAGGGACTGGGCAAGGAATGAAAGAACGATAGAGCTTTACCGCGAGGGTCACAGGTACTATGACTTGAGACGCTGGGTGAAATGCAAGGAATATCTGTCTGCGGGGGTCAGGAAAGGTTTGAATATTTTTGTCAGCAAGAAAGAGAATCCGTCCATTGAAGAGTTCAACAAGGTTGTTGACGTCGATGGTGATTATCGTTGGCTTGATAGAATGTACCTTCTTCCAATCAAATCCAATGAACTGTACATGAATCCTCAGATGGTTCAGGCACCTGGTTATTAATATTTTTATTAATGAATATGTTATGAGCAGACTAAAATATACCGCATTATGTTTGGCCGCGGCTTTTATGTTTGTGGCGTGCAATACTGCCGAATATGATTTGAAGAACATCATACCGAAAGAGTACCAGAAAGTTGTTTGCTTCAAGAATGTCCAGGAAGCGGAGTGGCAGTTGTTCGATGTGGGAAGTGAATTGTCCACAGAGTTCACGATTCTTCGTTCGGGCGGACTGCCGGAACTTGATGCCGAGACATCGGTCGTCTCAATGACACAGGAGGAGCTCAGCCTGTATGATGATGATTATGTGTTGCTGGATCCGTCCTATTACGCCCTTCCGACCTTTGTCAAATTTGCGCCTGACGAGCGATACAAGAGTTTTTCGGTTACGATTCCTTATGACAAGATTTTGGAACTGAAGGCCAATGAAAATTCTCTTCCTGATGGCAAGTCTTATTGCCTCGCACTCAGGCTCAACAAAGAAGGCGATACTTCAGTTGATTCGGAATCCGGCTTCGTCCTGCGTAAGGTTTATGTCTCTGAACCGAAGATGGAAATCAGCATTTCAAGCGGAAATCAGATTCTCAGCGGAGAAAAAGCCAAAATCACCCTTAAACTTCCGTTCGAAAACAAAGAATTCGACGTTAAGTGGAACGTGGTCTTTGAATCTGATTCCTACGCTGCGCTCAACGGCCAGGAATCTACTGTACTAGGCAACTCCCTTCCTGCAAAATACAATCTCCGTCCCCTGCCTCTCTCCGCCATACAGAACGCAGACGTAGCCGGCATGGGTGCTGGCGTGAATGAGGTTTCCTATACAATCGATATGCCGGAAGGCAGAGAATTCGGGAACTACTACCTAAATGTGTCCTTTTCCGACTTCAGCATCAATGGAAATCCTTTGTCGGTAAAAGATTCCGAAGACGGCAGAATAGAAGCCAGAATCAAGTATGAGTATTGTCCGAATGTGGATATGTCAACAATGGGTGAACCATACACTGCAATTTCCGGCAGGGCTGATGTGATTCCTGTAGACGGAATCATTTTCACTCCAGAAAGCTGTGACGAGGATTCTTACAAAAAGCTTTTAGATTCGAATGTTAATACTTTCTGGGAAAATAGGTGGGGAAGTAGTGGCTACGGAGTTGGTTCACATATTCCTTTCTTAGCATCCCTTGATTTCGGATCGGTACAGGAGTTGAGCCTTATGGAGGTCTGGAGACGTTCTGGCGGTTATGTCACCGATTTGAGAAAGTTTGAAGTCTATGCCGCCGAATCTCTTGACTATAGCGACCGGGAACACATCAAGTACACTGGTCTTGTTTACCTTGGCGACGTCGACTTTGGTGGAACATCGAACAAGAGCAGGGTGCAATTGTTTTCTTTGGATGCCGCAAAAACAAGGTACCTGCTGTTGAAGTTTGTCGGTTCGAACAGAGGAACCTGCATTTCTGTTGCAGAGCTTGGCTGCTGGCGCAGCAAAGACGTACAGCAAGAGACATGACTAAAATGATGAAATAAGTCATTTCGCCCTTGGTAAAGCGCAATGATCAATTAAGGTCTGCGGATTCGCATCTGCAGACCTTTCTCTTTCAACCTAGCTGATATTAGCTTCATTCGAGCGTGCCGTTTTCGGCTTTATGAATCATCTGCTCGTTGGCGGTGATGTAGATTTCCACGCGTCTGTTCTGTGCTCTGCCTTCAACTGTGTCATTGGATGCGACGGGTTCTGTGTAAGACTTACCTTCCGTTGTTAGCCTACTGCTGGCTATTCCGCAAGTCTTCAGATAGTTGGCAACTGCGTCAGCTCTCTGCTGGGAAAGCCTCTCGTTTACTGCATCTGAACCAGTGTTGTCGGTATGTCCGTAGATAGTGACGTCGGTGTCCTGCATGTCAGACATTTTTTTTGCGAACTCGGCGAGTTCAGACTTTGAAGTTTTAGAGAGTGTGTAACCATTGGTTGGGAAAAGAATTCCGCTATTGAACGTCACCTTTACGGCTTTAAGCCCGTTCTGGTCTTCTACTGTTTCAACTTGAGCGTTTTCAAGTTTTTCGAGTTCTTCGGCCTTCTTGTCCATCTTCTTACCTATGACAGCACCAGCGCCGGCTCCGACTGCAGTTCCAATCGCAGCACCAATCGCAGCGCCTTTGCCATCACCGATTGCGGCACCAATGCCTGCTCCTATTGCTGCTCCGGCACCAGAGCCAATGAGTGTTCCCTTACCTGTTTTTGACATGTTAGCGCAGCCTTGGAATATTACGGCTCCGCAAAGGAAAACTAAAAGATATTTTTTCATGATTGATAAATAATTAGGATTATTTCTTATAACTAGCATAAACTCTATTATAACGAAAAAATTGAACAATCAAAAAAAGAGCCAGACTTTACTCTAAGTCCAGCTCTTTTCATTATGCTGTGAAATTATTTCGCAATCACGCGAGCCATCTCGCAAACTTTGTTTGAATAACCCCACTCGTTGTCGTACCAAGCGCAAAGCTTTACGAATGTAGGGTCAAGCATGATGCCAGCCTTCGCATCGAAGATGGAGGTATTGGCGTTGTCGCGGAAGTCAGTGGAAACGAGAGCCTCGTCGCAGTAAGCAACTACGCCCTTCATCGAGCCTTCAGCAGCCTCTTTCATTGTCTTGCAGATGTCCTCGTAAGTGGTAGGAGTGTTCAGCTCGCAGGTAAGGTCTACGAAGGAAACGTCGGATGTAGGCACGCGGAGTGACATTCCAGTCAGCTTGCCATTGAGCTCAGGAATAACCTTGCCGACAGCCTTTGCTGCGCCAGTCGTAGAAGGAATAATGTTCTCGAGGATTCCACGTCCGCCTCTCCAGTCTTTCTTGGAAGGGCCATCAACAGTCTTTTGTGTGGCAGTGGCAGCGTGAACTGTCGTCATGAGGCCTCTCTTGACACCATACTTGTCATTAATGACCTTCGTAAGAGGTGCGAGGCAGTTGGTGGTGCATGATGCGTTGGAAATGATGTCCTGGCCGGCATAAGTGTTGTCGTTGACACCGTAAACGAACATAGGGGTTGCATCCTTTGAAGGAGCAGACATGATAACTTTCTTGGCTCCTGCAGTGATGTGGGTGCGAGCTAGTTCGTCAGTGAGGAAGAATCCTGTTGACTCAACGACTACGTCAGCGCCAACTTCGTTCCATTTCAGGTTTGAAGGGTCTTTCTCTGCGGTTACGCGGATTTTGTGTCCGTTAACTACAAGGTGGCCATCCTCAACGTGAACCTCTCCTTTGAAAGGGCCATGAACTGAATCATACCTGAGCATGTAAGCAAGATAGTCCGGATCAAGAAGATCGTTGATTCCTACTACCTCAATGTCATTGGAGAAATTCTCGAAAGCTGCGCGGAAAACCATGCGGCCAATGCGGCCAAATCCGTTGATACCTAATTTTACCATTGTACTAAAAATTATTAGAAGTTTATAAAATCTTCAATTCTAACTAACCGCTGTGCCATACTGCAAAAGCGATGCAAAAGTAAGAAAAAAATGATGAAATTGAATATATTTGTGAATGAAAAAAAAACAGATGAAGACAAATCTGAATATATTGGTTACGAACGATGATGGATTTCAGTCCAAGGGGATTGATGTGCTGATTCGGGTGATGCGACAATTTGGCAGTGTCACCGCCATTGCGCCTAAATTCCCACAATCCGGCATGTCAATGGCTGTAAGCTTGGGTGGGAAGCCTGTGGCAGTTGAGACTTTGCCATCTGAGGAGACTGTCTATTATGCCAGCCTGGACGGTACTCCTGCCAGCTGCGTGAAATTTGCGATTGATGAAGTTTGTCAGAGCAAGCCTGATGTCGTAGTCAGTGGGATAAATCATGGTTACAATGTGGCAAGCGCAGCAAATTATTCAGGCACTCTCGGGGCTGCGGAGGAGGCTGCCCTGAACGATGTGCCGGGAATCGGTGTTTCTTTGGGGGACATGGATCCGGATGCCGACTTTTCCGCCGTTGAGAAATTTTTCCCTGACATATTCATAAAGCTGCTTGAAAGATGGCCTAAGCGGAAAGGAGTATATTATAACGTGAATTTCCCGAACTTGAAGGCAGAGGCGATAAAGGGCATTCGTGTAGGCCATCAGGGAATGGGGCACTGGGAGGGGCAGTTCGAGCCGTGGACTGGCGATGATCTGCATCCTAAGGGTGGCGAGTGCATTTATGTCATAAAGGGGCATTTCGTGGACGACACTCCTGCGGAGGACGACTTTGCTGACCACCACATCATACGAGACGGCTACATTTCCATTACTGCCCACAACGTGAACAACACCGATTTCGAGGAAATCAAGCGCATCGGCTGCCTGAATGCTGATTTTTTACCGTCCTGAACCTGATTCAGGGACAGATTAAAACCGTCATCCTGAACCTGATTCAGGAACTGATTAACTTGATTCAAGGATTGATTAAAACCGTCATCCTGAACTTGATTCAGGATCTAATTTAAAAAGAATATGGGCAAATACTACATAGTGGCAGGTGAGGCTTCAGGCGACCTGCACGGCTCTAACCTGATGAAAGGGTTATATGGCGAAGATCCTGGGGCGGACATCCGCTTCTGGGGGGGCGATCTTATGAATGCCGTGTACAAAGAGCACCAGAGCGGCGAGGGGCTGGTCGAGGATTACAATTCCGGAGCGGTGATAGGCTTCACGCAGATATTAACTCATTTCCGTAAATTCGCAAAACGCTTCGAGCATTGCACCACTGACATCAAGAAGTGGAGTCCGGATGTCGTAATATTAATAGATTATCCTGGCTTTAATTTCAGAGTTGCTGAATTTGCTCACAGAGAGGGATTTAAGGTGTTCTATTATATTGCACCTAAGGTGTGGGCCTCCAGGGAAAGCCGAATCAATAAGCTTAAAGCATTCGTGGACAAGCTGTTCATCGTCTTCCCGTTCGAGATTCCCTATTTCACGAAAAAAGGAGTGCCTTTTGTCTATAAGGGCAATCCGCTAATCGATGCAATCGACAACTCTCCTGCTCTGAAAGAAACCCGGCAAGATTTCTTGAAGCGCACCGGCCTGCCGGACAAGCCGATGATCGCCCTGCTGGCTGGCTCCCGCTCCGGAGAGGTAAGCTACATGATGCCGGTGCTGATGAAATTCGCTGACCAGATGCATTCCCTTAAGGAATATTCCGACTATCAGTTCGTAGTGGCAGGGGCTCCGTCCCGCTCTCTGTCGGACTATTCAAAGTTCATCGGCGGAAGGCAATATATTCATGTGATATTCGGCGAAAGCTATGCCATCATGCGCCACTCCGAGGCCGCTGTCATCAATTCAGGGACAGCCTCTCTTGAGTGCGCCCTCATCGGCACGCCGCAAGTGGTGGCATATGGTGGGGCTGAGATTAATTTTCTGATTGCCAAGGGTATAATAAGGGTGAAGTACATCAGCCTAGGAAATCTGATACTGGACAGGACCTGCTTCAAGGAACTGATGCAGTACTATTTCAATCCTGATAATGTCGTCAATGAAGTGCGCAGAATGATAGAAGATAAAGAATATAGAGACGAGATGCTGTCCGGATATTCTGAAATCAGGGATGCCCTTGGCGGACAGGGAGCTTCCGAAGCAGTAGCGAGTGCCATGATAGAAGAGTTGAGAAAGGTATGAGAAGGTTTATTTTTGCCTTGGCAGCTATTCTTTTTATGAATATGCCGATGCAGTTCTATGCCGTATGCCAGCAGAAAAATGTTGAAGGACTGCCTGTTGAAATAAATGCAGTTGGCGGGAAAAACCATGTGCAGGGCATTGCTCTCGACAAAGAGGCTGGCAAAATGTATTTCTCGTTCACGACCAGTTTCGTAGTAACTGACCTCCAGGGCAATGTGCTTGGCTCCATCGACCGCATTCAGGGGCATCTTGGCGCCATGGTTTTCAATCCGGAGGACAGGAAGGTTTACGAGTCTCTTGAGTGCAAGGACGACGAGATAGGCAAGGGACTATCTGATTTTGCCAAAGGTCGCTCGCTGTTCTACGTGGCCATCATTGACGTGGACAAGATTGACAAGGTGGGTATTGATGTCGAAAATACGGAGATTTTCAAGACCGTGTGCGTGAAAGATGCGGTTAGGGATTATCGTGATTCTGTGATGGTGGGAAGCAGAGAATTGCCTCATCGCTATGGCTGCTCAGGGATTGACGGCATCGCCATCGCTCCGAAGATCGGTAAGGCTCCGGGGAAGAACTTCCTCTACGTGGCTTACGGAATATACGGGGACGTGGATCGTTCGGACAATGATTGCCAGGTGTTGCTTCGCTACGACATCCAGAAATTGAACAAGCTTGCCAAGCCAGTCCGCTTCGGCGAGTTCGATGAGACAGGTCCGGAGAGAGCGCTCGACAAAGTATTCATAAACACGGGAAATACCACCTACGGCGTTCAGAACATGGCGTATGATCCATCGCAGCGTCGTCTTTTCATGGCAGTATATAAGGGCAAGAAGCCGGAGTACTGCAATTATTCCCTTTTCGCCGTCGATTTTTCGGCGAAGCCTTCGAAAGCACGCCTTACGTCACTTTACCCATACGACGGTGCCAGACGCTCTTTCGTCCCAGACTCCTGGAATGACAACCGTCATCCTGACCAACCCACCCACCGTCATCCTGCCCAACCCACCCAC
>JAQYTJ010000041.1 GCA_028724885.1 Bacteroidales bacterium | reverse complement strand
ACTGATGAACATGCGGTAGCGTCGTCTACATTGGGGCGACCGACATCAGACACCGCCATGGCGACATTGGCATAATACAACGGAGCAAAATGACTGTGGCAAGGAAGCAGTGTTGGCATATTCATAAAAAATAGTTATTATTAGTGCCATAAAAACTATATAGGAATATGCTAACAACAGGTATCAAGGGGTATCAGGAGGAGATAGTCACTCCAGAGCTTTGCGCAAACCATCTCGGCAGCGGCACCGTCATGGTGTTCGCAACCCCGATGATGGTAACCATCATGGAAAGGACTTCCAGGCTGAGCGTTCAGCCTTATCTCGAAGAAGGCTGCGAGACAGTGGGTACCGCAGTGAACATCAAACATGTCAGTTCTACTCCTGTAGGGATGAAGGTCTGGTGCGACTCAGAGCTGATCCAGATAGACGGAAGGCGCCTAGTATTCAATGTCAAGGCCTATGACGAAAAGGGGCTTATCGGAGAAGGCATACACGAACGCTTCATCATCAACGTAGCCAAGTTCCAGGCAAAGACAGACTCGAAACTGGTGTAAAGCGACAAAATTCCAGTTAGCAAAACATCAGCTGAAATCGAAAAAGGCACCTCCGAAGAGATGCCTTTGTTGATATGATTAGCTGCTTTTAGCAGGCTCGCGAGTTCCATACTTCGGAATTATTTGAATTAATTCATCAAGCAGCAATACACTGTTAATGACTATAGCGCTTACAGATAACACAATAATAATTGCTTCATACTTGTGACATCTCAAATATGGCTAAAATTATAGAATAATAAAAAAATTATAATAACCTGAATGGCAAATTGTTGAATATACCGCATTTAAAATGAGCTCGGTTATGAAGTCCGGTCTCGATGCCAGTACTCGCGGAAAAAATCTATGAGCAAACCCAGATAAAAGAGGATCAATGCCGCCCCACAGATGATTTGAGCAATAATCGATAGAATCTTGTAAAGCATGGCTTGAATATATTCGTAATTCCATTAATTTCAAAATCTTCCTCATCGACCTTTATGTCACCACCCTTGCAAATCACTCGGGAGGCAAAGTACCTCTGAGTGACCTGCGTCGGGATTGCTGTGACTTTTGGCGGCTTGTTAAGGCTGGCAAAAATCGGTCATCTCCCGCTACACCGCCCTATAAACCACACTCACTCCCGAGCGACCTGCAAAGAGTCAGTCGTATGGGGTTTGGCCGTGACCTGCAAGGACGAAGATTAGCTCGACATACTTGTCGGGGAGGTTACGTGTCTTATCCCTGAAGAAGTTGACAAATCATTTTTTATGAGTAAACTTTTTCAATGATAAAATTTCTTTTTTATTTTTCTGATTTGTCAATAAATGAATTGCAGTAAGCTATGAACCGATGGATTTTGTCTCTCGGTTCAACGCCTTTCTCCTCCGGGTAGAGGCGCCGGACGTTAGAGAAGGCGTATGTTTCTATACATTCGTGGGCAAGACCCATCACAGCTTCTTCATGTGTTTTGCCGAGAGGCTTTTCGAACACATCGCCATATTCGAGGTCGAGATGTAGTATGTATCCTTCATCTTTGAGAAGAATCTTTTCATACTCAATCTCTCTCCTTGTTATGCTCACGTCATAATCAGGAATAGCGTCCAGAAGCTTATTGGCTTCAGCCAACATCTCCATCTTCTCGTCCACCGTTAATTCTATCATAATATATAAAGTTAATGTCGCTGAGTAATATCTATTTCTTAGTTTTGTTATGAAAATAACCAATATTAGATTATTTTGCACACAATAATAAGAAGAAAATCACCCAAAGTGGCTTTGCGCAGAAGTTTGACACTTTCTTGAACTAAAAATATTTGCTAATAATTTATGGGGGTCACATCAGACCCGACATTCCTTTGTCATACAGATGTTGAGAATCTCCATAATTATAAAGAGGTTTCTGCCAAGTCGGGATAATTCGGCGCAGATAATGAGATCATCTTTTTGGACTGGTTTTGAGAAGTTTGCCCAACTGACTCTATAGTTCTTAGTGCCGCTAATAGTCTCTTTGATCCAACCATCAATGCACATACTCTATCTGCTACAGAAGTTGTTGATTTCGAACCTATCGTTCTCGACAGTTTGTTTGTCGCTGCAGACTCTGATGTAACCGTAAATCATATTGTACTTGTTTTTATAATGTTTGTTCACTAAAACTTGGCTATCTTTGCATACGAAAATAGCCGATGCCTTCAATTACTCCTCATACAGTTGCTGAACTGATTTATTGGTCATACGCAAATCTTGCTATGGCTCATGATGGCATTGTCAGAGGACTGCCAACATACGACAAGACATCATTCATCATCCGAATGCGCCTATATAAAGGTCTCCTCGCCGGAAAGATGCAGATTAGCTCTTTATTCCAGGATGAGCGTTGGAAGATAGAAAATGGTGCCCGATGCGTGTATTGTGGCTCGACAGAAAACCTGTCTATGGATCACTTTTTCCCACGAATCAAAGGGGGTGCAGACAATGTTGAGAACCTGGTATGCAGTTGCAAGTCGTGCAACAGTTCAAAGGGGAAGAAAGATCTGATGGCTTGGTATAATGAACGCAGGCGATTCCCATCTGTAATGGTACTTCGACGTTATTTAAAATTGGTCTACCAGCAGTGTCAGAAGCTCGGATTGATGGGGAAACCTCTTACAGCAGTGGATGAGACTACACTTCCATTCAGTTTATCGGAAATCCCGACAAATTTCCCCAAGTGCTCTGAAATGTCATTGATATAGACTGTCCGTGGTCGGGAAATATCCAGTCATCACACTCTGCGGCAGCACTCGCTTCAAGGAGCTGTTCCAGGAAGCCCAGAAGCACCTTACCCTAGAAGGCAACATCGTCATCAGCGTCGGTCTTTTGGGTCATAGCGGAAACAATGAAGTATAGACAGAAGGCTCCAAGGCCATGTTGGACGATATGCATAATCATAAGATTGATATGGGACAGCATCTATGTCATCAACGTTGGCGGTTACATCGGCGAAGGTACCCTGTCCGAGGATGTATTCTATAAAAGCGATACCTGCCTCCGATTCCATGATGAAAAGACTGGGTAGTATCTTTATGGAGATCTATATATTATTGATGAGTTGGAGATAGAACTTTTTGGGAAGGATGGAAATCTTGAGCTCCGCGAATTATTGTTTCAAGCCCTCAAACTAGATGAGTTAGAATCCGAAGTGGAGAAGTTTCGGCGGTTTCTAAATAATGGCGACTCTTTCATGGATCTACCTGCGAGCTTTCAAGTAGCCAAAATACGCTTTTCCTAGTATTTTGGGGGTCAAAAAGGACGCTCTTCCTTCCCAGGTCACCTTCTCTCACGCAATTCCCATGATTTATTGACAAACAAACCTCTAAGCAAAAATTGTCGGCAACACTGAAATGCAACACAACGCACAGGATGCATTTAACCGTTCCCAATCCCCATTTTAGAAGGGGGAGGTTGGGAACAGGTACATGAATATAGTGCTGTCATTTAATAAGATGGTGTTGCCAACAATTTTCTGGTAGCCGTCGTGGCAGACACTGGCGTTCTCAGCAATGGGAACATCCTAAACTGTTTCCGCCATTCTCTCAGCCGAAATCCTCGAAAACATCAACCCATGCGCACCCTAGTCGGATTTCCCCTTCAAGATTCGTTCTGGATGAGGGGTGGGTCGTGCAGGATGATGCAGTGGTCGTGCAGGATGACGGGGTGGAATCTCGCAAAGTGCTGTCGAAGCGTGTCCTTCCAGCGGCTCTACAATGGGGTGTTGGTCGACAATGTGGCTCTTGGGAGGCCTCGATGTCGAGACATACCCATTCGCACGCACTTACTCGTCACATGCCTCGACAGAGTTTTGCGAGGTGCTTCTTTCAGAGGGTTTACATATTCGTATGCAACTTTTACTCGTCACATGCCTCGACAGGGTTTTGCGAGGCGCTTCTTTCAGAGGGTTTACATATTCGTATGCAACTTTTACTCGTCACATGCCTCGACAGGGCTTTGCGAAACTTGGAAGCGAGGTCGCTTATATTTACAATTACAGGCAACTGGGACATGAATTCGAACCACAAAAAGAGCTGACTGCCGAAAATCAGGCAGTCAGCTCTTTTTGAGGGTGCCTCGGGCGGGAATCGAACCCGCACAGCCATTGCTGGCCAAGGGATTTTAAGTCCCTCGTGTCTACCATTCCACCACCAAGGCTTGACGTTCTGCAAATATAGCAAATAATACGGACTTTGAAATAAAAAACCCCGGAGACGATTCACGTCTCCAGGGATCTTATCATAATTTTAACCGAATGTGGATGAATTTATTTCTTCCCCTTAGGCATCACGGCCTTAGTTTTCTCTACACGCTTTATGGTGGCATCGTACATCACTGGAGTACCAATGAATATGGATGCATAGGTACCGATGCAGATACCAAGGATGAGCGCAACAGCAAGACCTCTGATGGATTCACCACCCCAGATTGCAATCGCGACCATCGTCACGAGAGTGGAAACCGAGGTGTTGACAGTACGGGTAAGGGTAGCATTCAACGCCAGATTCGTGTTAGTCTTCAAATCCACGTTAGGATGCAGGGACTTGTATTCACGAATACGGTCGAAGATAACCACGTTATCGTTGATGGCGTATCCAATGATGGTCAGGATGGCCGCGATGAACGTCTGGTCAACGTCCAAGTTGAACGGCAAGATTCCTGAAAACAGAGAGAAGAAGCCGATGACGATGATTGCCGTATGCGCTAGCGAAACAACGCCACCCAGACCCCAAGTCCAGCCTCTGAACCGGAATGCAATGTAAGCAAAGATCACGAACAGCGCAAGTATGACGGCTATCACGGCATCTCTCTTAATGTCATTGGCGATGGTAGGACCAACCTTATCTGAAGATATGATACCGTTAGGATTCTCGAGAGTCGAAGTAAATTCGTCAAGAGTCATAGACTGATCTGCGAAGAACGGCTTCACTGCATCGTAGAGCATTTTCTCAACCTCTGCGTCAACTTCGGTAGATTCCTGATCATTCTTGTACTGGGTGGTGATCTTCATCTGGCTGCCGCCACCGAACTGCTTAACCTCAACGGCGCCATCGAACTCCGCAGTCACGGCCTCGCGAATCTGCTCTGCAGTGACAGCCTGGTCGAAACGAACGACGTAAGTACGACCGCCTGTGAAATCAACGCCATAGGTGAAGCCCTTGATACTAATCGACAGGATAGCGATCAAGATGAGGATTCCGGAAATCGTGTAAGAATATTTACGAGCCTTGATGAAGTCTACGTGAGTATTCTTAAGGAAGTTCCTCGTGAGCTTGTTATCGAATGAGATATTCTTGCCCTTCTGGATGCGGTCATCGAAGATGAGCCTCGTGATGAAGATTGATGTCAGCACAGAGGTGATGATACCGATGATCAGAGTGGTAGCGAAACCCTGCACAGGACCAGAACCGAAGATGAACAGCACGATGCCAGTCAGAAGAGTGGTCACCTGACCATCGATGATGGCTGAATATGCGTTCTTGTAACCATCGGCAACAGCCTTGCCCAAGCCCTTGCCAGCGGCAAGCTCCTCCTTGATGCGCTCATAGATGATCACGTTGGCATCCACGGCCATACCCAGAGTCAGCACCAAACCTGCGATGCCAGGCAGCGTCAGAACGGCTCCGAACGATACCAGAACTCCGAACAGCAGCAGCACGTTGCACAGAAGCGCAGCATCAGCCGCTAAACCAGCGCCCTGATAGAAGAATACCATGTACACTAGCACCAGCAGGAATGCTATGATGAACGAAATCATACCTGCGTTGATGGACTTAGCACCAAGAGATGGTCCGACGACCTGCTCCTGAATAATCTTCGCAGGCGCAGGAAGCTTACCGGATTTCAGAACGTTCACAAGGTCGGTAGCTTCCTCCTGAGAGAAGTGGCCGGTGATGGAAGAATTACCACCAGTGATGGCGTTCTGCACGTTAGGATAGGAATATACCATGCCATCGAGAACGATAGCTATCTGCTTGCCTACATTATCGCCAGTCATCCTGGCCCAAATGTTGGCACCCTCGGCATTCATGCTCATGGAAACTGAAGGCTCGCCATTTGACCCGTTCTCGTAAACGACGCGGGCATCCGTAATGGAGCCTCCGTCAAGTTTAGCCTTACCGTCACGAGATGTAGACTTGATGGCTACCAGTTCGTAAATATTATTGCCTTGGACATATTCAGATGGATGGACAGACCACATCGGCTTGAATTCCGCAGGGAAAATCGAGGCGACCTGAGGCATTGCGAGATACCTGTTCACAAGAGCAGTATCAACCGCGCTAGCAAAGCCTATGCAGGCGTTTCCTTTGAAATTCGAAGGAGAAAGCACGGCAAACAGAGGGTTCTGTTTCTTGTAAGCCTCGATCTCGGCTGATTGATCTTTATTTTGAGCAAGTTCTTGATTGATCAGAGAATCTGCTGCCGAAGCAGGCGCAGATGCAGCGGTATCTACTGGAGCGACGCCTTCTGCGACAAGAACGGAATCAGGAGTGCTAGAAAGAATCTCTGAAAGCTTCTGGTTGGCCTCCTGAAGGAAAGGAGCGATCTCGTCGTAGGTGAATGTCTCCCAGAACTCAAGAGAAGCTGTTCCCTGGAGCAGTTTCCTCACGCGCTCAGGCTCTTTCACGCCTGGCAGCTCGACCAGGATACGGCCACTGTTTCCAAGCTTCTGGATCGAAGGCTGAGTGACTCCGAAGCGGTCGATACGGTTCCTCAACACGTTGAAGGAGTTGCCTATGGCGCTTTCTGCCTCGCCACGGATGATGCCGATCACCTCTGCATCGGTGGATTCTGGCTTGATTTTATCCTTCATCTCGTAGGTTCCGAAAACCTGAGCAAGCCTCTGGCCTTTGCCAACCTCTTTCCATGCGTCTGCGAAAAGGGTAATGAAATCGTCACGTGAATTCACGCTGCGCTGCTTTGCCAGGTTGATGGCCTGCTGGAACTCCGGAGTGGCATTATTGCCTGCGAGAGCCTCTACGAGGTCTTCAAGCTGCACCTGCAGCATGACGTTCATGCCGCCCTTCAAGTCAAGTCCAAGGTTGATTTCCTTCTCCTTGCAATCCTTATAGGTATTCCAAAGATAGACTTTCTTGTTGGTGACAGAATCAATGTAAACACTGTTCTGAACTTTCCTGATGGAGTCGAGGTAATATGCCCGATCTACTTCAGGGATAGCAGCGAATTCAGGCGTGCTTTGAATGGCAATCGCCTGCTGCTCAGCAAATTTCGCTGCCTTCTTCTCCTGGATGGCGGTCACTGCCGTGAACGATAGCTGCCAAATGGAAGCCAGAGCGAGCAGGATAGCGACGAACCTGATCCAACCTTTACTTTGCATAACTAACTATTTTTTAAATATTAAATATTCAAAAGTGCATAAAAATAGGGGTACAAATTTAGCATTTTTTTCGTAGAAATAAATTATCTGCTAAGTATTTCTTATTTTTGTACGCATCTTATGATTAGAAAGATGAGGAACTCAATATTCGTCAATATATTCATGATTTCCATCCTCTGCCTGGCTTTGCGGCCTGCTTATGCGCAAGATATGACAAAGCAGATGCTGGAAGAAGCCGATTCCGCCAGGCTCGCATATGACTTTCCGAAGGCCGAAGAAATATGCCAGAGGGTGATAGCAGCGCTGGACTCCAGCTCTCGCACAGAGGCTACGGAGCATCTGATTCTTGCCCAGAACGGGCTCAGCATGATGAATTTCTGCAGCACGCCGAAAGTCGTCGCAAAACAGGTGTTCTCGCTGAAAGACTTTTTCCTGTTCTATCCGCTTCAAGACCATAGCTGGAGGAAGGTGCCTAATCAGCTCGACTCAATCCCGACGAAAGACATCGAGACTGCGACATACGTACCGGATGGGGCGCAGACTCTGCTATATTCGTCAACCGACGAGGATGGGATACGGAATATCTATATAACGAATTTCAAGGACACAGCATGGTCTGTGCCAGCTCTTATCAATGAGCAACTCACCAGTTCATCTGATGAAATATTCCCGATGCTCTCCCCTGACGGCAAATCAATTTTCTTTGCTTCGAAGGGCCTTTATGGCATGGGAGGCTACGACCTCTACGTTTCCAGCTGGAACGAGGAAAATGCCGATTGGGATGTGCCTGTGAATATGGGTTTTCCTTATTCCTCTCCTTACGACGACTTCCTGTTCATAAACACAGATGATGGCGAATATTCCATATTCGCTTCTAACAGAGAGTGTTCCAAGGACAGCGTCTGCATCTATGTATTGGAATATGACGGGATGCCTGTTCGCAAATCAATCACAGACCTGGGCGAGCTGCGAAAGCTTTGCAGACTTACGCCTGCTGACGATAAATCGAAGTTCGACAATAGGTCTGCAGTGAGGGACGCAGGCACTGATAATACTGAGACTAAGGAATATGTCGCCAGAGTCAGAGCCGTGCGAGCAATCCGGGATTCAATCGCCGCATTCAATAAAAATCTCGACGAGATGCGTTCCAAGCTGTCTTCGGCGAAAGGAGATGACGCGGCGAAGCTGACGGAGACTATTTCTGAAAGAGAGGCACAGCTGCCTGCCCTCAACGACTCGCTCTCAAAGGCATCCAAGGCTCTTCAGGAAGTCGAGATGGATTTTCTGTCAAAGGGGATAGTGTTAGATGCGAATAAGCTTCAAGCTGCCGCAGATAGGGAAATCGTGGGTTCTTCTTCTGCATACACATTTTCAAAAAACAGCTACGGACCGGCTCCGCATCTGAATATTCTTAAGCCGAAACCGTCGTTCGACTATTCATTCAAGATACTTCCGGAAGGAAAATTCGCCGAGAATAACACTCTGCCAGAAGGGCTTGTGTACCAGATACAGATTTTCGCCCAGTCGAGGAAAGCTACCACTGCCGACATCAAAGGTCTCAGTCCTGTATTCGAGCGCCAGTCCGGAAACAGGTACGTTTATTCAGCCGGCTTGTTCAGATCCTACAAAGACGTGCTTTCTAACCTGAATAAAGTGAAACGCCAGGGCTTCCGTTCGGCAATCATCACAGCCTACAGTGATGGCCAGCCCATCAGCGTGTCTAACGCCAGGAAGATGGAAGCAGACATCAAGACAGTATATTTAGTGAAAGTCTACCCGGCGAACGGTTCTTCACTGCCAGGCGATTTACTCAATGAAATCAAAGCTCTGACCCCTACAGACTTGATCAAGAGCGTGGAAGATGGCTCGGTGGTGTTCAAGATCGGGCCTTTGGACGACAAGGCTCTTGCCGACAGCATACTGAATGCGATGAAGAAAGCAGGAGAGACCAACGCCTCCATTGAGACCACGCAAGTGAGGTAGCACTGTGCACGACAGCTGATTCACGCCTAAGAGTCCGGCTAAAAAAAATGAGGCTGGCGATTTTGCCAACCTCATATTCATAATCCATCTGCCGGAAGATTATTTCCAGCCGTAGTTCTGGCTCAGAGTCTTTCCTTCCGCTTCGTAAAGGTCGATTTGGCCTGAAGGGATAGGATATAGATAATATTTCGCATCGTAAGACCGTCCCTTTCCCGTCGGGCGAGCATTTATGTAGCCATCTGAGTCAATCGCAGGGCCTTGAGTCGTTCCCGCTAAGGCATCGTCATTAACATATGCTCCTCTCATCTGCTCAGGATATTTATCCACGTCCAGCTTATCGAGCTGGTGCCAGCGGATGAGGCTCCAATAACGGTCATTGTTGTCGTACATCAGCTCTACCCTGCGTTCACGCCGAATTTCCCAGATAATGTTGCTGACCCCCATGTTGTTGGCAGGGTCTGAATCTGGATTTACCGTCATTGAAGGCATTCCGGCTCTGGTGCGAAGCTTGTTGACCGAATTATCCAGGTCGGACTGTGATATAGAACCCAGCTCGGCGCAAGCCTCTGCGTAATTAAGGTAAATCTCCGCCAGCCAGAAGATCGGGCCGTCCGTCTCGTTAGACCCGGTGTTGTTTCTGTGGGACAATTCTAGGGTGGAATTATCGAACTTCAGCACGCCGTAACCGGTCGAGGACGTAGTCTCCATGCTGCCCATGCCGAAACGAACGTACCCGTGCCCTTTGTACATCAACACAGAATCGACGCACGCCGACAGGCGAGGATCCCTGACCTTTAGCATGGCGGCAATGCTCCACTGTCCATCAGCGTCTTTAACCGGATGATCCGACTTATCGCATGAAGTCGAGGCGAGCGGCTTGCCGTCCAGGAACAGGAAGGAATCGAATGCAGCCTTGGTCATTCCGCTTTGCATGGTCGAAGAGCAAGTGTAATCGATCGTCGAATGAGCCATGACCCCGTAGACATATTTCTTATAAAGGATCATCTCCGCGTTGCCTGACAAATCAAGGGAATTGTAGTTGGCGATGTAGGATGAATTCAAGGCATACATCGAATTGCCCATTATCGCCAGGCAGGCGGTCTTTGCCTCGTTCAGATACTTTTCTGCTCGTGACGGATCTGGAGCCTTCTGGCCATCCGATGAGGAGCGGTATTTGCAAAACGTGCCCTCATAGAGGCAGATCTCCGCCTTTATGGCCTGAGCTACAGCGGCGTTAACCAACACCCGTGAGGATGAGTTCTCGGTTATGTTCGTGACTGCGAAGTTAAGGTCTTCCAGAACCTTATCCATGACCTCGTCTCGGTCTTTCCTCTCTCCGTAGAGATACAAATCTTTATCCGATGCATTCACATCCAAGACTTTATCCACATAGATGATGTCGCCGAAGGCACGCACCAGCTGATAATGTTCGTAGGCCCTGAACAGCCTTGCGAATCCCAGCCAGTTGTTCTTGGCGGCCTCGCTCATGCCGGAGATGCCAGGAATCCTTTCTATCATGAGATTCGCCCTGCGCAAATATTCATAACTATCGCTCCACAGGCTTATGCTCGAAGGAATAGTCTTGTATCTCCATTCCGTGAAGCCGTTGCTAGCCTGATTGTCGTTCAAGGTAGGAAAATAGAAGACCCCGGAGCCACCGCCATTGCCATAGCCGGTAAATTCGCCGTAAAATGAATTGGCAAAGATTTCCACGTTATTCTCGCTTGTCCAGAAATTGTCATTTGAGAACTGGTCTTTCGGGTTCTGCTCTAGAAGATTGTCACAGCCGGCAAGAACCATTGCGGCAACCGCCATTAATATTATATGCTTTTTCATATTCATTCAAATTTAGAAAGTAATTTGGATGCCAAAGGAATATGTTCTCATCATAGGGTCCGTGCGCCCCCACACTCCATTCGCTTCGCTGCCTTCTCCCGTGTTGATTTCCGGATCAAGCCCGAATTTTTTAGTATGCTGTATGATGTCGAGAGCATTGTTGATGCTGCCATATACCCTTACCCTTTCAATCCTGACCTTGTCAGTCAGAACAGAAGGAAGGGTGTAGCCGAGTGTTACAGTCTTGAGCCTGAGGTATGCAAGGTTGACAAGGTACTTGGACTGAGGATAGAAGTTGTATTGTCCGTTTCCTAGTACAGAGACCGTACCCTTTCCAGCGCCGCCTGCCCATAAACGAGGGAATGTGGCATCCTGGTCAATAATTCCTTTCTGAGCATCTTCATTGGTGATGTAAGAAGTCTGGTTAGAATAGATGGCATCCGCTCCTCTCATCAGAGGCATCACGAAAGCCGATTGCGTCCAAACATTCCTCTTCCCCACGCCCTGGAAATAAAGGTCAAGGTCGATTCCCTTCCAGTCGCCCCCTAAACGAAGGCTGTACTGATAACGAGGCTGGGTATTTCCGATGACTTTTAGGTCGCCGTGGTCGTCAGCCGTGCCTTTTCCTCCGTCTATGACTCCGTCATGGTTCAGATCCTTGAACTTGATGTCGCCAGGCCCGAAGTTGAAAGCTCCGCTCTCGAGATTGTCCTGATTAGCCACGCCGGGAGCATAGGTGCCATCGGCATTGAAATCAGAAGCCTCGAAGTACCTGTCGGTCTCGAAACCCCAGATGTCTCCGTATGTCTTGCCGGAATAGTTGCTGTTCAGAAGCCTGGAAGTGTTGTTCCATTTCGTAATCTTGGTCTTGTAATCCGAAATGCTGCCTATGGCGTACACATTGATTCCGTTGAAGTCGTGATGCCAGTCAATCGTCACCTCCCAGCCGCGCGAACGCAGCGTCCCGGCATTCTCATAAGCGGCATCGGCTCCCAGAACGGCAGGCATGGTCTGCCCGGGGGCAAGCATGTCGTCGGTCACCCTTTGGAACCAATCGAAAGTGGCGTTCAGTTCACCATTCAGGAAGCCCATGTCGATGCCGACGTTCGTGGTCTTCAGAGTCTCCCAAGTCAGGCTTGACGCAACCATCTTCGGCATTTTGAAGGCATCAAATTTAGCATTGCCATCCCCAAGCCAGTAGACAGAGCTACCGCTTCTGGCTATCGTTTGAATGTACATGTCGCTGCCGACCTCCTGGTTGCCGATTTCTCCGTATGAAGCACGGACCTTGGCATTGTTCATAACCGCTTTCAGCGGCTCGAAGAACGGTTCTTCAGAAATTCTCCATCCCGCAGACATCGAAGGAAAGAATGCCCAGCGATCATTGCTCGGGAACTTAGAAGACCCATCGTAACGGCCATTCAGCTCAACCAAAATCCGGTTCTTGTAATTGTAGTTCAGCCTGCCAAAGAAGCCAGCGGAACCCACGACCCGGTGCTCATGGGAATAGGTATTCTTGCCATCCGCGTCATTCGTCAACGCTATGTCGACGAGATTCTTGTCCAGAATGCCATAGTAATCATTCCTCAAGTATTCGTAATCTGATTTGTCGGCATTGAAACCGAGCATCAGATTGAAGTTATGATCCTTCGCCACAGTGATTTCGTAGTTGCCATAGATGTTCGTGTTCCATCCGCGAGTCCAGCTTCTACGGTCGGAAATGTAGGTGGTGGTGCTCAGAGTCGCCTCGCTAGGCGTGACAGACCAAGTGTTCATGAGAGTCACCGGAAGATTCACCTGGTCATACCGCCAGTTGGTCGTAAGATAAGTATAATCAGCATTAAGAGTCAATCCTTTCACTATGTTCATCTTTGCGAAGCCGCCAAGCCTCAGATTGTCCGTCTTGGAAGAATTATCCCCAGCCTGCTTGCGGTATGCGATAGCATTCCTGGCATCCATGCCTTTGATCGTACCCCAAGGCCCGAAAAAGCTGCCCCATCTCCACATGTACTGATAAGTCCCCTGGCGGAGGGCATCGGTCGGGTCTTTATAATTCTTATACATATAATTAACCCTTGCCCCTATCTGTAGCCAGTCAGTCGCCCAAGACGAGATATTCACTGTGGCATTGTATTTATCCATCTCGTCAGGATTGAATTCCATCAGGCCTTGCTCGCGATCGTACCCGAACGAAACGTAATAGTTTGTCTTACCGACGGTTCCCTGAACGGAGAGATTGTGGTTCTGGGACGGAGCAGCGTCATTGAACATGATCCCGCCGACATCCCAGTTGGCGAAATAGCCGACTCCGGGGATGTAGTCATCCCCTTCCACCATTTCACGATAGCCGGACTTGCCGCCATGCTTCTTCTCCCATGCCTTGACCCCACCGATGAAGGCATCGCTGTCCAAATACATCCCGAACAGCTCGCTTGCGACACCCATTCTTGCATTAACCTGATTAAGCCCAGTGATCTGCTCCAGCACAGAAGGGTAAGAAGGCAGGACGGTCGCCTTGCTCCATCCGAAATTGTCGGAATAGCTCACCTTGACCTTCTCCTTGGTGGAGGCGCCCTTGGTAGTGATCATCACGACTCCGAACGCAGCCCTCGTGCCATAAATCGATGCGGATGCCGCATCCTTAAGGATAGAGATGTTATCTATGTCCTGGGTGTTCAGGTATGAAATGTCGCTGATAGGAACGCCATCCACAATGTACAGAGGAGTCGAGGTTCCACCATTGGAAAGGGTGCCTATGCCTCGAATGACAATGGAAGGTTCTTCGCCGATCTTTCCGTTTTTATTGATCACGGTAAGTCCGGGCACGCTTCCCTGCAAAGCCTTCCCGAGGTCGGCGGTAGACTTCGACTCCAGAGTCTTGCCCACGTCCACAGTGGCTACCGCGCCGGTCAGGTTCGCTTTCTTCTGGGTGCCGTATCCAACCACCACCACGTCTTCCAGCATCTGGGAATCCTCCGCGAGAGTAACATTGATTACGCTTCTGCTATTGACTTGCTGAGAGACTTCTTTGTATCCAAGGCAGTTGAAGGTCAAAGTTCCATTGGAAGGAACGGAGAGCGAATACGATCCGCTCGCAGTTGTGATGCTTCCGGTAGTAGTGCCCTTGACGTAAACCGAAACGCCTTCAATAGGCTGCCCACTTGCGTCCGTGACTTTGCCGGAGACTTGAATATTCTGTGCATTTGCAGAAATGCCAAACAACGTGACAAGTACCGTTGCCAGAAATAGTCCGAATGACTTGTCAAAGATTTTTAATCGTTGCATGAAACAAAAGATCAAAATGAGTAATAGTTCATTAGAATAGAGTTACTGATGTGTAAAAGTAGCGATAATTTTTACATTTATTGCCACAAAACGATATAATTCTGCCGAACTGACAGACATTCCGTCCGGCAGGCTAAAGCGCGCCACTGTCAGAAAATTATTAGCAAGTCGCCTTTCCTGAAGAGCCAGCTTCCGCCTTATGGACAATGTTTATCAATATGCTGCCAACAATCCCAGCGCAGAGCGATCCTATCAGCACAGCCACCTTACCAATGTCGCGCAGCCTGGCGGTTATTTCCGGAGCCTGGTCGCCGAATGAGAGAGTATCCACGAATATAGACATGGTGAAACCGATGCCTCCCAAGCAGGCAACAGCAATCAGCATTTTCCATGAAGCTTTGGATGGCATCTCTCCGGCATGTAGCTTCACCGCGATGAAACTGGCTAACGATATTCCCAGAGGCTTGCCGATTAAAAGGCCGAGGAATATGCCCATGCTCACGCTGCCTAGCTCTTGGCTGAATTGGAAAACATTGAAATATGAAAGGTCCGTAATCTCAACGCCTGCGTTAGCAAGCGCGAACAGCGGCATTATGAGAAAATTCACCCAATAGCTAAGCGAGTGCTCCAAGCGATAGCTCATTCCAATAGTGTCCTTCGATATATTCGACAACCTTCTCAGGCAATGCCTCTGCGGGCCGTTAGGGAACGTCACTTCTTCCACGCCGGTATATTCATAAAGCCTTTTGATGTATCTTCTGCCTTTCACCTTCATGTAAGCTTCGGTATAGCGCGGAGCCATCGGCACAAGGAAAGCCATGACAACGCCTGACATCGTAGAATGCACGCCAGCATAGTAGAAAAGCGTCCATATAGCAATAGCTGGGATGAAATAGAACCAAGGTCTCTTCTCACCAAGGTAATTCATCAGCAGAATGAGAAGAATCAGCACGAAGGCTATTCCAAGCAGCCCAAGATTAATTGTCCCTCCGTAAAAAAAAGCCACAACCAGAATGGCTATCAAGTCGTCAGCAATTGCCAAGGCTGTTAGGAAGACCTTCAGCGAGATGGGGACTTTGTCTCCAAGTATTGATAATATGCCAACTGCGAAAGCGATGTCGGTTGCCGTCGGGATGCCCCAGCCGGAGCTTGCCGCAGTACCGTGATTAATCAACGTGAATATTAGGGCAGGCGCTATCACTCCGCCGAATGCCGCAATGACTGGCATCATGGCCTTGCGCACACTAGAAAGTTCTCCGTTTTTCATCTCGCGCCTTATTTCCAAGCCCACAGTGAAGAAGAAGATCGTCATCAGGATGTCATTGATGAACTTCTCGACGTTCATGTCTCTAGGAAAGAAAATTCGGTTCCCGTTAGGCGACCGGAAAGACAATGAAACATCGGTTCCCAAAATGCTATGGTAAGCCTCTTTCGTGAATGGAAGATTAGCGAGAAGCATGGCCACGACCACGCATATTAGAAGTGTCACGCCTTGCGCCCAAGGCTGGTTGGAAAACTTACGGCGCCTATGGTCGAAGTTCCGGATTCCCCTAGTCCAAGAATATATTGGAATGAGTCTCATTGCTAAAGGTTTTTATGGTAGTTATTGTCCGGTTGTAAAATCGGCCGCAAATTTAACAAGATTTAATTTATTTCCGCAATCATCAGCAAGTTTCGAATATTTTCAATAAATTTGACAAAATATTAATGTAAGTTCAATAGATGAAAAAACTATTTTCTGTAGTACTCGCAGGGCTTCTAATGCTCATCGGTACAAATGCTTTCGCTCAGTATTCTTTCGGCGGTGGCTACACCCAGTTCGCTTTTGTTGGCAAAGACGTGCCAAAGAACTATGATGGTATGCCAGGATTCTATTTCGGTGCCAACTATGATGTTGCATTCTCAACACTTGAAGGCCTTACTTTCGAGCCAGGAATATATTATCAGCATTATGGCAAGAAAATGAATCTGGAGACTAAGGATAGATCATACCATCTGAATTATTTCAATGTGCCGCTGAACCTGAAATATTCTTTCGATGCGGGTTCCGTGGTCAGAATTGGCGTGTTCACCGGCCCACGTTTTAACATTGGTTTCGCCGGAAATGGATTCAGCAAATCACGTCTTTCAGTTAAGAATTTTGACGCCCAGTGGGGCCTTGGCGGCACTGTTACGTTCAGCGAGGCCATCCGCCTGCGTCTTGGCTACGATTTCGGTCTTCATAAAGACCTGAAAGGCAACCTGAAAGACGAGAAGGTTCGCAGGAACGGACTCAGCATTGGCGTAGAATTCATCTTTTAGGAGTATTCCACAACACAATTTGTTTCTCGCCATAACTGCCACGGAAAGCCGTGAGCTGTGCTAGAGCGACATAACAGGATTTCAATACTCTCACCCTAATCCGGTGGGAGTTTTTTATTGTCCTGCAGCCTTTCCATTTTCTATATTGCGTTGAGAGCGAAGACGTGGGCTTTGTGAGATTCCACCACGTCACCCAGAACGACTCAAATCTTACGGCAGCCTGAACGACCCAGCCCCCACCATCCTGCTACCAAATACACGGAGCTTAGCCTGGATGCTTCTGGCGTGCGAATAACACTGCGAGGCTCCGAATCACCGGCTCGGCGTGCGAATAGGGCAGTTTGCAGGCTGCGAGGCATAGAAGCTAAAAACAAGCGCTTGCAGGATGTCTGCAAGCGCTTGTCGCTGAATGTGGTCCCAGTAGGGCATGATCCTACGACCCCCTGATTATGAGTCAGATGCTCTAACCAACTGAGCTATGGGACCGAAACCTGACCCAATAAGCCAGGTCATTATTTAGTTTGCCAAAGATAAATATTTGGAATTTCTACTCCAAATATTACATTGAACTTTTCAGCATCTCAATCTGAAATGCGAAGTACATTGTCTAATCTAAAGGCTTCCACGATATGGAAGCATCAGATGGACACAGTTCCTATCCCAACCTCGCACCTGTGCTTGCAGACATTAATCAGACCTTAATCTCAACCTCGACGCCAGATGGAAGCTCAAGCTTCATGAGGGCATCTACAGTTTTCGCATTGCTGTCATCAATGTCCAGAAGCCTGCAGTAAGAATCAAGTTCAAACTGCTCGCGAGCCTTCTTGTTTACGAAAGTCGAACGGTTGACAGTGAAAATCTTCTTGTTGGTAGGAAGCGGAATAGGCCCGTTAACCTTTGCTCCAGTAGATTTCACCGTGTCCACAATCTTAGACGCTGATTTGTCAACCAGCATGTGATCGAACGACTTAAGCTTTATTCTGATTTTTTGACTCATTTCAAAAATATTTTATTCAATAAAACCGCCTCAGGAACCTTTACGGGGGCCTTCGGCAACATATTCATTATTCCTCTTCCGGAGCTTTGTAGCCGCTCTTCTCGATTATGTCCTTAGCAAGAGCCGGCGGAACCTGTGCATAATGATCGAATGTCATCGTGCTGGTAGCACGGCCTGAAGAAAGGGTACGGAGAACAGTAACGTAGCCAAACTGCTCTGCAAGCGGAACGAAAGCCCTGACGATCCTAGCGCCGTTTGCGGTAGAATCCATAGCCTGAATCTGACCACGTCGGCGGTTCAAATCCCCTACGATGTCTCCCATGTAGTCCTCCGGAGTAACGACTTCGAGGCTCATGATAGGCTCAAGGAGTACAGGGCTAGCCTTAGGACAAGCGTGGCGGAAGGCCAGACGGCCAGCCATTTCGAATGAAAGCTGATCCGAGTCTACCGGATGGTAGGATCCATCTATCAGCCTTACCTTCATGGACTGAACCTCATAGCCGGCAAGCGCACCATTCGCCATAGCGGACTGAAAACCCTTCTGAACGCAAGGAATGAATTCTTTAGGAATATTGCCACCCTTAACCTCGTTGATGAACTGAAGCCCTGTGACTCCCTCATCTGAAGGACCAATCTCAACGATGATGTCGGCGAACTTACCACGGCCACCGGTCTGCTTCTTGAACAGTTCACGATGCTGAACGGTGCCTGTGATTGCTTCCTTGTAGTTAACCTGAGGAGCGCCCTCATTGATTTCTACGCCGAACTCTCTGCGGAGGCGGTCGATGATGATGTCGAGGTGAAGCTCACCCATGCCGCTGATGACAGTCTGGCCCGTCTCTGGATCGGACTTAACCTTGAAAGTAGGATCCTCCTCAGCAAGCTTGCCGAGAGCAATCCCGAGCTTGTCAAGGTCTCCCTGAGTCTTCGGCTCAACGGCGACTCCAATCACTGGATCAGGGAACGCCATTGACTCAAGAACTATAGGATGTTTCTCATCGCAAATCGTATCTCCGGTACGCAGGTCTTTGAAACCTACGGCGGCGGCAATGTCTCCGGCCTCGACAAAATCTATAGGATTCTGATGATTGGAGTGCATCTGATACAGACGAGATATTCTTTCATTCTTTCCTGTGCGAGGGTTATAAACGTATGAACCTGCATCCACCTTTCCAGAGTAGCACCTCAGATAAGCCAAGCGTCCCACGAAAGGATCCGTGGCAATCTTGAACACAAGACCACAGAAAGGCTGTGAGATGTCCGGAAGAAGGTCTTCATCATTGCCAGTGGCAGGATCGGTTCCGACAGTCACTCCCTTGTCCAGAGGAGAAGGAAGGTAACGGATTACTGCATCGAGCAGGAACTGAACGCCTTTATTCTTGAATGAAGAACCACAGCAAGCAGGCACTATTTGCATTGCGATAGTGCCTTTACGCAAGGCAGCAATTATCTCTTCATTCGTGAGCGAATCGGGATTCTCGAAATATTTCTCCATGAGAACCTCGTCGCACTCAGCAGCTGCCTCAACGAGCTTGTCCCTCCATATCTCCACATCCCCCTTCATATCCTCAGGGACATCCTTTATCTCATAATTCACAAGCTCGTCACCTGAATCGTAAAATATTGCCTTCCTATCCAGAAGGTCAACTATGCCCTGGAACTTGTCCTCGGAACCGATCGGCAGGCAGATTGGAACGGCAGTAGCGCCCAGCTTGGTGTGAATGTCCTCAACGCAAGCTAAGAAGTCAGCGCCTACGCGATCCATCTTATTAACGTAAGCAATCTTTGGAACATGATATTTGTCAGCCTGGCGCCAGACGGTCTCAGACTGCGGCTGAACACGCCCTACTGCGCAGAAAGTCGCAACGGTCCCATCTAGGACGCGGAGCGAACGCTCCACTTCGACAGTGAAGTCCACGTGACCCGGAGTGTCTATCAGGTTGATCTGATAGGATTGTCCGTCATAGTGCCAGAAGGCAGTGGTTGCGGCAGAAGTGATGGTGATGCCACGCTCCTGTTCCTGAACCATCCAGTCCATCGTGGCAGCGCCGTCATGAACCTCTCCTATCTTATGCGTCTTTCCAGTGTAAAAAAGGATGCGCTCGGACGTGGTGGTCTTACCAGCATCGATGTGAGCCATGATACCGATATTCCTAGTAAAAGCAAGATCTCTTTTTGCTGTTGCCATCTAAATATCAATGCTAAATTAAAAACGGAAATGAGCAAATGCCTTGTTGGCTTCGGCCATCTTATGCATGTCCTCTTTCCTCTTGAAGGCACCGCCCTCATTGTTATAGGCTGCCATGATCTCGGCAGCGAGTTTTTCTGCCATTGAATGACCAGAACGCAGACGAGCGTACTTAATCATATTCTTCATTGCGAGAGAGACTTTCCTCTCTGAACGCAACTCCGTAGGCACTTGGAAGTTGGCACCTCCTACACGACGTGACTTGACCTCGATCTGAGGGGTCACGTTTTCGAGAGCCTTCCTCCAGATATCTAGAGGAGCCTTGTCAGATTCTTTCATCTTCTCGCCTACCATGTCAATGGCATCGTAAAAAATTGAATACGCGATACTCTTCTTCCCCTGCAACATAATGTTGTTCACGAAACGAGTCACCTCAGCATCGTGGAACTTCGGATCAGGAAGTAGAATTCTCTTTTTAGGCTTCGCTTTTCTCATGACGAGTTAAAAATTAAAGGTAATAAATAATACTACTTAGATTTCTTTGGCCTTTTCGCTCCGTAGAGAGAACGAGACTGAGTCCTGCCTTCTACGCCAGCTGTGTCCAAAGCACCTCTAAGGATGTGGTAGCGCACTCCTGGGAGATCCTTCACACGACCGCCGCGAACCAGCACGATGCTATGCTCCTGAAGGTTGTGTCCCTCGCCAGGGATGTACGCATTGACCTCTTTTGCGTTTGTGAGGCGCACCCTAGCCACCTTCCTCATCGCTGAGTTAGGTTTCTTAGGGGTCGTCGTGTAAACACGAAGACATACGCCACGCTTCTGAGGACATGAGTCCAGCGCACGAGACTTGCTGCTGTAAATCGCAGCCTCGCGTCCTTTACGAACTAATTGTTGAATTGTTGGCATAAACTATTGTAAATGTAATATTTATGTATGTCCCAAAAATATTTGGGGCTGCAAATTTACAGATAAATATTCAATTCTCAAACTTTCCCGAGGAAACAGTTACTTGCTTTTGAGGAAGTTCCAGAACAAATCATCGGTGACCACCTCTATGACAACCTTACGGTCACCACGGCGCTCGGCATGTGAAGCATCGGAAGGGACAAGAGCATTACGTTTGCCAAATCCTTTGTAAACCAGCCTGTTCTCGTTTATTCCCCTATCCACGAGGGCTTTGCAGACAGCCTTTGCCCTACGTATTGAAAGATCGTCATTGTAGCTTTCTGCTCCCCTAGAATCAGTGTAGCCAGAGATTAGGAATCTTGCGCTAGGATAGTGGCTGATGACATCTGCAACTGTGTCTAGGACAGCTTCAGACTCGCTCGTGATTATGTCTTTGTCGAAGTCGAAGTTCACGTTCTGCATTATTTCGGCAAGGATTTCCTTTGAAGGAACATTCTTTTCTACGATCTTCTCGACCTCCACAGGCTTTTCGACAATCTTCTCGACATACTGGATCTTCTCAGGGATACCTGCATAGTACCTTTCCGCAGTTGCGCGACGCTTATCCCTGCCGCCGAATCTGTAGATAAGCCTTGCCGTTCCCTGCGCAAAATTCTTACCTTTGCCGCCGAGATCGTAATTGTAGTCTGCCTGGATGCCAATGCCGACTCTGTTGCTCACCCAGCCAATGAAGCCGAGGCCTGCCGTTAATGGAACATACCTGTCTTTGTCTTCTTTCAGAGACTTGTTCCACTCATCTTCAGCCTCCCACCTAGCCTGGCCAGTAGGGTCGTTCTTGAACTTGCCTATGTAGACAGCATCGAAGTTCTTCCAAAAATAGTTTACGCCGACCCTCGCATAGGGAACGATCCACTCGCTCTTGGTGAATGGCCTAAACTGAAGGCCTGGCCCGACGAGGACTGAATATCCCCTCTTGTCGCCGCTGTCAGTCCTGTACTTTGCGATGCCGAACGTACCCTGGACATCCAGATAGAGCCATGGCGTAAGTTCTCTGGCAACGTAAAGATTAGGGCCGCCGTAAAGATGCTTGTCCTGAAGTTTGAAGCGGTATTCGCCATTGGAGAGTTTTTCAAAATCGTTAACTGTCGTCCTGACGTAGTTCATACCTGAAGCGCCGGCTCCAATTTCCCAGGCTTTCTTTTCCTTTTTCTCCCCCTGTTCCTGGGCGGAGGCCAAAGCAGATGCTGCAAGCAGTGCCGCTCCCACAAGCAAAGCAGCTGCTGATTTTTTGTTGATGTTCATATTCATTTTTGCTTATTATCTTGATATGGTTGTCTTTATGCTATATGTTTTTGTGCCAAGAGTGAGCGTTGAATTCGTTCCACCCATGGAAGTCGTCGTGAACTTGCCTTTGCGTCCGGCGTAGAGGACGTAGTCATAGCTACTGTTGTCCGGAGACTCTGCTCCCCTTCCGAGGAAGTCTGAATATTCAACTGCAGTGCCGCTAACCACTCCGTCTAAGGATGAAACGCCGAGCGAAACAGATCCGGCAGACACAGAGGCGCTTATCTGAGCATTCGCAGTGCCTGCAGCGACGCTGCCCCAGAAATACCCTGTCCTTTCGGCACCTTTCGCCGCATCAGTGAGATAAGCTGCAAGGTTGCCGCAACTACGGAATCTGATGACTTCCGAAACATTCGACGCACCTAGGTCGGACCCAGCAGTCACATAAGTCTCGTTCGTGAATACGGTTCCGAAAGAAGCCGGATTAAGCGCAAGTTTCAAGACCACAGAGGAGTTGTCCTCTGATATCTCGTAAGAGCTGCTGCCTTCATCCAAATCTCCCATGTAGTGGAGTTCAGGGATTTCAAACACCCTTTTGTCGATGTCGAACGTATAGATAAGATGGCCGTAGTCTGCATACTTTGCCGGGCGGTAGTTATTCTCGTGGACACCAATCTTCTTAGGATTGATGCCATCCCCTAACACGGCAACTCCATACTTAGTTGCCTTAGCATTACCATCAGTAATCTCCCTGGTGGTCTCTTGCCCACCGGTGGAAAGTTCCGATGAAACGTTCACGGTCGAAAAGGCCGACAGGTCGGACTTAACTATGAATCTGGTTAGCTCGTAAAGAGTCTCTGCCGCCCGCCTTGAGTCATCGCTGTTCCTGAAATACTTTGTCCTTACATCCGGGTAATCAGAAGCCTCAGTGGACCACGCCTGGTAAGACTTTCCAGGCCATGCGTAAGATTCCTTCTTACCCTCAATGATCCTGTATGCCTTGGCAACCGGCATGACGCTTCCGCCAGAGAGCTTTGCGTCTTCAAGGGCAGCCGTAAGACTCACTTGGTATGGGAGGACAGGCTCTCCGCCGAATATCTCCGAAGCCTCAGGATATGTAGTCCCCGAGATGGTGATTTCTTTCGGATGGAGCATCAGGCCCCCTGCCGGGGAACTACTGGTCCAAACTGGAAGATCTTCGCGAGAAAGGTAGATGTAACCTTCATCATCTGATGTCCAGATGTACTGCTTGCCAAATTCATCCTCGACCTTTACTGTCGCATTCGGGAGACGGACAGGACCAGGCTGGATTAGCATGTACGCCATGCCTCCGCTTATCGGATTGACATATTCATACGTCGTATCGGGAGCCGCCGAAAGGCTTTTCTTCTCGATTCGCATGACAGCCTTCACAGGGGCAATGGTGTACTTGTAAGGCTCTATGACGCCGCCCGCATATTCCAGCTCCCGCTTCTCTTTGAAGTAACCGCTGTTGCCTTCAGACCCATCTCTTCCGTCTACTCCCTTGAAGTAAAGGTAATAGTCCGTGATGGAGACATGATCTTTCGGCCACTTCGGATATGTCGTTATGTCATAAATCTCGTTCCCAGGGTTAGGAAGCCCATTCTCATCAAGAACGTCAGCTTTCCATATCTCATACGAGCTCAGGCCGTTGCCTCCGGTGAGATAGTAATAGTAATGCTGGATGGTAGTGTCTGCCGCAGGCCATTTCTCGCCCTCAGCATGTGGATTGTCAGCATCACCGCCTTTTACATAGTCCTTCCAAAGCTCATAAGCGTTCTTAGCGTCATTCCCATCTATGCCATCCTCGCCTGACTTCCCTTTCAGGAATTTCCAGAAATCCGACATGGAGGTTTTGTCCTTAGGCCAGATCGGATATTCGTCGATGTCATAGATTCCGTTGCCCGGATTGGCAATACCGTCTTCTGAGGTGACCTGCTCCACCCATATTGCGTAAGCCGTCTTTCCTTTTGCGCCATCGTCGCCGGCATCGCCATCTTTGCCATTTTTTCCGTTGGCTGGGACTCCAGTGTCAGTGCTGCCAACATACCAGTTCCCATTGTCTCCGACATGAGGGACCACCCCGTCTTTACCGTCTTTACCATCTTTGCCGTCTTTCCCATCTTTGCCGTCCCTGCCGTCTTTACCGTTGGCTCCGTTTTTTCCATCCTTGCCGTCTTTACCGGCGAGATAAAGATAATAGTCGGTTATCGTCGTATTTCCATTATAGATGATAATCCCCTTCTTGACGGCGACAAGCCACTCTTCATAGCAGCCTATTCCATCTGCCCCATCCTTTCCGTCTTTGCCGTCTTTTCCATCAAGGCCTCTTGAAGGGACGCCTGTGTCCACGCCGCCAATGTACCAATTGCCGTTTTTCCCAACATATGGGACATTTCCATTGTCGCCCTTCGCTCCTGTTAAGAACACGTAAAAATCCTTTTCCGTATTCTTGGAAGGGTCCCATTTCGTTCCTGGATTCTGAGGGTCATCGGCAGCTCCGCCTTTGATGTACTCTCTCCAGAGTTCGTATGCAGACTCACCATCAGCCCCGTCCTTGCCGTCTTTTCCGTCGGCACCGGCAATGTAGATGAAATAGTCACTCTCTGTCGTACGGGCTTTATCCCAGTCCAATGTACCATCATTCACGGCTTTGACCCAGACCTGGTACGCAGTAAGGCCATTGTCGCCCTTAGGGCCGACGGGCATCGTGATTTCATTTTTGCCGCAGCCAGCTAAAAGAAGGGCGGCTGCTGTGAATATTATGATTTTGTTTCTCATTTTGCGTCTCTATTACTTATTAATCGTCGGGAAACTGAACGTCTCTGCAGGGTAGGACAATTCCAATGACGAATCCTTTCCATCCTTGGACTCAGTAGCAAACTTTCCATAGCGTTTACAATAGAAATAGTAGTAGTCAGAGGAATAAAAACTCTTGTAACCACAGTAAGCGAAATCAACAGAAAATCCATCGTAGATGTTCTTAATTTCCCATGAGCGTGGGTTGGAGGTGAGCCCTTCCACGAAATTAACCCCGTCTACATCACTGTAGCTATTCACGCTTACCCCTCCAAGCTTTCCCGAAGGCTGGCATCTCCAATTAATATCTGAAGGCTCATAAATTCCGGAAGCGACGAGTTCTCTGAAAGAATCATATCTCGGGAACATAAGCATCTCAGAGACATTTGGCAATGAGAGTTCGGCCCCTGATTTGCGATACATCTTGTTTACGTAGGTCGGTCCGAAAGTGTCAGGATTGAAGCGCACATAGAATGAGGTCTCGCCGAGAGCTATCTCATAACGAGTCCCTTTTTTCATCTCCGTATTTCCCGTGCTGACATTTTTTACGGGTACGACACTTGTGGTGTCAAGAGATCCGATGCGATTCAGTTCCGGAGCCTCGACGAGTTTCCCATCGCACAGGTAGCTGAACCAATTTGCCCCATAGTCAGGACAATTTGTTTGAATACTCAGATCTACTGAAGCCCCTACTTCCATTCTCTCTGGATATGCTCCAGTTTTTCCGCTTGAGCCAACACATAAGGAAGCATACCGTTTTCCCGATTTGCCAGGCTCCGTTATTTTCCTAGAAAAATAATTACGATTTTCATTAAACCAACCAGACACACCGAAATTTCCTCCTAGCAGATTGGCTTCTGTATAGTCGGCGACATTGGTTAAATAAACAATAAAGTTATAAAAATTCAGACGACGATATTCGCCGCCCTTACCCGCATAATCGGAATCGGCAAGATAGTATTCGTTTCTTACCATAGGGTAGCTGGAACTGTTAGTCGACCAAGAACTCGAACCGGGCCACAGATTTCCTTCCATCTTCCCTTCGATGACCCGATTCACATGATAAACGAGATAAGTGCTTGCACTGTACAAGTATGCCGAGTCAATCCGCACTTCGAGGTTAATTCTGTAAGGAATCTTGCAGTTAGGAGCGAAAGCCTCCTCTCCGTAAGTTTTGCCGCCGAAAGTAAGGCTGTACGGTCTTAAGTCAGTGTCACCCGAAGGTGCTCCCTCATGCCACTCTGGAAGTTCGTTTCGTTTCAGATAGATATACCCTGAATTATCGGATGTGAGAGTGTGGTCATTGCCCAGGACATCCCGAACCTTGACTGTTGAATTCGGCAGTAGAACCGGACCTGGGCCTAAGAGCATAAGAGCCAGCCCTCCAGAAATCGGGTTTACGTATTCGTAAGTCGTGTCTATAGGAGATGTCAGAGATTCCTTGCTCATGCGCCTAAGCGTGGCGACCGGGACAAGGTTGAACCGGTTCTTGTCCACTTTCCCCAATGAATAGGTAGTTATGTTTTTGATAATAACGTTATTACCATCTTCACCATCAAATCCATCCGCTCCATTCTTCCCTCGCATATAGTTGTAAAAATCATCAATGGTGGTCGCATACAAAGGCCACTTTTCGTATCCTTTTTTGTCATAGATTCCGTTGTCCGGATTGTCAAGTCCGTTAGCAACGGCATCTTTCCAAATCTCGTAGGCACTCTTGCCATTCTGGCCGCTGAGATACCGGAAGAAATCCTGTACGGTGCTGTCTGCTACCGGCCATGCCTTGCTGGAATCCGCAGGATCTACGACATTCCCGCCCTTGATTTCCTCAACCCACAGTTCGTAGGCACTCTTGCCGTTCTTCCCATCCGCGCCAGGCTTGCCGCTAAGGTATAGATAATAATCTTCCTTGCTGATCCTGTTTTTTGGCCAGTTCGGATACTCATTTGCATCGAAGATGCCATTGCCAGGGTTCACAAGGCCGTTCCTGACATCTTCTACCCACAGTTCGTAGGCGCTTTTTCCGTCATTCCCATCAGAGCCTTCAGAACCGTCTTTGCCGCTTTTGCCGTCTGCTCCTGTAGCAGGGATGCCAGTGTCCGTGCTGCCGATGAACCAATGACCGTTCTCGCCGATGCGTGGAGTGTTTCCATTCCTTCCATCCTTTCCATTCTTGCCATCCTCCCCATCTTTGCCGTCTTTGCCATCAGCTCCGTCAGCGCCACGCTTCCCGTCAATGCCGTTCTTCCCACTGTAATAGACGAAAAAATCAGCCAGAGTCGTGTCACCTTCATATTCAATGGTGCCGCCACCAACCGCCTGCTTCCAGACCTCATAGGCACTTTTCCCGTCCTTGCCATCCTTGCCATCAGCTCCGTCTTTTCCGTCAGGGCCTTTAGCAGGAATATTAGTGTCCGTGCCGCCGATGAACCAATTGCCATTCTCGCCAATGTAAGGAGTGTTCCCATTGTCTCCCTTAGGACCTGTAAGGAATCTGTAGAAGTCCTGCATCGTGTTTTCGTCTGCCGGCCACTTTTCCCCCGGTTTCAGGGGATCGTCGACAGTCCCTCCGGAAATAAATTCTTTCCACACCTCATAGGCGCTTTTCCCGTTCTGGCCGTCCTTGCCAGGCTTTCCGTCCTGACCCTTCCTGTAGATGAAATAGTCATTTACCTCAGTTCTGGAAGGATCCCAGTCCACTACCCCATTCTTTACGTCATTGACCCAAAGTTCGTAGGCAGAAAGACCGGATTCCCCCTTTGGACCCTCAGGCATTGTAAGCGTGTAGTTCACGCAACCTGCAGAAACAATCGTCAGGCAGGCCGCAAGCAATATTATCTTAATCGTTTTCATTTCAATCTGGTCATTTTACGATTGTCTGAATTTCTCTTTCGGTTTTCCCGTTACGTTTCAAGGTGGATTTAACCCCATCTTCCATCTTGGTATAAAAAGGCATTTCCGAGTAATAATAAATTATGTATCTATCGTAATTAGGATTCGATCCCGGTCTTTTTTTCTCCACAAATAAGTTATCCGTCTTGACATAGAAATTATTGTATACGTTTTGTGTCAACACCGACTTAGCATTAGGAACGCCTGCGAAATTATCGTAGCCGAAGGATGTGGTCGATTCTAAGCGGTTACCTGACAAATACCCGTGAGTAATGAGCCGACCATTGATTGATGCTTTACGGATGCCGTCCGGATCATCATTCAAGAACTCCCGGAGCGAATCGTATTTTTTGAACCGGATGATTCTGGATGCGGCAGGGAAACCATACTCCGCACCTGTCTGGCCGTACAGTTCATTGGCGTAGAGCCTGCCGAATGAATCCATGTCCATCTGATAGTAAAGCTGTGTCTGCCCAGTGATTACTTCGTATCTCGTGTTATAGAGCGTGTCCTTCTTACCAGTTTCTCCATCAGTCTGAACCGTGAAAGTTTTGTCGTCAACTGTTCCGCATCTGACAATTTCAGGAATTTCGTAAACAGTCTTGTCGTGAGGATAAGAGTAGCCATAACACCCGTAATCCGCATAGACATCAAAAGCACCTGAGGATTTATGGACATTAATCTTTGTCGGTTCTGGGCCATCCCCTCCCTGCGAAATAGCGAATTTAGGTGACACAGGATCATCTTTCCATACGACATTCCTCACGATATAACTCAAACTCTGTGAAATTGAGGAAATCTCTTTAGAGTAATCAGCTTCATCTATTTCTTTTAAGCTTTTTTTTGCGATAAATTTTTTGTAGGCGCTGAGCCGCTCTGCAGCATTTATCTGAGCGCTGGTAAGGTTTCGTTTATCAGTAAGCGCAATGTAATAGCCGGAACGTTTGAATGGATACGAGCTGGCATCCGACGGCCATGAGCTGGACAGGAAATTTCCCGGCCAAACCTCTACCTTCCCTTCTTTCTTTCTGTAGGTGACTATATTGCCACTTGTCTTTGTATCTGAATAATATGAATAGAAATACATTGAATCAATCTGCGAGAAGAAATCGATTCTGTAAGGGAGTTTGGTGACAGTCGCAAAAAGCCCAGGCTCATCATAGGTGTCTCCTCCATATTCAAGGGTCTTCGGGGTAATTGTGAGGCCGCCAGCCGGGTCACCATCTTTCCATTCAGGAAGCTGATCTCGAGTAAGATAGACATACCCTGTAGAATCGGTCTGCCAAGTGTAACTTTTGTTGTACTGATCCACTAGCGTAATTTTAGCATTCGGAACGAGCACAGGTCCAGGGCCGACCAGGACGTAAGCCACTCCGCCAGAAACAGGATTGACATATTCGTAGGTCGTGTCTATTTTCCCACCCTTAACCTCTCTGCTCAGCTCTATGTAAGCCCTTGCCGCAAGAAGGTTGTAATGATCTTCGTCAAATGGATCAAGATAGCCAAGTTCGTTGTCTACGATAAGCTTGCCATCTTCACCGTCCTTGCCGTCGATGCCTCTTTTGCCACGGAGGTAATCGTAGAAGTCCCTCAAGGACACCATTTCCTTCGGCCAGAGAGGGAACTCAGAGGCATCGTAAACTCCGTTGCCCGGATTGGCAAGCCCATCGTCTGAAAGCACGTCGGCCTTCCAAATCTCGTAAGCAGACAGGCCGTCTGCAGCAGTGAGGAAATAGAAGTAATCCTGCAGGGTGCTGTCCCTTGGCGACCAGTTTGACGTGGAGTCATGTGGGTTAGGCACGACTTCGGACTTTATATAGTCTTTCCAGACTTCATAGGCACTCTTGCCATCTTCTCCATATTTCTTGCCGTCAGCTCCTCTGCTGCCTCTGAGATAGTCCCAGAAGTCAGCCAAGCTTGTCTTGTCTTTCGGCCACTGAGGATATTCGTCAATGTCGTATATTCCGTTGCCAGGATTCTTTAAGCCCTTTCCGACATTGATGACCCACACCTCATAAGCGGAACGGCCTGACTCTCCTGCCGATCCGGCAGAACCATCTTTGCCATCTTTTCCGGTTGCAGGGACACCTAGATCCGTGTCCCCAATGAACCAGTTGCCGTTCTTACCGATGTAAGGAGTCTGGCCGTCTTTACCGTCTTTGCCATCCTTGCCATCTTTACCATCTTTTCCGTCTTTACCGTCCTTGCCGTCTTCTCCGTCCTTGCCGTCCTTGCCGTCCTTGCCGGAAAGGTAGATGAAAAAGTCAGATACCGTGTTTCCTCCATCCCACTTGATTTCGCCACTCTCCACGGCGCTTTTCCAGATTTCGTAAGCACTTTTACCGTCAGAACCGTCTTTCCCATCTTTTCCGTTAACCCCATTACGGCCTCTTGCGGACACGCCGGTGTCTTTACCGTCAACGTACCAGTTGCCGTTCTCCCCGATGTACGGAGTTTTTCCGTTGTCTCCTTTTGCTCCGGTGAGAAAATAGTAGAAGTCTTGCTCCGTGTTGCGAGAAGGTGACCACTTGGAGCCATGATTCTGTGGATCATCTACCTCACCTGTCGAAATATATTCTTTCCAGATTTCATAGGCATCGGCACCATCAGCACCATCGGTACCTGCCTTACCTTCATTTCCTTTAAGGAATACAAAGAAGTCCGATATCTCTAGGTGCGTTTTGTCCCAATCTATGAGGCCGTCCTTCACGGATTTTACCCAAAGCTCATAATCTGACAGCCCACTGTCGCCTTTCGGGCCATCTGGCATTTCTATCTTGGTCTTAACGCATCCTGAAATCAATAACAGGATAGCTGCCAAAATGCCAATACTCAACAAATTGATTTTCATATATACATTAAAAAACTCTATTAAACTCTATCAGTTGCAGTTAACGTTAGAATTAGATTTAAATTATGGGAATATGCTTTCATCTACGTGACTTTTTCCCAAGCGACAAATTTACAATAAATTTTAATGATTCATAATAAAATTGTTGCAAAACAGCAATTCGAGATTCTGAAAGATTCAAGGATGCGGTGCGGTCTGGAACGCTTCCTTATGGGTTAGTTTACTCAATCAGCTGAATGAAAATAGCTTGCAATGCCATCCTAGCATCGCATAACCCGCCAGCGCCTTAGCTTCTGGACCTGCTGCCCAGCTGGTACCTTTTTAATATTAATGAAATCGACCCTTCATCGGATCCTGCTACGCCGTCACCCCTTTTTGCCATTATCATTGCCTGTGCCTCGGTCTAGCCTTCATCGGATCCTGCTACGCCGTCACCCCTATGACTGGCAATGATAGCAAAATCTCCATGACATCCTCCACCCCCTGCCTCAAGACAGCAAGGGCCAGCAGAAAATACAAGTCTCCAAATAGATTTATCAATTGAAGACTATTGAAGACTATCCATTCAATTCCTTCTGGATTTTCAAGACGTAATCCAGGCTTAAGGATGTTTTGTCAGCAACTTGTTCAAGCGTCATTCCGTTCTTCAGCAAATTCATGGCTTTTAATAAGTTAGCTAAAGCCTCATTACGACCTTTCTCCATGCCCTCGGCTCTGCCTTCAGCTCTGCCTTCCTTCATGCCTTTGGCCCTGCCTTCTTCCATGCCTTTGGCCCTGCCTTCCTCCATGCCTTTGGCCCTGCCTTCTCTAAGCCCTTTCTCGAGGCCTTCCTTAACGCCTTTCTCGACCTGTTCGCCGACATACTCGTCTATGTCCCATTGAGTAAGCATATCCTTCTCGTATTTAATTAGTCAATCCTTAACAACTGCCTATTGCGCAGTTTGTAATTTATATTGAGGATCTCCGAAGAGGATTTGCAACAAGACAAATAAAGTCTTTGCGCTCTTCTTTGCAAGGTCCTTCATCATTTTCTTCAGATTCCAGCCA
>JAQYTJ010000040.1 GCA_028724885.1 Bacteroidales bacterium | reverse complement strand
CGTTCTATGAAACTGGGTGGGCGGCGCAGTCCTTTATTACAAGCCAGCCGGTGGCACTATACCGTTGCCCATAAATTCTCTTGTCCTTCTGGGCGAGGACATGGATTATACTTTGCAACCACATCGACCACAACCTCGCCGGCAGCCACACATTTCACGTTGACGGTAAAACGAGTTCACACTTCTTTTGTCATCCTGGCTTGACCCGGAATCTGGGCTCGTTTGTCCCCGTCATCCCGGACTCGATCCGGAATCTAGGCTTGCGAAGAACAGATCCTGAATCAAGTTCAGGATGACGTGGTGGGTCATTCGGGATGACGGGTAGTACAGTTCAGGGTGACGTGGTGGGGCATTCGGGGTGACGGGGTGAGTCGAATAGATACTTTCCAGTTCGGGACGACTGGGAGTACAGTTCAGGGTGACGTGGTGGGGCATTCGGGGTGACGGGGTGAGTCGAATAGATACTTTCCAGTTCGGGACGACTGGGAGTACAGTTCGGGACGACTGGGAGTACAGTTCGGGACGACTGGGAGTACAGTTCGGGACGACTGGGAGTACAGTTCGGGACGACTGGGAGTACAGTTCGGGGTGACGGGGAGTATAGTTCAGGATGACTGGGTGTATCCTTAGACACAGGGTTTTGGATTAAATCCAAAGTAAGTCTTTGTAATAAGGCAACTTACAAGTATGGTGAAATGTTCGTTATTTCCCATAGAAAAAATGTTTTGCAAAAATAAATAGTAAAAAATTTGATTGTGCGCAATTTAATGACTATCTTTGCATCAGAAATAGAAATAATGATGAAGTACGATATATTAAAATTGAACAATCAGCTATGCTTCCCGATCTATGTGGCATCGAGAGAGATTATTCAAGGATATAACAAATATTTTGGCGATTTGGATATTACCTATCCGCAATATTTGGTGCTTATGGTGCTTTGGGAAGATGACGAAATGACGGTAAACAACATCGGCAAGCGACTGCATCTGGATAGTGGTACGCTTACGCCCCTTCTCAAGCGAATGGAAATCAAGGGGCTGATAACCCGCAATCGTTGCAGGCAAGACGAGCGGGCGGTAAGGATTTGCCTCACCGACAAGGGCAAACAGCTAAAAGAGGAAGCCGTAAAAATACCACATCAGCTGGCAAAGGAGCTTACCTTGTCTCCGGATGAGATAGAAGTATTGAAAAGATTGATTTACAAACTAATAAATAAAGAATAATATTATGACGTCAATGTACACGGCCGTAGTAACGGCAACAGGAGGAAGAAACGGAAAAATCGTTTCAGACAATGGGGTTTTGAATTTGGAAGTACGTTCGCCCAAGGCGTTGGGCGGAGCCAACGACGACTATGCCAACCCAGAAATGCTTTTCGCCGGGGGATATGCAGCCTGTTTCGACAGTGCACTCAACCTCGTGATGCGTCAGCAGAGAATAAGAACAAGCGAAACCACCGTAATTGCTGCGGTTTCAATAGGTAAGTTGGACAACGGTGGATTCGGATTGGCGGTAACGCTATCGGTGAACATTCCACAGGTAAGCATTGAGCAAGCGCAAGAGTTGGTTGAGAAGGCACATCAGGTTTGCCCTTATTCCAACGCTACACGCAATAATATAGAGGTGACCTTTAAGGTAACAAACAATTGAAGACGTTTAGAACAAAAATCGAATAATTAAAAATCACGAAACAATGTGACAACAAAAATCAATTGAAGCATTACAGCTATTCACTACAGGGTTGAAAAATGGAGCTTTCGCACACTTTGTGCAGGGCAAGCATTTTGAATCTATGAGTTTTACAAAACTTGGAGAGAAGTATAAATGGCACTACACTGAAGAGATGGTCTGGGTAGAGAAGTTTATCACTCGTGTCAACGACCTCGGAGGTGAAGTTAAAATCGAAGACCAGAAGGGTCGCCCAATCGTAAAGACCCTGTCGAGTATGTCAAAGCAGACCTTAAAATTCAGGAACAGGGGGTAGATGTTTTGTACAACTGCATGGCGTATCTAAAAGACGATCCTACCACTTACGACATCCTTAAAGCCTATCTTGCCGACGAGGAGGAAGACCTCTACTGGAGCCAAGAGCAGATAGAGATGATCGAAATGATAGGTCGCCAGAACTGGCTGGTAAAGCAGATGTAATTGAAATTTAAGTTCAACAATTAAAGAAGAAGATATGAAAACGGTAAAAGAAGTGTTTGATTTCCTGGATGATGCCAAGACGTTTTATTTGGCAACAGTAGATGGTGATCAGCCCCGTGTACGTCCTTACGGAGCCCAAATGTTCTATGAAGGTAAAATATACGTCATGGCGTTTGGAAAGACCAATGCTACTCATCAAATAGCCGCCAATCCAAAAGTTGAGATTTGTGCGTTTAAAGGTAAGACACTGCGTATAGAATGCAGGTTGGTGGAGGATGACCGCCCGGAAGTAGGCAAGGCTTTGGTGGACAAGATGCCCACTCTGAAGCCCGTACTTGGTGAAAACGGAGAAAACGGTGTGATGTATTATTTGGCTGATGCAACCGCCTCATTTTTCAAAATGATGGAATTGGAAGAAACTGTAACATTTTAAACTGTCTGCAAGATGAAAGAAAATGTATTACAAGCTATGCGACAAGCTGGGAAACCGCTTTCTGCCGGAGATGTGGCCAAGGCATTGGGCGCTGATCGCAAAGAGGTGGATAAGGCTTTTGCAGATTTGAAAAAAGAAGGAGCCATTGTATCGCCTGTACGTTGTAAATGGGAACCTGTGAAATGATATATGAAAGTAATGCGGATCGTGATAATAGCAGTCAGTCACGATCTGAAACAAGAAAGTAAGGGTACGACAATCCCGCAGACCTCGCACCTTGGTCAGGTCATCACTTTGGCAGAAGTCTCTGGTGGGCGAGCCGGAGGTCACCGGAAGCAAGGTAGATTATTCCGCAGTAGGTGAAGCCGTGCTCGGCGAGTAAGCGTCGCATGATTTTGTTGTCTGGATGGGTGTCAATTCTGAGATTCGAATCCTTCAAGGCGGCATATTCAATGATTTCTTTGAATATGCCGTGTGCGTCTGGATAACTGGCTATGCGGTGTATCACATGGTAGGGTAGGACGTTGTCAATCCAGGTGCCATCAAAGATTTCTGAATATGTCGGCTCGGGCGATGGCAGGAAGGCGAAATAGGCCACGATGCGACGACCTTTTAGGCCGGAGCCTTCTGCTTTGTTGGCATGGCTAAGGTTGAGAGATTCTTCGATGACATAGCCGCCGCCACGTTCTATGTCCTGAAGTATGGCATCGGAAGACGGATATCCGTCCGCCCACTGATGCATATTCCCAGAGGCTCGCATTATTCCTTTTGCAGCATCAATCACATTTAGGATTGATCCGATGTCCGGAACTAAAGCATGGCGAATAATCCTCGAAGAAGTCATATTCGTAATTCAGTGAATAAGCCATAATAACCTACCACGGAAAGCACGGGGCTTAGTCCTTGCACCAGCGATTCAGCCAGTCGAAATATTCCCTATGCCAGAACAAGGCATTCTGAGGCCTCAGGATCCAGTGGTTCTCTTCCGGGAACACGATCAGCTTGGAAGGCACGCCCATCATTTGTGCGCAGTTGAATGCCTCCATGCCTTGATCGTAAGGAATGCGGTAATCCATCATGCCATGGATGCAGAGAATCGGCGTGTGCCATTTAGTCACGTTAACGTCAGGCGAATTGGCGTAGTGCCTGCGAGCCTTAGGAGCATTGCTCCACGGCGATCCGGCCTGCTGGATTCCGCCGAAAGTCACCCCGTCACCCTTAGGGCCAACCTCGCCAGGCGTATATGAATATTCTGCCAGCCCGCCGTTGTCCCAGTTCGGGAACCACATCTCCTCGGTTTCGCCGTACATGTACTTCTCATCGAAAATTCCTGCATGAGCTATGAAACAGTCGTAGGTATTCCCGTGAATGCCAGCCATGTAGTAGACGCTGTATCCGCCATAGGATGCCCCGCATGCTGCCAGCTTCCCGACGTATGGTTTCGACTTTATGTAATTGGCTGCAGTAAGATAATCCTGCATGTTCAGCCCGATGTAATCTCCGGAAATCTCCTCGCACCAGTCCTGCCCGAATGCGGTGGTGCCGCGCCTGTTAGGAAGCACGACAATGTAGCCCTGGTTGCACATCAAGCGGTAATTCCAACGATAGCTCCAGCCCTGGCTAAGAGTGCCCTGAGGCCCTCCTAGGAATATCTCGATGGCTGGATACACTTTAGTGGAATCGAATTCAGGCGGGTACAGGATCCATGTCAGCATCTCCTTCCCGTCCACGGTCTGCAGCCATTTCTCTTCGGTCTTGAAAGGCTTCAATTGCCCAAGAATATGCTCGTTCTCTTTCGTAATCTGGGTGAAGCTGCCATCGGCCTCGTTCACGGCCACCAGCTCAGTAGGGAACTCCATGGAATCGTAGGTGGCCAGCAGCTTACCATCAGCGAGCCCAAAAATGCCGCCGAAATCGTACCAGGCATCTTCAGGAGTTATTCTGACCGGAACGACTGCGGAATCCTCGGTATCTGCCAGATGTGCGGAAACTTTGTACAATGCCTGTAGCCCTTCGGTGAGTGCGCAAAAATACAAGCTCTTGGAGTCTTTTGCCCAAACCGGATTCGTGGCGTTGTACTTGAAACCTCCTGTCAGCTCGGATATTCCGGAAACGGTCATGTCGGAAGCGACTTCGGCCACGAAAAGCCTAGTCTTGTCAGCCTCGTAGCCGTTGCGAGCCATGCTGATCCATGCTATGCGAGAACCGTCAGGACTCCAGACGGGATCGGTATCGTAGCCTCCGCCCATAGGGATTACCGCAGTCTTGCCGGAGGCGACGTCATATAAATATATTTCCGTGTCCGTTGAGAAAGCATATTCCTTCCCGGTCGCGACTTTCTTGCAAGAATATGCCACCTTCTTCCCGTCCGGGCTCCAGCAAAGCTGCTCGATGCCGCTGAAAGGCTCCGTCGGCAGCTCGTATTTTCCGGCATCATCTCCTAGGACATTGATGACAGCCTTCGTAGAGTCGATTACGCCTTGCCCAAGAGGGGCGATATATGCCTGAGGCCTCTCGGTTGTCCAATGATCCCAATGCCGGTACATCAGATCTTCGGTAACATATGCCTTGGCTTTGTCTAGTTTCGGATCGTAATCCTTTGGCGTTTTTACCTGGCCGGGAACAGTGCTGGTGAACAATAACATGCCTTCATCCGGGCTTAGCTTGAACTCGCTTACGCCAGATGCGATGTCAGTGATTTTCTTCGCTCCAGACAAACTCGAGCCATCAAAAGCGGCTTTCCAAACCTGCCCATCCTGAATATAATATATGCTCTTTCCGTCATTTGACCATCTGGCATTGGATAGGCTTTCCCCCTCTTTCGTAAGCTGCCTGGCATCTTTCCCGTCAGCGCCGGTGAGGAACAGGTTCCTGCAAGATCGGTTGTCCTCAATGGAAGTATAAGAGACACCATAGAGTATCGTTTTCCCGTCAGGGCTTAGCTGAGGATCCGATAGCCGGCCCAAGTTCAGCATGACCTCAGGTGACATCAGGCCGTTCTCAACCTTAATGTCTGAAGGACCGATGTATTCGACCGAAGCATTTTCGTTATTCTGCGTGCTGCAATTAACCATCGTTACACAAACTGCTGCGCTAAAGGCAGCCTTAAAAATATTATTCATCTCTTTTTACAATATATTTCGTTAGCGTTCTTGATTTCCTCAGCAACCTTTTCCCTTACCTCTGCCGGTTCCAGCACTTCGACTCTAGAACCCCTTTTGCAGAATTCCATTATCAGGTCAGTGTTGGGAATTACCTTTATGCTGAAAATATGTCCTGAATCTTTCTTCCTGGATTCTTCTTTCTGCGATTTGTGAAGCGGCAGGTCACGGAGGTATTTTGCCTCGCTGTCACTTGCCCGGAAACGGATCGTGACAGCCTTGCTGCCATCGTTAGGCAGATAAGGACCGTAACTCTGGGCGAAGCAGTCATCCACGTCAAACCCGCCTGGGAGCGAAAACTTTACTTCTGTCTGCTTCACTGACATTATTCTGTCAAGGCTGTACACCCTCCAGGCTCGTATGTCAGAGTTTGGCGACCTATTGCCTTCTTTGGAAATCGCACGCTCCTCGCAATAGCCGGCCAGGTACCAGCGCTGCTTGTCCTGCTTAAGCGCAAATGGCTGAACGTGAAGAAGTTCTGAGGAAATGGATTTATATTTCTGATATTCAATTTCAACTTCCATCATCTCTTCCATCGCTTTCATTAGCGGCAGAAGATTTTTTTCGCCCGAGGGCGCATCCTCAACCGAGACCCTTCCAGACAGTCTTTCTTTGCCAAGGTCCAATACGTTCTTGACCGCGAACGTTTTTATCAGCCACCGAGTTGAGGAATTCTCGTCCATCGCATCATCCGGATAGTTGATGGAATATTTGTTCGTCCTCCTGTCGCATTTTATCACAATTCCGAAAATGGCTTCGATGGCTTCACGGTGGTTGTTGAAAGTCCTTCTAGGATAAGACACGGAGAATCGTCTCTCGTATTTATTCGAGATGTCTTCGAGGCTCAGTCCCGATTGGCCGGAGCTGGAGATTGTCTGTATGAGCCAGATATATTTGGAAATCAACTCTGAAATCATGTTCGTGATAGTTTAACTCGTGTCTCTTTTTCATTGTCAGCTAGGCATCCCTTCTTGTCATTCTGGCGAAAGTCAGGATCTATGTTGTCTAAAACTCAGACCATGAATCAAGTTCAGGATGACCAGCAGTCAGCTCAAGGATGACGGTGGCAGTGCCGTTCAGGATGGAACAGTCTAATTGTTCTGTACCTGAATGTGGCACACGAATATAGGCAATTTCCATTTAATTTTCATTAAATTTGTGAATATGCATAGGAGCATTTTGGACTCGGACATACAATTTCTGCCGGGAGTGGGACCCAAGCGGGCTCTGCTGCTGAAAAACGAGCTGGAAGTTTTCACGATCGGCGACCTGTTGCACCTGTTTCCGTTCCGCTACATTGACAGGAGCACGATTCAGAAGATAGGCTCCATAACAACGGATGCCGCATTTGTCCAGGTGCTTGGCCAGGTAATATCTTCCGCTGTGACAGGTGCCGGCAGAAAACAACGACTTAGCGTAGTGATAACCGACGACACCAGCCAGATGGAACTGGTGTTCTTCAGAGGCATAAAATACACTGCCGAGAAATTAAAGGCGGGCAGCACTTTTCTATTCTTCGGGAAGCCATCATTCTTTAATGGAAAACTGAATATGGTACATCCGGAAATAGATTTCCCTCCGACCGGAGGACCGCAGAATTTTTCGGGGACGCTTACAGGAGTCTACGCTTCTACAGAGAAACTGAAGAACGGAGGCATTACTGGCAGGGTAATGAATAAGATGATGGATGCTGCCATCGGCATGGGAATCCAAGATATTCAAGAAACCCTTCCAGATTATATTCTTAGAGAAAAAGGTCTTTGCCCACTGAATTTCGCGATTCGGAATATTCATTTTCCTGTCAATCAGGCATCTCTAGACAAGGCTCGCTACCGCCTGAAGTGGGAAGAACTTTTTTTGCTTCAACTCTCGCTTTTGAAGCAGAAATATATTCGCAGCCGCAATGAGGTGGGAATTAAGATGCTAAGAGTCGGATCTCCGTTCAACGTTTGCTATAACGCTCTTCCATATTCACTGACCGGTGCCCAGAAGCGTGTCATCAAAGAAATAAGGGCAGACCTTATGAGCGGCCATCAGATGAACAGGCTGCTTCAAGGCGACGTTGGTTCCGGCAAGACTATGGTGGCAGTGCTGACTGCCCTGATTGCCATAGGCAATGGCTATCAGGCTTGCATCATGGCTCCGACGGAAGTGCTTGCCCAGCAGCACTATGCGAATATCTCGAAATACTTTGCCCCGACAGGGATTCACTGCGAGCTGCTAACTGGCTCCACGACCCCAGCCAGCAGGAAACCGATTCATGAAGGTTTGCGCGACGGCTCGCTGAAACTTATTATTGGCACCCATGCTCTCATAGAAGACGATGTCATATTTAAGAACCTTGGGCTAGCAATCATAGACGAGCAGCATCGTTTCGGAGTAGACCAGAGGTCGAAATTATGGGCTAAGGGCAACGCAGGAGTGCCTCCGCATGTGCTGGTGATGACGGCGACTCCTATCCCTCGCACGCTGGCGATGACTCTCTATGGCGATTTGGATGTCTCCATCATAGATGAGATGCCTCCTGGCAGGAAGCCGGTGAAAACATATTGCTTCGGGGAGGCTAAAAGGCCTGTTCTCTATAAGTTCATGGCAAAACAGATCTCTCTGGGCAGGCAGATCTTCATTGTCTACCCTTTGATATTTGAGAGCGAGAAGCTGGATTACCATAATCTGGAAAAAGGCTATGAAGACATAGTGGAGCATTTCCCGTACCCTAGCTACAAGGTGGCGATAGTGCACGGTCAACAGTCTAACGAGGATAAAATGCTGAATATGAATGCTTTTGCATCGGGAAGAGCGAATATTCTAGTGTCAACGACTGTAATAGAAGTCGGCGTGGATGTTCCTAATGCTTCGGTGATGGTGATCGAGAGCGCCGAGCGTTTCGGCCTTTCTCAGCTGCACCAGCTTCGAGGTCGCGTAGGCAGGGGGTCTGAGGAATCTTTCTGCGTCCTGATGCACGGGCGGAAGGTCAGTAACGAGTCCATGAAAAGGCTGAACCTCATGTGCGCCACGGAGAATGGCTTCGACCTTGCGGAAGAAGACATGAAGATGAGAGGGCCGGGTGACTTGGAAGGCACCCAGCAGAGCGGCCTCCCGATAGAATTGAATATAGCGTCGCTCACTCATGATGGCACGATACTATCCGATGCCAGATCGTATGCAGAGCATATCTTGGCCCAGGACCCTACGCTAGAGAAGCCGGAGAACGAAAGCCTTGCTGCAGAACTGCGCAAGGATAAGTATAACGTCAAGGATTACTCTAAGATATCCTGAGTGCTTTTGAACGATACCGAAGCTTTCAGTTTGTCATAAGCCTCTCTCCTTCGAAGAATATCGATCGCTGTGTATATGGCAGACATCATGGATTGAGGGTCTGCTTCGTCCCTGCCAGCGATGTCGTAGGATGCTCCATGATCTGGGGCGGTGCGAACTATAGGCAGGCCTGCAGTGAAATTCACTCCGTCCTCGAAAGAGATTGCTTTGAAAGGTCCTAACCCTTGATCGTGGTACATGGCTAGAGTCGCATCGAATCTCTGGTATTCTCCGTACCCGAAGAACCCGTCTCCAGAGTAAGGCCCGAATGCAAGAATGCCTTCTTCGGAAGCCTGCTTAATTGCAGGAAGGATCATCTCCTTTTCTTCAACGTTAAGCAGGCCGTTCTCACCGCAATGAGGATTGAGTCCGAGCACAGCTATTTTCGGCTGTATGACATCGAAATCGCGTTTCAGGGATTCATTCATCAGTCTGAGTTTCTTCACGATTTTCTCTATGGAAATGGCCTGAGGAACTTCTCTTAAAGGGATGTGGTTTGTCACAGTGCTAATCCTGATCTGATCAGAGACCATGAACATGGCTACGTCATCGACTTTGAATTCTTCTTTCAAAAAGTCCATGTGGCCTAGGCTGGAAATGCCTTCATCCACGAGAGATTTCTTGCAGATCGGGGCTGTTACCAGTACATCGATGTCGCCGGCCTTGATGTCATCCAATGCGCGCTTTAATGCCGAGATGGCACCTTTGGCCGCATCGGGAGTGCATTTGCCAGGCTCGACGAACACGTTGTCTGGAAGGCAATTCACTATGTTCACTTTCTTTGGCTTGACCTCTTTTGCATTTGAAATTACATAAGTGTCTATATTCTCTATGTTATGGATCAATTTCTTATAAAATCCGAAAATTTTCGATGACCCATAGATTATTGGCGTGAATGAATCTAGCATCCTGGCATCGGCAAGAGACTTTATGATGACTTCGTATCCTATTCCATTTCCATCGCCTTGCGTTATCCCGACGATAGGCTTCCTATTCTTATCTGACATATTTAATTGTATTTTCGGTAAATTTAAGAAAAATCAAGCATATTGCCTTCCCCTGCTTGAGCCAAATATCCTTCATCGGCAGGGAGCTGGACCCCCGCAGCCGCTGCTCCAGCACCTGCTGCGACTGCAAGGGCATCGCACCTCTCATTCTCCGGATGCCCTGCATGGCCTTTCAGCCAGTGAAAAGTGACTTTATGCTGCTTGTAGACATTAAGGAAACGCATCCACAAGTCCATGTTCTTCACTTTCTTCCAGTTCCTGCGTATCCAAGCGTCCAGCCAGCCCTCGTTCAAAGCCTTCACGACATATGTGGAGTCGCTGTAGACCTCGACTTTGGCATTCCGCCATTTTATGGCTTCGAGTCCAACTATCACTGCCAGAAGCTCCATTCTATTGTTCGTGGTTCTCTGGAAGCCGCCGCTCATCTCTTTCTCGTATGTTCCGCATCGCAATATCACCCCGTAGCCACCAGGCCCGGGATTACCGCTTGATGCCCCATCGGTGAACAGATAAATGGTTTGTTTTTCCATGCCTGCAAATATAGTAGATTTTCTTCTTGCAAAATTATTTTTTACCCATTGCCTGCATGGGTGAGGAAAATCCCCTGCAATGTCTTTTGACCTTTAGTTATTTTAATTAAATTTGTGTCTATCATGAACATTTTGGTCACAGGAGCAAACGGCCAATTAGGAACCGAACTCAGAAACGTGGCTGGCAGCAGCCGTAACCATTACATATTCACTGACGTAACAACCATTCAGGGCGTGGAGACTGTGAGCTTGGACATCACGGACGAGGATGCCGTGCGCTTGGTATGTGAATCAGAGCGAGTAGATGTCATAGTCAATTGCGCCGCTTACACGAATGTGGATCGGGCAGAGGATGACCCTGTATGGGCTGAATTGCTGAACTGCGCAGCGGTTGGCAACTTGGCGAAAGTTGCTGCCGAGAGAGGTGCGACGATGATCCACATATCTACCGACTATGTCTTCCATGGTGACAGGCCAATGCCTTGCAAAGAAGACTGGGAGACGTATCCGCTAGGAGTCTATGGCTCCACGAAGCTGGCTGGGGAAAAAGCCTTGGAGAAATCAGGCTGCAAGTACATCCTGCTTAGGACGGCCTGGCTCTATTCGCCATATAGGAAAAATTTTGTGAAGACTATGCGCTCCCTGATGTCCCAGCAAGATTCGGTGAAGGTAGTCTTTGATCAGTTAGGTACCCCGACTTATGCGTTAGACCTGGCCGAGGTCATATTCAAGATAATTGAAGAAAATCTATTAGCTAAGACTGGCGTATATCATTTCAGCAACGAAGGAGCAATCTCGTGGTACGATTTCGCAGAGGCAATCCGTGATCTGAGCAACATCGAATGTGATGTGCGACCCTGCCATACGGAAGAATTTCCTACGAAGGCGGAGAGGCCAAAATTCTCAGTTCTCGACAAGACAAAGATAAAAGCGACCTTTGGAATTAGAATTCCTTATTGGAGAGATTCTTTGAAAGACTGTATTAATAGGCTGAACGAAACTAATGGTCAATGAATATGAAAGGAATAGTTTTAGCTGGGGGTAGCGGCACGCGCCTTTACCCAGTCACGAAGGGCATCAGCAAGCAGTTGCTGCCTGTTTACGATAAGCCAATGGTATATTATCCGCTTTCCGTGCTCATGGAAGCAGGGATACGGGATATTCTTTTAATATCCACACCTCAAGACCTGTCTGCCTTCAAGAGGCTTCTTGGCGACGGTGGCGATTTCGGCATATCCTTGACATACGCTGAGCAGCCATCCCCTGACGGCCTGGCGCAAGCCTTCATCATAGGTGAAAAATTCATCGGTAGCGACTGCGTCTGCCTTGTGCTTGGAGACAACATCTTCCAAGGAGCAGGCTTCGAGGATCAGTTGAAGGGGGCAGTGCATACCGCAGAGGAAGAGGGAAAAGCTACGGTTTTCGGCTACTGGGTAAGCGACCCTCAGCGCTATGGCGTGGCTGAATTCGATGAGCGAGGGAGTTGCTTGAGCATCGAAGAAAAGCCGGTAGCGCCTAAGAGCAACTATGCTGTTACCGGCCTGTATTTTTACCCCAACGAAGTTGTCGATATTGCAAAGCATATAAAGCCTTCCGCTAGGGGAGAGCTAGAAATCACTTCCGTGAATGCCGAGTTCTTGAATAGGTGTGAGCTTCGAGTCCAGAAGCTAGGGAGAGGATTTGCATGGCTAGACACAGGCACTCACAGTTCTTTATACGAAGCTTCCAGCTACATAGAGGCAATAGAGACCAGGCAGGGACTGAAGATTGCCTGCTTGGAGGAGATAGCCTTCAGGAATGGCTGGATAAGCGCTGGGAAGCTGCGTGCTTTGGCAGAACCAATGACGAATAACCAGTATGGGCAGTACCTTCTGAAGGTGGCGGATGAAGGATGAATATTCCAAATAATTAATGATGAATATATTAAATACGGATATTGAAGGTTTGCTGATAATAGAGCCGAAGATTTTCAGGGACCCAAGAGGATATTTTTTCGAGTCGTTCAATGAGAGAGAGTTCTGCTCCAATGTAGGAGAGATTAATTTCGTCCAGGACAATGAGAGCAAATCTAGTTATGGTGTCGTTAGAGGATTGCATTTTCAAGAGGGAAATCATGCGCAATCCAAACTCGTGAGAGTCGTTTCTGGAGCTGTGCTGGATGTCGCCGTAGATTTGCGCAAAGGTTCAAAGACGTTCGGAAAATATGTCTCGGTGGAGCTTTCCGGGAAGAATCATCGTCAGCTGTTTATCCCTCGTGGGTTCGCTCACGGCTTCAGCGTGCTCAGCAACAAAGTTATTTTCCAATACAAGTGCGATAATTTCTATTCACCTCAGAACGAAGGAGCAATTGCATGGAACGACCCAGACCTCGGGATAGACTGGGGGCTTCCTGACAAGGATGTGATTCTCTCCTCTAAAGACAGAAATCACCCTTCTTTTAAAGAATATTGTAAAATGCAAAGAATTTTATGAATATGGGATATTCAAGGACTATCATTATTACTGGTGGCGCAGGCTTCATAGGCAGCCATGTCGTCAGGCTTTTCGTTAGTAAGCATCCAGACTATCATGTAATCAATTTCGATAAGCTTACATACGCAGGAAACCTAGCTAATCTGACGGACATTGAGAATAAGCCGAATTACACATTCGTCAAAGGCGACATCTGTGATTACGAATTAGTTAAGAAGGTTATCAGCGAGAATAACGTGGACGGAATAATTCACCTTGCCGCAGAAAGCCATGTGGACCGCTCCATCACTGACCCATTCATATTTGCGAAGACCAATGTGCTAGGCACGCTGACGCTTCTGCAAGCAGCGAGAGAATTCTGGGAGCCTTCCAGATGGGAGGGAAAGCGTTTTTATCACATTTCAACCGACGAAGTTTATGGCGCTCTCGAACTTACTAATCCGGAAGGCCTTGAATCTCCATTCGTGACTAAGGCTTCTTCAGCTGGGCATAAGGCTTACGGACGGACATTTTTTACCGAGGAAACAAGGTATCAGCCGCACAGTCCGTATTCTGCTGCTAAAGCTTCAAGCGACCATTTTGTGAGAGCTTACCACGACACGTACGGCATGCCAACCATAGTTACGAACTGCTCCAACAATTACGGACCATACCAGTTCCCGGAAAAGCTCATTCCGCTTTTCATAAATAATATTCGCAATCGTAAGCCTCTTCCAGTTTATGGGAAAGGTGAGAACGTGCGTGACTGGCTGTACGTCGAAGATCACGCTAGAGCCATCGACCTCATATTCCATAAAGGGAAGGTCGCCCAGACATACAACATCGGAGGCTTCAATGAGTGGAAGAACATCGACATCGTGAGGCTTCTGATAAAGACAGTGGATAGGCTTCTGGGGCGCCCTGAAGGGGCTGATGATGACCTGATAACATTCGTGACAGACAGAAAGGGGCATGACTTGCGTTATGCAATAGACAGCCGAAAACTTCAGAGGGAACTTGGATGGGAGCCTCAGCTGCAGTTTGAGGAAGGCCTGGAGAAAACTGTCCGTTGGTACTTGGGCAACCAGGATTGGCTTGATAACGTGACGTCAGGAGATTATCAGGCATATTACGAGCGAATGTATAAATGTCGCTAATGATAGACCAGAAGTTGAAACTGGTAAATGTTCAGGTATTTTTCTTAAATTTACTAGATTTATATCTTGTCTATGAACGTACTATTAAACGAAATATGCGGCAGGTATACTTTACCGCAGGAGGTCAAAGCAAAGGGAATATATCCGTATTACAGGCCGATAGAATCCGGTCAGGATCCTATAGTCCAGATAAATGGGATTCGGGACGTGATGATGTTCGGATCCAATTCTTATCTCGGTCTGTCGGATGACCCTAGGCTTAAAGATGCCGCTAAGGCTGCCATTGATAAATATGGCACTAGCTGCTCAGGATCTCGTTTTTTGAATGGCACGCTCGATATCCATGTGGCTCTAGAGAAGAGACTTGCTGAATTTGTCGGCAAAGAAGATGCCGTGACGTTCAGTACTGGATTCCAAGTAAACCTTGGCGTAGTCGGCCTTCTTGGTTTTCATGGAGGATATCTGTTCTTGGATTCTTACGATCACGCCTGCATCATAGATGGAGCGCGCCTGTCCAAGAGCAAGGTTTTCAAGTTCGCCCACAATGATATGGCCACGCTTGAGAAGAAACTCAAGCTTGCTGAGCCAGGCGCCCCAAAACTGATAGTCGTCGATGGGGTGTTCTCTATGACAGGAGATCTCGCGAACTTGCCAGTTATAACCGACCTCGCAGAGAAATATAATGCTGCTGTCATGGTAGATGATGCTCATGGATTCGGCGTTTTCGGCGACCATGGAAGAGGATCAGTGGACCATTTCAGGCTTACTGAAAAGGTTGATCTTATCATGGGTACTTTCTCGAAGTCTTTCGGTTCGTTAGGTGGATTCATAGCTGGCAGCAAACCTGTCATAAATTACATTAAGCACTGCGCCAGATCACTTATATTCAGCGCATCCATGCCCCCTGCTAATGTTGCTGCTGTGAACAAAGTGTTGGACATTATGCTCACCGAGCCGGAGAGGATTCAGCATCTGTGGGAGATGACAAATCATGCGCACGAGGAGTTTATTCGCAGAGGTTTTGACATAGGCGTTACAGAATCACCTATCTTCCCTCTTTACGTTCGCGATACGGAGAAATGTCTCTCTGCCGTGAAAATGGCCTTGGAAGATGGGCTGTTCATTACCCCTGTAATTCCTCCTGCAGTGCCGCAGGATTCAATCATCATACGCTTCGCACTTATGGCCACGCATTCTATGGAGCAGGTTGATAAGGGCATCGACATCCTAGACAACATATTTCATAAACTTGAGATAATTAAATGATCGTCCTCATAACGGGCATTACTTCTGGTTTCGGTCGTGCCATGGCTGAGAGGCTTTCTTGGGAAGGCCATACTGTTTACGGCACGCATCGACATGCTAAGGAATTTCTGCCTAGGGTACATTATATTCAGGCTGAGGTTACAGATGACACATCGGTTGAGGCAGCAGTGAACGAAGTCCTTAAGCAAGAAGGCTGCATAGATGTCTTTATCAATAATGCAGGCATGGGGTTTGGTGGCCCTCTGGAATGCTGCTCCATTGAGCAGGCTCGCAGGCAGATGGATGTGAACTGGCTCGGAATGGTGCGTTTCTTACATCATGTCGTTCCTGTGATGCGGAAACAAAGAAGCGGCAAAATATTGTGCATAAGCTCGTTAGGCGGCTTAATCGGACTTCCTTTCCAAGGTCTTTATTCCGCCAGTAAATTCGCTATTGAAGGCTATTGTGAGGCTCTGCGGCTGGAACTTCGTGACTTTTGCGTGAAGGTCATAGTCATAGAACCTGGAGATTTCCATACGAACTTCACTTCATCTCGTCAGTGCATAGATCCAGCATCAGTTTCGAATTCCTATCCGAAATATGCTCGATCACTGGAGAGCTTTCAGAATGATGAGACTAATGGGATGGGGCCAGATGTGCTTGCAATGAAGGTCGTGAAGATCGTCTCTAAGAAAAATCCACGGAACTCATATGTGATTTCGGATTCTCTCGAGAAGCTGGCTGTGTTCGCTAAAAAGATCCTCCCATCGAAGTTTTTCGCCATCCTGGTGGCATGGTTTTATAAAGTGTGACAGAACTAGATGCAAACGAAAAGTCCCGAAGAAAAATTCGGGACTTTATCCTTCTAAAACTTCACGTTGCGGTAAGGAATTCCGGAGAAGGAGTCTTGGCTACCGGCATTTCTGCTGCTTGGCGGCCTTGAAAGCTATCAAGGGATTCCGCTTCGGCTTTCCCCGGCCTTTCCGCTTACCGAAAAGCCTGATGCAAATATAGTTATTATTTTTAGAATTGCAAGCTTTTATCTGAAATTTTATTGATATTAATGTGCGTAAGTAATTATAATACAACTGTTTCTTGAAGTAATATACTATATTAAGTTCTTGTTAAAATAAAACTCGGTAGCAAATTCTCTATCAATAACCTGCCCCTCTTTGCTACCGAGCGGAATGACAACTAATCGGTTGTCTCAGTAATGCCTGAAGATCATCCCCCGTATTGAGCCGCAGTCTGTTTATCTACAGGCTCTACGATATCTGCGATGACTTCGTAGCTTGTTCTCTCGATACCGTCGCTGGCCTTGTACTTTTGGTTCTTAAGTCTTCCCCGCACGTAAATAGGGCATCCTTTAGATATGATCCCTAGGTCTGGAATGTTTTTCCCCTCCCAGGCGGTTACTGTGTGCCAGGTCGTCTCGATCACAGGCTCGTTGTTCCTGCCTTTATAGGCGTAATTCGTTGCTACGGAGAAATGAGCGACTTTCCCCTCTCCGACCTTGACGATGTTGACATTGCCGACATTGCCACGGATTTCGATTCTGTTTAGCTGTTCCATTTTTCACGTTTGTGTTTAGCTAGATGCAAAGTAAAGTAGAAAAATTCGCAACAGAAGCACTCTGAAAGAAACATTTTTAATGTTTTTCTGTTTCTTTATCTTACTTTTAATTTTTTGCCAGGATAAAAAAATTATTGTGCGTCAAGGCAGCATATTCATGCGTCCTTTTGAAAAAAATCCAGGTGCCTCAAAAAATCTTTGCGTTGAATTTCCATTTTCATTTGTTAATGTTCCTCGCATTTCTCAATTTTGAACTAAGACAGAGAGGGGGGAGATTATGAGCGAGAAAGAAGAATACGAGGGGAGGAGCTGCTTGGAATGTGGGAATCCTATTCCTTATGGCAGCAGAAAGGATAAGGTCTTCTGTTCTAACCATTGCAAGAACAAATACCATTATCATAGCATCTCGAAGATGAAGTTCCGCAACAAGCGCCTCAAGATACTCAATGCCCTCAGCCGGAACTACGAGATTCTGGATGCTTTAGTTGACGGCAAAGTTAAGTCAATTAGCATGACCGAGTTGGTACTAAGCGGGTTCAATCCTAATTACATGACGTCTTCCTGCAATTCGAGGCCCCACAACGAATACTGGTGCTTCGATATTAGATATTGCATGACAAATCGGAAAGTCTTTAATCTATGCCGAACAGAGTAGCATGGCTATGCGACAGCTTCGGATTTATGCTTATCGGGATCCCTGAATAGAATCAGGAATAGGATGCCGACGACGAAGGCATATCCAGCGAAAACGTACCAAGCAACGGACCAGTCTGGATTTGCAGCGTTGTAGACATAGTGGTTAACGACTTTACCTGCAACCCACGTACCGATTGAGGCTCCTAAGCCGTTCGTCATCAGCATGAATAGGCCTTGAGCGCTAGATCGAATGTTTTCTGTTGTCATTTTGTTAACGTACAGGGAACCCGAGATGTTGAAGAAATCGAAGGCCACGCCGTATACAAGGCAGGAGAGGATGAACATCCAAACCCCAGCCCCAGGGTTGCCAGCACCAAACAGACCGAATCTGAATACCCAGGCGAACATGGAGATAAGCATCACGACTTTTATCCCAAAGCGCTTCATGAAGAATGGAATCAGCAGGATGCAGAGAGTTTCAGACATCTGGCTGATCGAGATCAGTGCATTAGCATTATTGGCTCCCCAGGTGCTGGCATATTCTGGATTGTTTGCAAAAGACGAGATGAACGTGTTAGCGTAACCATTCGTGATCTGCAGGGCAGCTCCCAGAAGCATTGAAAAAATGAAGAAAATGGCCATTTCCTTCTTCTTGAATAGAGAAAATGCCTTGAGTCCGGTCTGTTCCATGAAACTCTTACTGCTGTTTTTCTCAATCGGAACGCCTGGAAGAGTTAGCGCATATGCGAATAGAACGATGCTTAGAGTGCCTGATGTGATGAACTGGTAATAGCTGTGCTGGTATTGTATTTCCTGTGGGTCTCTCATGAAATTAACGAACAGCATCGTGACTATGAACCCAATCGTGCCGAAAACCCTGATTGGTGGGAATGCGACGACTGGGTCTTTTCCCGCTGACTCAAGGTTGGCGTAGGCGACGGAATTAGCTATGGCTATGGTCGGCATGAAGAATGCGACGCTAATGGTATATAATGCGTAAAATGTCCCGAAGCTGAAGTTAGACGCTGTCACGTAAGCCCCGTCGGTCAGAACTACGTTATTCATGGCGTATAGGCCGGTAGCCACCATTGCTGCTCCAGCAATTAGATGACAGAGTGATAGAGTCTTCTGCGCTGGTATCCATTTGTCGGCTATTATGCCCACAAGGGCTGGCATGAATATGGACACGAAGCCTTGGGTAGCGAAAAACAGCCAGATTTGAGAGCCTAGTCCTGCTTTCCCTAGGAAACTGCCCATGGAAGTGAGGTAAGCACCCCATACTGCGAACTCGAGGAAGTTCATGATTATCAGCCTTAGGCTAATCAGTTTATTCTTCATATTTGGTTTCTAAATAAATTCAAATTAAACAAAGTTAAATATTTTATGCTAAAAATGCCTATCTTTGAAACCTGATTATTTCCAAGATGAAATTTGTTCAGACAGCAATAGATCCAGCATCGAATGCGAGGACTGGAGTCTTCACCACGGATCATGGCGAAGTGCACACGCCTATCTTCATGCCTGTTGGCACCGTGGGGGCAGTTAAAGGGACTTATCATAGGGATCTCGTAGAGGACATCAAGGCCGAGATTATTTTAGGCAACACCTACCATCTTTACCTGCGTCCTGGTCTGGACACGCTCAGGAAGGCTGGCGGTCTACATAAGTTCGAATCTTGGGACAAGCCAATCCTGACAGACAGCGGCGGCTTCCAAGTGTTTTCGCTGACGCAAATCAGGAAAATCACATATGATGGCTGCACGTTTCAGTCCCATATTGACGGCTCCAGGCACACCTTCACTCCTGAGAACAATGTTGACACGCAGAGGATTATCGGTTCAGACATAATGATGGCTCTGGACGAGTGCTGCCCTGGAGATGCTGATGAAAAATATGCAGCCAAATCTCTCAGGCTTACTCAGTGCTGGCTGGAACGGTATTTCAAGCATTTCTGTGAGACTGAGCCGCTCTACGGCTATGTTCAGTCGATGTTTCCCATTATCCAGGGCTGTGTCTATCCAGAGCTTCGGAAGAGTGCTGTGGATCATATCCTGAAATTGAGTGGTGACAGCGATGCCATAGGGGGCTATGCAATTGGCGGGCTGGCAGTGGGGGAGCCTACTGAGAAAATGTATGAGATGATAGAACTCGTCTGCCCGATGCTTCCGGAAGATAAGCCTCGCTACCTGATGGGAGTGGGGACGCCTGCGAACATATTGGAGGCCATTTCAAGAGGGGTGGACATGTTCGACTGTGTGATGCCTACTAGGAATGCTCGCAACGGAATGCTGTTCACCTGGAATGGAGTCATGAATATGCGGAATGCTAAGTGGGCTCAGGATTTCGGCCCTCTGGATCCTCGTGGTACATCGTTTGTTGATAAAACGTATTCAAAAGCCTACCTTCACCACCTGTTCGTGGCAAAGGAACTCACGGCTGCGATGATAGCCACAGAGCATAACCTGGCTTTCTATCTGGACATAGTGAGAAAGGCGCGCTGGCATATTCATAGAGGGGACTTCGCATCTTGGAAAGAGGCTGTCGTGAAAAAGGTTTCTGAGAGATTATAGGGATATATGGACTTGAGGCTCAAGAAGATAGATAAGTACATAATGAAGAAGTTCATCGTGACTTTCTTCATAGCCCTAGTGCTTATCATCGGCATTGTGATTATCTTTGACATAAGCGAGAAGGTGGACGACTTCGTTGAGAAAAAAGCCCCTCTGCACGCTATCATATTCGACTATTACGTAAACTTTGTGCCGTATTTCATGAATATGTTCAGTCCCCTGTTCGTATTCATAACGGTCATATTCTTCACGTCCAGAATGGCTGCCAACAGCGAGATAATCGCTATCCTTTCTTGCGGCGTCAGCTTCCACCGGATGATGTATCCTTACATGCTTTCCGCCCTGCTGATCGCCCTGCTGTCACTAGGCTTGAATCTGTGGGTGATACCTCGGGCGAACACCGTCCGGGTGAAGTTCGAAGCGCAGTACACAAAAGTGAACCGAAAGGCGCTCAGTTCCAGGGACGTGCATTATCAGCTGAATCCAGGTGAATTCGTCTATGTGGAGTCTTTCAGCAGCTGGAATAACACAGCGTACAATTTTTCTCTCGAAAAAATCGAGAATAACAAGCTGATTGAGAAAATTACTGCCGAGACAGCAGCATGGGACAGTACATTCGGCGGCTGGAAACTCAAGAAATATTTCGTCAGAGATTACAATCCAGAAGGACTTGCAGATAAGGTTACTTTCGGAACGGAGAAAGACACAGTCTTAAACCTTACCGTGACGGATTTCTATAGGAATAAGAAGACTGTGGAAACCCTTCCTTTCGGGCCTCTGAACCAGCTTATCAAGATCCAGAAATCCAGAGGGGATGCGAACGTCATGTATGCTCAGATAGAAAAACAGACTAGGCTGGCGCTTCCGTTTTCTGCATTCATCCTGACCGTCATAGGCGTGAGTCTTTCTTCGAGGAAGCGTCGTGGCGGAATAGGATTAAACATTGGTTTGGGAATAGCGCTTAGCTTTACATACATCTTGTTCTTACGGTTCAGCCAGATGTTCGTCTACAGTGACACGCTTCCGCCAGCGCTAGCTCTATGGCTGCCGAACTTCATATTCGCTATCATCGCCGGAGTGCTTTACTGGCGTGCCTGCAAATAGCCTTCCGTCTTTTGTTGATTATGCTGTTAATATGTTTTGAGTTCCAGCATAGAAAGTATAGCTGTTTTTTGCATATATTTGAATCCTGCATAATAATCAACCAATGGCAGATCACACTTTATCTTCGCTGAAACGTACTATTGTCGGCGTTCAGTTCATGTTCGTGGCCTTCGGCTCCACGGTTCTTGTTCCATTATTGGTCGGATTCGATCCAGCTATCGCTCTTCTCGCAGCAGGCTTGGGAACTCTTCTATTTCACGGTGTGACAGGCGGAAAAGTCCCGATTTACCTGGGCAGTAGCTTCGCATTCATCGCACCTATAGTTAAAGCTACTGAGCTTTACGGCATGCCTGGAATGTTCTGCGGCTTGGTTGCCGTAGGCGTGGTATATATGCTGATGAGCTTGGTTGTAAAGCTGTTTGGCATAAGCGTTATAAAGAAACTGTTCCCTCCGATCGTAATTGGTCCGGTGATTATTCTCATCGGGTTATCTTTGGCAGGAACGGGCGTGAACATGGCAAGCAGCAACTGGGTGCTGGCGTTAGTCTCGCTGGCCGTCGCCATCGTCTGCTCGATATGGGGAAGAGGTGTTGTGAAGCTTATCCCCGTAGTGTTCGGGGCTCTCGTCGGCTATATAGTGGCTGTGCTGTTTTACCGCAGCTCCATGGACTTCTCGCCGGTTGCGAATGCTTCATGGTTCGCTCTGCCTAAGTTTACGAAGATAAGCTTCTCGTGGCAGGCGATTTTTTTCATGGCACCCGTGGCGGTTGCCCCTATAATCGAGCATGTCGGTGACATCTATGCGATAGGAGAGATTGCTGGAAAGGATTTCGTAAAAAATCCCGGACTTCACAGGACGATGCTAGGGGATGGCCTAGCCTGCTCTCTGGCGGCTTTCCTAGGCGGTGCACCCGTTACTACATATTCAGAAGTTACGGGAGCTGTTGCTCTCACGAAGGTCACTGACCCTTCCTGCATGCGCATAGCCGCCATCTCAGCCATAGTAATCTCGTTGGTCGGCAAGGTTGGTGGCGCGATTCAGACCATCCCTACGGCAGTACTTGGTGGCATAATGCTGCTCTTGTTCGGCACCATAGCATCGGTCGGAATCAACAATATGATTAAAGCGAAGATAGACATGAACAAGTCCCGCAACCTTGTCATCGCCTCAATTATCCTTACGGTGGGCATCGGTGGGGCAGTGATTAGTTTCGGGAAATTCTCTCTTGCTGGAATAGGACTTGCATCCATCGTGGGCGTGGTGCTGAACTTGATCATTACTGATAAAGAGAAAGGCGAGGCAGAAAAAGAATCAGAAGTTGTGGACGAGATAGTCGTCGCAGATGAAAAATAATATGTTGAAAGTTAAAATAGTTAATAAGAGCAAGTGGGACAATCCGGCGTATGCCACTGAGGCATCTGCGGGAATGGATCTGCATGCGAACGTAAACGAGCCATTCACTTTGCAGCCACTTGAACGCAGGCTTGTGCCGACCGGCATATTCATAGAACTGCCGGTCGGATATGAGGCTCAGGTTCGCCCTCGCAGCGGTTTGGCTACGAAGCACGGAATTACTATCATCAATGCTCCTGGTACCGTTGACGCTGATTTTCGAGGTGAGCTGAGGGTGTCTCTCGTGAATCTTTCCAACGAGCCTTTCGAGATAGTCCCTGGCGAGAGAATCGCTCAGATGATAGTGTCCAGGCACGAGAGAGTAGAATGGGAGAACGTGGATGAGTTGTCCGAGACTGAGCGTGGCTCTGGGGGCTGGGGCAGCACTGGGAAAAAGTAGATCCTGAATCAAGTTCAGGATGACGGTGGAGGGCGTTCAGGATGACAGTGGTAGGGCGTTAGGATGACAGCAGAGTCTTATTCTCACTCTCCCGTCATCCTGACGAAAGTCGGAATCTAAAAACAACATCAATGGAAATCGAAAAATTATACGAATTGTTCAAGAAGTCCTCTGGCGTTTCTACAGACACGAGGGCCATAAGGGGTGGAGAGCTATTCTTCGGCCTGAAAGGCGAGAACTTCGATGGCAGCAAGTATGCTGCGGTGGCTCTGGAAAAAGGGGCTAGCTATGCCATAGTTAATGAATATGCTGCATCGGACGAAGAACGGATAATTGCTGTGCCAGATACGCTGAAAGCGCTTCAATACCTGGCCCACTGGCACAGGGAACACACTTTCGTGAACGGGAAACGACTTACAGTGATAGGCCTGACCGGGACAAACGGCAAGACAACAACTAAAAATTTAATAACATCAGTTCTGACAAAAAAATATAATGTGACAGCCACAGAGGGCAACTTGAATAATGACATTGGAGTGCCTCTTTCTCTGCTTAAAATCAACGACAAGACTGAATTGGCGGTGATTGAAATGGGAGCTAGCCACCCAGACGACATTAAGCACCTAGTCGCTGTCTGCGAGCCAGACTATGGATTGATCACTAACGTCGGTAAGGCCCATCTGCTAGGCTTCGGCAGCTTTGAGGGCGTGAAAAAGGCCAAGGGACAGCTTTATGACTATATTGCTGAACGCCACGGAAGCATATTCATTAATGCAGACGACCCAATATTGAAAGAAATGGCCTCCGAGCGCAGTGGGTTGAACATCATTGAATATGGCATCGGTTATTGGGGTGCAGAGGTGCTGCCTTCAGATGCCGAACATCCTTTCGTTCGAATGGCAATTCCAGAGCATCCTGGCGAATATTCCGAGGAGGAAACCCTGCTGGGCATGGAAACCCATCTGGTAGGGGCCTACAATGCGAATAATGTGGCCGCGGCTCTAGCGATTGGCCTGCATTTCGGTGTCAGTCTGGAAGATGCGATTTCATCGGTAGAGGAATTTATTCCGTCGAATAATCGTTCTCAGATGGCCAGAACACCAAAGAATATATTGATTGAAGATTTTTACAATGCCAATCCAACCAGCATGAACGCAGCTTTGGATAATCTTGAGACAGTCGTTGCTGGAAAAAAAGTCGTGATGCTTGGGGACATGAGGGAGCTGGGAGACGAGTCTGTCGCCGAACACCGTTCTGTCGTTCGTAGGCTATTGAGTATGAATCTTCAAGGAGTCTTTTTGGTGGGAGATGAATTCAAAAAAGCTGCAGAGGAAGAGAAAACTTCTAGCAAGGTTCAACTGTTCGGTACATCTGATGAGCTGGCGCAATATATAAAGAACCATCCTGTTGAGAAAAGCACTATTCTTATAAAGGGTTCTCACAGCATCCAGATGGAGAAAGTCGTACTGGAACTTTAGGTTCACTGCCTTGCCTTCGTCATATTACCGAATTTAAAATACCCTTCTTCAATACGCTTAAGTATCAAGACAGTGACATTTGAAAGGATTAGGCCGACTACCAGGCCGAAGATAGTGCCGACGAAGACATCTCCAAAATAATGTTTGCCTACGAAAACCCTGCTTGAGGCCACGAGAGCAGCCCAGACGTATGCGGAGACAGATACTGCCTTCGAATGTTCATATTTCCCATATTTCAGTCCTTTATTATAGCATGTGGCTATGCAAAAGGCATTTGCTGCATGTGCGGAGAAGAATCCAAAGAAACCTCCGTGGCTCTCAAGAACTATAAGACCCTGCTGAGTTGTGCCATAGCTGTAATTCGGACGCAGCCTGGACACGGCATCCTTAACTAGGTTAGCCAGCTGGTCGCAGAATAATAATCCTAGGCCTATTGCAACAAGGAACGCCAATGACCTTTTCCAGCCAATAGTCTTAATCAAGAATATAACGGCAAACACATAAATCGGTATCCAGGCTATCTTGTTGGAGCAGAATTGCCAGAATTGATCCGACGCAACAGAGTGAAAGCTGTTTATGAATAGGGTTATGTCCTCGTCGATGCCTTGAATGAAGTCTATGAATGCAATTCCTGCCATAATATATCTTTTAATTGCTGTAAGCCTTCGCCCGAAATTGATGAGATGAATACGTGAGGAATGTCTTTAGGGAGGCTCTTTGCAAGGTCTGCCTCAATCTCCTTATCGATGATGTCGCATTTAGTGATGGCAAGCACCCTGCCCTTGTCCAGCAGCTCAGGATTGTATTCTTTTAACTCATCCAGCAGGGTATCGTAGCCTTTATTTATATCCTCTTCTTCGGCGGAAACCATGAATAGCAGCACTGAATTCCTTTCTATGTGACGCAGGAAACGTATTCCCAGACCCTTCCCTTCGTGAGCGCCCTCTATTATTCCAGGAATATCTGCCATCACGAACGACTTGTCATCGTAATATTTCACAATGCCCAGGTTCGGCTCAAGCGTAGTGAATGCGTAATTTGCGATTTTTGGCTTGGCAGAAGTGATGGAGGCCAGCAAAGTGGATTTTCCTGCATTCGGGAATCCTACCAGACCTACGTCAGCAAGAATCTTTAATTCAAGAATATACCAGCCTTCCTGTCCGTCTTCGCCTGGCTGAGCAAAACGTGGAGTCTGCAGCGTCGGAGTTTTGAAATTATTGTTTCCGAGCCCTCCGCGGCCACCTTTGCAAAGGAGTTTCTCCTCTCCTGGCTCCAGCAGCTCAAATAAGACTTCGTCAGTCTCTCCATCTTTCGCCACCGTGCCAACTGGTACTTCCAAGACAACGTCCTTGCCGTTCTTGCCTGTTCTTAATCCGCCTTCGCCTTTTCCTCCGTCCTCTGCCTTGACATGCTTGCGATACTTCAGATGTATGAGCGTCCATAGCTGAGGATTGGCTTTTAATATGATATGCCCTCCGCGACCGCCGTCACCTCCGTCAGGTCCACCCTTCGCGATATATTTCGCCCTGTAAAGGTGTACCGAACCAGCTCCACCATGCCCCGATGCACAGTGAATCTTGACGTAGTCTATGAAGTTAGAGTCCGGCATGTGATATATTCCTAAAACTTATCCAGAAGGTCAGAGATTCTCTGGCGCACTTCCTCTATGGTGCCGGTGCCGTCAATTTCGTAATATTTTCCAGCCCTCTTGTAGTAGTCCACGAGTGGCTCTGTCTTCTCGTGATATGTCTTGATGCGGTTGGCGATAGTCTCGTCTTTTGCATCATCGGCTCTTCCTTCTATTGATGCGCGGTGTTTGATTCTTTCCTTGATCATAGAGTCCGGAATCATTAGGGACACTACTGCGTTGACCTTTTCTTTTGACCTGTCCAGCATTTTGTCCAAGGCCTCGGCTTGGGCGATGGTCCTAGGGAAACCGTCCAGCAGGAATCCGTCAACGTCTGTGACTGTCTTGAATTTGTTCTCTATCATCCCCTCTACTATCTCATCTGGAACCAGCTCGCCAGCCTCTATGAGAGCTTTTGCCTTTAGCCCCAGCTCGCTTCCATTAGCCATTTCGCCGCGAAGCAAGTCCCCAGTGGAAATGTGGCATAAGTTGCATTTTTCTACCATTGCTGCGGCCTGGGTGCCTTTCCCAGCACCTGGAGGCCCGAAAAGAATGAAATATTTCATATTCGTATCCAAAACATAAATGTCTTTGTAATTTCTCCCTATCTCGTCGTAGTCCAGTCCGAAACCCACTATGAAATCGTTAGGAATCTCCATGCCCACGTAGTCTAGTTTTACATTTTTGCCGTAGACTGCGGGTTTCAGCAGCATTGTGCAGACCTTCGATTCCTTAGCTCCATTCTCTGTCATGATTTTCTTCAATTCTACGATGGTCTGTCCTGTGTCCACGATGTCTTCAACGATGATGACTCTCTTGCCCTTCACGCTTCCAGTCAGGCCCATTACCTCGCGAGTCTTGCCAGACGAATGCGTGCCGACATAAGAAGAGAGTTTCATTGAAACAATCTCGCAGTTGAATGTGAGCCTCTTCATCAGTTCGGCCGTGAACAATATTGAACCATTTAGCACGCATAGGAGCACCGGAATGTCGGAGCAACCATCATAATCTCTGTTTAGCTGCGCGGCGACATTGTCAATGGCCTTTTCAATCTGCTCATTAGGTATGAACGGCCTGAAAGTCTTGTCGTGAAGTCGGATTCTATTCATTTCCTCAAATATTGAACTTCAAAATTATAAAATTCTTTACGAAGAATAAAGAATTTTGTCATAAGTATTTCTGTTTTTGTTTAAAATTTACGTTTGCTCGGCCTATCTTGCAATCGAAGTTTTCATAGTTTAAGTTTTATGAGGATATCGCTATTGCTGGTTCTGTTCATTATATCTTTGCTCCTGTCCGTGAGGTCAGGAGCCCAGACTGATGAGCAGGTGCGGGCGATTCTATACCTGACAGGAGCAGAGAACATGGAGGACCTGGATGAGCAAGAGGTTGAGAAATATGCCAATATGTTTTCTATGCCTTTAGAAATCAACTTCCTGAATCTTTCAAAACTGGTTTCGAGTGGTCTCATGACCCAGTACCAGGCAGCGAGCTTGTCCGATTACAAGGCTCGCAATGGCGATATCCTTTCTTTCATGGAACTTGCCGCAATAGATGGCTTTGGAGAAGAATATGTTTCTTCTTTGAAACCATTCATTTCTTTGAGGAGCGCTAAGAAGGCCGGCGAAACATTCTCGCTTCCGCTCATATCGCAAGCAGCTGTATTAAATGGTAGCGTGCGAGACGGCAAGTTCAGCGAGGGCTTGAAATATAAGATAGGATTTAAAGAATATGCAGAGGCTTCGACTGCGATTAGAAACACATATTCTCAAAGAGATCCCTCGTTCACTTTTAATGTCGCTCTCCATGGAGGAAGGCTGCCTTATAATTTTATATTAGGAGATTTCAATGCTCGTTTTGGCCAAGGCCTTTGCCTTTGGAGCGGATTCTCGCTGAGCGGATTCTCTGGGACGTCGTCATTCATGCGTCGCCCTGCAGGGTTATCGCCTTCATGGTCTTTTTCTCCTCAAGGCTCGCACAGGGGAGCAGCCGGGAACATTTATCTTGGCCGATTCGTAGTCTCAGCACTGGCATCTTTCCCCGGTCTACGGAAACGTATGGAGTCCGGGAAAAGCAATGTATCAGTCCTGCCGGTCTTTAACGTGACATGGCTTGGCAGGAGTGGTCAGGCAGGCATCACAGGAACAAGCAGGAAGGCTTCTGTCGATTTAAGGTGTACGATAAGAGGTACCGACATATTTGGAGAAGCTGCGTATGATATTTGCCACGGCTGTTTTGCAGGAGTTGCTGGTGTTATATTCAATTTAGAAAAGGATTGGAAGCTTTCGTCCGCTGCCAGGTATTACCCCTCGAATTTTGAAAGTGACTATACTGGCGGCATAAGAAGCTGGAGCAAGACTTCTAATGAATATGCTGTCTCAGCTGGGTTGGAACGCCGTGGCTTTTTCTTTACCGCAGACGTGGCTAGGAAGGCGGATGCGGATGAAGTACAGAGCAAATTCCTGCTTAAATTACCGATGCAGATATATAAGAACATGGTTTTATCTGTCAGGGCGTCGGAACGGCTAAGACCATATGATGCGCTTCGCTACAGGACCGATGTGAGGCTGGATCTTGATTATTCTAGTTCTGGAATGTCATCAGTCTATGGCATCTCAGATGGACCTTCGTGGACTGGAAGATTCAGAGTAGAGGGACTTTTGTGCAGGTCTCTGGGCGCACTGGCATACGTAGAAGGGGGTAGGAAGACGGATTGTCTCTCGGCATATCTTCGAGGCACGGTATTCAGGATCGATAATTGGGATGATAGGATATATTCCTACGAAAGGGATGCTCCAGGCAATTTCTCCGTTCCTGCATATTATGGCCGGGGATTAAGCCTAGCATGGACTGGCGGATGCAAGTTCAGGCTCCATGAGCGGTCATGGAGAAGCATAAAAATTTACGCAAAGGTAATGAGGGTGCAATACTTCAAGTCGGCGGGTCATGAAAACCGCACCGAACTCAAGCTGCAATTAGTTTTTGATTTATGAATATGCTAACGACCGTAAATGTAGATTTTTTGACCTACTTGCAGGCGGTCGCTACGCAGATGATTCCATTTCTTCAGCTGGGCGACGGAAACATGATATTTCCTGGCTATCCTGCCCAGATAATCGCCTTTTTTCACTCGATAGACTGTCCTTGAGCCGTCTGATTTCGTTGCTCGACTGCCAGAATTCTCAAGCAGCGTCTTTGGGTTCAGCAGAGAATCGGCTTTGTAGGCGTAGACAGAGTCTTCCTGCTCAAGAAATGTGTTCGTGTAATTGAACGGAAGTCTTAATTCACATGTTCCGCTCTGGCCGGGAATCACATCCTTGATGTACTGAGGATTCAGCGTCCTCACGACGTCAAGCGGAATGCCAACGACTGAGCTGATCTGCTGGAAATGCACGTTCCTATGAATCTCGAATGTATCGACTTGTGGCGGCATCTGAATTTTGGCAGGTTTCAATCCGTATTCGCTGCCGTATCTTATTGCATACATCGCTCCGACGAAAGCAGGAACATATCCCCTTGTCTCTCTTGGCAGGTAGTCATATACAGACCAGAAATCGCGCTTCCCGCCGGCTCTGCGTATTGCTTTGTTCACATTGCCTGGGCCGCAATTGTATGATGAAATGGCTAGATTCCAGTCTCCGAATAGGGCGTATGAATCTTTAAGATAGCGAGCGGCGGCATCAACAGATTTTATTGGATCCAGTCGTTCGTCTATGTATGAGTCTATTTTAAGCCCGTAGAAAATTGCCGAGCGGTACATGAACTGCCATATTCCTTTGGCACCTGACCTGGATACGGCGAAAGGGTTCAGCGCAGACTCGATTATTGCCATGTATTTTAGCTCTTCTGGAAGGTTATATTTGTTGAAAGTCTCCTCGAAGATAGGCATGTAATATTCACAAAGACCTAGCATCTGAGTCATTTTAGCCGGCATTTTCTCGGAATAGAGGATAATGTAGTTCCTTACTGTCTGGTTGAACGGCAGGGTTATGAAAGAATTCAGCCTCTCTAGCCTTTCCATTATAACGGAATCTGGGAGGTTCGAAGTCAGATTAACCGAATCCATGTCAAATCCATGGTCTACGCTCATGGTGTCACCCTGCTTCTGGCGATACATCGCAGTTAACAGGCTGTCCGTTATGTCTGCGTTATAGTCTTCAGGCTCTAGCCCAGCGGCAGTTTTCCTGTCGTTCTCCTCCAGCATGTCAAGGATTGCCATCGCCTCGCTATCGTGGCTGATGCTTGCCTGAAGGCTGTCTAGTGTCTTTCTAAGAGAGTCTAGCGTTGCTCTGAGATATTCGTTTTCTTTCTTAAGAGCCTTTTTGCTCTGAGCGCCCGAAGGGGCCGAGGCAAAGACTAGCATAGCCAGGACTGTGAATATTATATATTCAAATTTCTTCATGTGCTAGAATGTAAAACCTACTTTCAATCCAATCGCATCAATGCCGTACATCGGGGTGCCGAAATTTGCTGGGCCTCTAGCATCGAAGGCATATTCATTATATGGGGATATTATAGTAGGCGAGATTTTCATTGACAAGTTATCTGAGACTTCGAAATCCTGCAAATAAGCGAATACGTTGGCATCAATTATCTGAAGGAGGTAAGATCCTATGAAGGCCACGACTGAATAGTCTCTGTACCGCCGGAACACATTTCTGTAATACAGAGCCTGTTCGGCAGTGATTCTGCCGTCATAGCCGCTGTCCTTGGTAGTGGCGAGATTGTGAATACGCTTGTATTTCTTATAATTGGTTCTGTTCTGATCCCAGAAATGATACGAACCGATCATGAATCCCCAATAAATAGGAATTTTCCAATATTCTCCATTATAGGCCTGCCCGAGTCCCGGCACAAGGATAGAGTAAATTGTGGCCTTGCCTGGCTGGTGCGGCACATCCCGTCTATAGTTGTACACTCCATCCATGAGGGTTGCCCAATACAGAAAACCAGCACTGGCGAACATGTATTTTGACATATCCTTGTCATGCTGGTTCCCACTGTCTTTGAACTGCTTATTATAGTGTATGCCAAGGCCGATAGTAGCTCCAAGTCCTCCATAGATTATAGGCAGCTTCCAGTATTGCTTATTGTATATTTGTTCAGCACCTATAAAGACTGTGGCTCCGGCAAACATGGAACCTATTCTTAAAGTGTCTTTATGAGTTATTCCCCTGAAAAATTCTCGAAATGTCCACATCTGGGCTACAGAATCCTTAGCGCTAGTCGTATCGCTAGGATCGTTATATGACTGGTTGAACGCCTCTTCCCTGAATTGCGCGTGAGACTGCATTGAAAAAGCGAAAAGCAGTGCCAGAATCGTGAATATTTTAAGAAATGAGCCTTTCATCGGACTTATATGTTCTTATCCTCCAGGGCTTTCAGAAATTTCCGTATTTCTTCGTCAGAAGAGAAGCGGATAGTCATCGTGCCTTTTCCAGAGTCGGAACGTTTCAGGCTGATGCTATTTTCAAAAAACTTGCCCATATGCTCCAGGACGCGATAATATTCATCAGGAAGTTCGGTAGGCGCTTTCTGTCTCGCTGGCTTCTGCGTGCCTAGGAGCCGAACTTTTTCTTCCAGCTGCCTCACCGATATCCCATTATTGATGACCAGATTGCACAGCAGCTCCTGTGTCTTAGGATCTTCCACTCCCAGCAGGACTTTCGCATGTCCTACGCTTACCAGGCCGACTTTTATATCGTGCTGCACTTTTGCGGGAAGTTTCAGGAGTCTTAGGTAGTTGGTGATCGACGTACGTTTCTTGCCAACCCTATCAGCCATTTCCTCCTGAGTCAGGCTGCACTCGTCGATCAGTCTCTGATAGCTCATCGCAACTTCAATTGGATCAAGATCTTGCCTCTGGATGTTCTCCACGATGGCCATTTCCAGCATCCCCTGATCGTTGGCTTCTCTTATGTAAGCAGGGATCATGTCCATCCCGACGAGCCTGCAGGCCTTATATCTGCGCTCTCCGCTAATAATCTGATATCGCCCATCGCCCTTCTTGCGTACTGTGATAGGCTGTATGAGTCCGAACGTGCGAATCGAGTCTGCCAATTCTTCAAGCGACTCGTTGTCGAATGCCATTCTGGGCTGATAAGGATTTGGCTCGATTTGGTCCACTGGAATCCTCAGTACGTCACCAGCATTCTGATGAGCGCTACTACCTGCGACTTCTTTATTTATGTATCCTACTGGGGTTCTCTGAGGCTCATTCAAATTGTCGCTGTCGCCAAGGATGGCATCCAGGCCTCTTCCCAGCCCTCTAAGTTGTTTACTCATATTTTATTCGTTCTTTTCAAGGACCTCCTTGGCTAGGTTCAGGTAATTTGAAGTACCGTTGCTTTTCACGTCGTATAGGATTATAGGCTTTCCGTGAGACGGAGCCTCGCTCAGCCGGATGTTTCTCTGTATTATTGTGTTGAAGACAAGGTCTTTGAAATGCTCTTTCAGCTCGCTTACCACCTGCACGTGAACTTTTGTCCTGCCATCGAACATAGTTACGACGAAACCTTCAATCGTGAGGCTCTTGTTTATGTTTCTCTGCACTAGGCGTATTGTCTGAAGCAGTTTACCCAGGCCTTCCAAGGCGAAGAATTCGGGCTGGACTGGAATCATAACAGAATCTGCTGCAGTAAGTGCGTTGATAGTTACCAGGCCAAGAGACGGGGAGCAGTCGATGATGATGTAATCGTAATCGTTTCGTATCGGAATGATTTTTTCTTTCAGAATAGATTCCCTGTTCGGAACGTCCAGCATCTCTATTTCCACCCCTACCAGGTTTATGTGAGAAGGAATCAGCTGCAAGTTTACGATCTCGGTCTGAATCAGAGCGTCATGCACGTCGATTTTCCCGATCATGACCTCGTAAAGCGTCCTTTTCTGATCGCTTTCCGGAGAAAAGTTAAGCCCTGAAGTAGTATTAGCCTGAGGATCAGCGTCGATGATCAGAACTTTCTTCTCCAGAACCGATAAGGACGCAGCCAGATTGATGGCAGTCGTAGTTTTTCCAACGCCGCCTTTCTGGTTTGCTATTGCTATTACTTTTCCCATATATAGTGACTTTATTAAGTTTCAAAGTTAGCAATTTTTCTATTAATTATGAGGGATCGACATCTAGGCTTATGTGGCCGACGTATTTTTTTTCTTTCTCGAAGACGGAGATAGCTCTAGAAAGGGCGGCTTTATTTGCTGCCAGAGCCTTGTCTTTCCGAAGCAAGATCCTCATCTGCCTGAAATACTGATTCGAAATTTTATCGATCCTAGGAGCGTATGGGCCGATGATTCTAGTTTCGGCTGTCATCTCAGAGTTCTGCTTAATGAAATCTCCGAGCAGCTTAGACATCAGCTCAACCCTTTTAAGATTATAATCTTTGAATATGATGCCGATTACCCTTGAGTATGGCGGATAGAAGAAGGCTTTCCTCTCCTCTAGAAGGCGGCTCTTAAGATCCTGTTCTGGAATGGCACCGGCAATGCCTTGGTAGACAGGATGCTGCGGCTGGGATGTCTGTATCACGAACAGACCTTTGTCGCCACGCCTGCCGGAGCGGCCACGGAACTGCTCTAAAAGCTGGAGTCCGTGTTCGTCGGCCCTGAAATCTTCCTGACCGAGGATTGACTCTGCCTTCAGCACTGCCACCAATTTGAGTCCACTGAAATCGAAGCCTTTGGCGACTATCTGGGTGCCGATGATAATGTCTATCTTTCCGTCCGAGAAATCTTTAATGATTTTCTTTTCTTCTTTGCTGCTTTTGGCCGAGTCGCTGTCCAGTCTGGCAATCACTGCATCTGGGAACAATTCCCTTGCTTCTTCCTCTATTTTTTGAGTGCCAGCGCCAATCATCTTCATCTGGCCGCCGCATTTCTGGCAACGACCATCATATTCGTAAACCCTGCCGCAATAGTGGCATACGAGCCTTTCGCTGCCGTCTGCCCTCTTATTCAGCGTAAGCGTCACGTTGCAGTTCTTGCACTTCGGTATGTCCCCGCATTCCTCGCATTGTACGATGGGGGAGTAAGAGAGTCGTTCCCTAAGCAGCAGCACCTGCTCGTGGCGCTGCAAGCATTCCTGAATATGGGCAATTAATTTTCTGGAGAAATCTCCGACCATGCCCCTCTTTCTGCGTTCTGCTATCGTGTCGATGATTTCGACATCAGAGTCTGGAGCCTCGTAATACCTTTTCGTGAGCCGAACCATTCCGAATCTGCCTGCTTGGCAGTTGTACAGCGACTCCAGAGAGGGCGTAGCCGATCCAAGAACTACATTGGCTTTGAATATGCCGGCGAGCATTATGGCCGTTTCCCTGCCGTTGTATCGCGGTGCAGGGTTATCCTGCTTGTAGGAAGTATCGTTTTCCTCGTCTATTATTATTAGTCCGAGGTTCCTGTGTGGAAGAAAAATGGCGCTTCGAGTGCCCAATAGGACATATTCATTATTCCTAATGAATTCAGTCGTGTCCAGCCGTCGAGAGATGGTCTCTGCCGAGTGGAAGATTCGCAGCTGAGCAGGAAAAGTTTTTAAGATCCTTTCTTCAAGCTGCCTGGAGAGGGCTATTTCGGGCACCAGGTACAGTACGTTACGTCCTTTCGCAAGAGCCTCTAGAGCCAGCTTAAGATAAATTTCGGTCTTGCCGGAGCCTGTGACCCCATAGAGAAGGGCCGGCCTGCTGCTATCGAATATTCCTTCAATTTCTGAACATGCCGTATTCTGTGCTTGCGTAAGGGCTATTTTGCTAGCTTCGGCCTTCTCCTTCGCTGGAACCTCCGTGCCTTTTTTCTTCCGTGCCTTTCTTGCCTTCACCTTCTCTTCTGAGATTTTCCAGTCAGGGTAGGCTGCCTTATACACTTCCCCGACCGTGCACAGATAATAGCCAGCGACCTTCCTCCAAAGAGCTATCTCCTCCTTCGTGATCGGTTGCAGAAGCTCTGCGATGCCTGAAATAGGCTTTATGCGGCCTACATCCATTTCGGAAGCCTCTTTTCTTGCATCGGTGTTGCTTACGGCTGCAGTGTACGTCTTACCGGCGAAATTCACCATGACCCTTTCTCCGAGCCGGGCTTTAGAGCCTTCTGGCACATAGTATACCGGCTCCCAGTCTAAACGGAGCGGCAGAATGACTTGTATGAAGGTTGTCTCGGTCATGGCTCACGAAGTTAGCAAAGACAATTTTCAATTGAAAGACTGCCATGCGGAGTAGGACAATTTTTCTTAAAAAATTTGCATCAAACGGAAATTTGCCTATCTTTGCAATCCCAAACAATTGGTGTCGTAGCTCAGGTGGTAGAGCAATGGACTGAAAATCCATGTGTCGCCGGTTCAACTCCTGCCGACACCACTTCAAAAGGCATTCGTAAATCGGATGCCTTTTTCCATTCTTTTGGGGAACTCTACTCCTAATTATTTGTTTAGTACTGTGATTTTGCAGTCGGCAGGGGCTTTCTGATTCTGGTCAATGATAACCTCGCCTACGGAATCGACTGTGATTGAACCCGTCGTCGGATTCTTGATGGAAACCATATGTCCTTTGACAGTCGCGTTTAGGGAGCAATATTCAAAGGCCAAGTCAGCGTCGGGCCCGAAAGTGCAGTCTTCAAGCACCAAATTGTCGCAATAACATAGCGGCTGAGTCTCGGTTATGTGGCAGCGCACAAGGCGAAGGTTCTTAGAATACCACCCAAGATATTCTCCATTGATCGTAGAATCATAGATCGTCACGTTCTCGCTCTCCCAGAACGAATCTTTCGAATTCAGCACGCTGTCGTGGATTTCCACGTTCTTTGCATACTGGAAGCCATAATTTCCGCTCAGCTTCAGATTGCGGATCTTTATGTTCTCGCAATGCATGAATATATAATCGGCCCTCTCTATGATGCAGTCCTGCATGTCAATGTCGCTGCAATCCCACAGGGTCTCGCTTCCGGCAGGTATCCAGACATTGCTAAGCTTTATGCCTTTCATCCTGCGGAATGTCTTCGGCGCGTCAATCTGTGTGTCAGTGATTTCGCAATCGCTTGAATACCACAGCCCAGAGCGCGCTCCGACCCCTAGCAGGCAATCTTTTAGGACAAAATGCCTGCATTCCCAGAGCGGATATTTCCCCTCAAAAAGGCACTTTCTGGCACTAATGTTATATGTCTCCTTGAGGGAAGATTCCCCCATGCCTATTTTGACGTTCTCAAGATAAAGGTCGTGTGCTCTGTAAAGCGGCCTCTCACCGCTGAATACTTGATTCTCTATACTCTTCATATTTTTTATAATTCTAATTTGTTGCAAAATTACAAGAATATTTTCAACTTGAAGATACGATATTCACTGATTCTTCATCCAATTTCGATTTCATCCATTTATCTCCCCTCATGTGTATTAAGAACAGTACCCCCCTGATGTTTAGTTCCACGCACATCGCAATCCAATATCCAGTGAGTCCAAGCTTCGGAGTCAGCACAAGAGCCAGCCCAATGCGTACCAGCCACATGCTGCAGAAATTCAGCAAAGTAGGCACGAGAGTCTTTCCAGCGCCGACGCAGGCTCCGTAAGCCACGATTGAGACGGCATACAGAGTTTCAGCGAAAGCTTCGATGCGAAGCACTTTTGCACCCTGAGCGACGATTCCATCGTCAATGCTAAGAATCCTCATGATTTGAGGAGCGAAAATGTACATGAACACGGCGAGGAACGACATCAGCAGCGAAGCCAAGCCGATGGAAATCCATGCGAACCGCTTAGCCAACCGCTTCCGTTTCGCCCCAAGGCTCTGCCCGACCAGTGTCGATGCGGCATCCTGCAAGCCATAACCTGGCATATAGCAGAAACTCTCCGCGTTGATGGCGAAAGAATTCGCAGCTATTGAGACTGACCCAAGAGGAGCAATGATTATCGTGCTGGCCAAGAATGCTCCCCTCATGACTATGTTTTGGAGCCACATTGACCCTGTGATTCCCATTGTATTATGCAGGACTTTCCTAGTAGGGATATAACTTCCTGTTTCTCCCCTGAATGACAGTTCCTTAGAACGGCAGGCTAGGTACCATACGGCAAAAATAGATGCCATCACCTCTGCTACGCCTGTTCCAATAGCAGCACCCGCAACACCCATGCCGCAGACATAAATGAATATGTAATTGAATATGACATCTAGCACTCCCATCGAAACATACAGCAAGCTTGGCACCTTCATGTTCCCACTGGCCTGCAGCATTGCGCTAGCGCAGTAGCCGACCGCCCCTATAGGCATGAAGGCAGCATAGATCATGAAATATTTGCTAGCATCGGGGTTGATTTCAGGTGTGCCGCCGAGCCAACTTGGGAGCGGCCTGGCTATGGAGATTGCAATCAGAGCCAAGGCGATGGTGAACAGAACGATGGTGAATAGGCCTTGCCGCACTATTGTTTTTGCATTGTAAAAGTCTTTCGCTCCGCACCTGTGGGCGACCTGAACAGAGAATCCAGAGATTACTGCGAAGAAAAAGCCGTTGCAGAGCCACGTGCTGGTGGAAATCAATCCAATCGAAGCAGAAGGGTTCGCACCGAGATGGCCGACCATCGCCGTATCGATGTACTGCAATATGACGGAAGAGAATTGGGCCAGAATCGCAGGAACAGCCAATAGAACCACCAGCCTGAACTGTTGCCAGCCTGTCATTGTCAGGTTGTCCCTAAGAAGCGATAGCAGATGGTCTTTATTCTCTTTAGCCATATTCCTGGAATATCCGACAAAGATATTCAGAATCGGCGTGATGGACAAAAAATCTTTTCTGCATTAGATATGCAGGTATATGAAAAATGCGGTCGATCACATTCGTCCGCATTTTTTCTCAATCCGTAAATAACGTTTTGCCACAAACAATTCTAGGGGCAGTCTCACGTACCTGATCTTGTCTATCGAGATTCTGTCAATGAGTGAGACTGGAAATCGTCGTAAGGCATCGCTCCGCCACCATTAAGTTCCAAAGTATTATCTTAAAGAATGTCGCATAATCCGAACTCACGCTCCGTGTGCTTGTACATTAGCTTGGAAAATTATTTCTTGTGAAACAAATAAGATCAATAATTCTTCTATTATTTTGACGGATTTGGGAAAATCATACGTTATTAAATTAGAGCATTTGTTGAGTCCATCGTGGACAATGATGCTTTATATTGTTTATTAATGTTTTATGATTAATTTTTTATGAATTTTCTTAAACTACTATTCATGGTGCTATCAACGTTAATTCTGTTTTCTTGCACTAAAGAAAGTTCTGACACCATCCCTGTTTCAAGCTCTGAGTCAAGCCCAGTAGATAATTACAGAGAACAATTTGCTATTATTCTATCTAAAGCTATTTATGAAAATAAATCGTTATGCGATTTCTTAAAGGCTTCTGCTTTAAAACAATTTGACAAAGATTATGATGTATTTTATCCCTTCGTAAAAGATTGCGAAATCTCAGAAGGCAAAACGTTTAGAGATATACTTCTTTCCGTTGCCGGGGAAGATTATGACCTTCGAAGAATTGAAATTTCATTACCGCAGTTAAATATATATATACCAAATTGGTCCATTTTTGATGCTTTCAGTGTTGAAAGTTGGGACACGGATGACCCGGAAGCCTCAGTTGGTTATCAAGAGAAAGATAGTTTAATCTTGATTTCTAATGGTGAGAAAGTAGGCAGTTTGTCATATATGCAATTTTCGGAGTTTCCAATCCTGATTATTAATGATAACGATAGGATGAAAATTCTTCCGTCATCGAGAAGTGGAGAAATAATTTACGATTTTATTGATCCAGAATTCGATGCAGCCCTCTCTCTTGCTACTAGGGTTGATCATACATATTATGATAGGACTTTCGCGACCGATGATTATTCGAATTGGATGTCGAGTGAAGAATTACCTAGTAATAGTGTGGCAGTAGTAGCATATAATACGTTTAAAAATAATCCTTTGGCTGCTCATAGAGATAATATTTATTATGGTATGGATAATTCCATTAACAAAGGTATATTGAATCCAAGAATATATGAATATATAGCTAAATTTAAGTTTGCAAACATAAATTGCGACTTTATTTTTGATGATAGTGATTTTTATGGGTGTCCCGAGAGCTACACAAGATATAAAACAATACCAGATGAAACAATATTAAAAAAATTTTATTTTAAAGGAAATTTGGAATTATACTTCCAAATATTCCTCGGAAACAGAACAAATGACCCGATAGAAGTAAAAAAACTTAAATCAGTTTCATTTTCGGATGTATTCCAATTGGCAAAAGTTCATGTTGACTTTAAACATAAAACATGGTTGTCAGGTAGTAAAAAATGGGTGTATACTTGGGATCTGGACTGTTTTATTCCAAAATGGTATGACGCTGATATTCAGCTGCCAAGGTGGGATATTAGTGAGAATTCAACTATTATGAATATTGCTGTTTCAGAATATGATTCCGAGAAGGAAACAACTTCAATTTTTACTGTTACAAATTCTTTCACTGATAACTTTACTAATGAAGGTTCTGTGTCTTTCCCAATCGGGGACTCTGGTGCGACAGGATCTGTTAAAGTAGGTTACGGCTTAACTTCAAAAGAAGAAACTTCTCAATCAATCAAAATAATTAGAAAAGAAGGTGCAGACGATTTAGGTACAGCTCTTCTATACTATGATGCCCCAATAATAGAGTCATCTGAAAAGCTAAATGGTAAAGAAGGTTACAGAGTGCATGAAATTAATACAGGATACATATATATGTTGATTGTTCCAAAATATGAATAGTATCATGTCTATAAAATTATCAGCTTTTATTAAAATAAGTTTAATAATTCAGATTTTGTTGCTTGATTCCTGTTCTGAGAAGGGTCCTAATGACTATGATTTTGACTATGTCAAAAATCAGCTTTGCGGAGTCTATCAAAATACAGAGATTTCTTGGAGCGGACTTATCGTGGATCTGAATGGCGATGGCATAGGCCATAGAGATCTTGACGAAGAATTTCAGGGCTGTCCAGGTTATGTGAAAGATTGGACATGTGCGGAAGTAAAGTCTGACTATTCAAAGAAGACATTTCTATTTGATGTTAAGGTACCTGTCTATGTCATTACGCAAGTAGGTGGTCAAATATCGCCTGTGGGAGTATTATTCATGCAATTTAATTTTAATGCAAATTGGAAAGAAGGGATGTCAGTCAATAATGTTACGGCCACTGGTTTTTCCTCACAAAATACAATTTCAGTAGTTAAAATAGCTCATGTGACATCGGTAACTGCTGGCTCATTTGAAGTGCAAGTTGAGTACCCGCTTTATGATCAGATAGAGAAAAAACTTGTTGAGGGAGAAGCCCGATATACATTTAAGAAATATTAGGCTTTCAAATTTCTCATATAACACGAAATATTTACCTTACCCTATTGTCGAGTGGGTTCCGAATACAGGGGTGACCTACAAGTGATACCGGGTCAAGTCCAAAGCCCTGTGTCAAATAATGAATGTTATAACCTTGGAACGAACGGTTCTCCGAGCGGCATTCGGAGGCGATTGCCCGAAACATGACGGGAGGAAAAGCCGGAAATTAGGAGAGAGGGAAATGAGTACGATTTCCGCCGCCGGCATCCTGCGACCAATGCATGGGGCTCAGTCCGGATGCTTTTGCAGCGCGAACCATTATTAT
>JAQYTJ010000039.1 GCA_028724885.1 Bacteroidales bacterium | reverse complement strand
TTTTGACGAAATTATATTCCTGAGCGGAAAATGGATATTAGCGGTTCTATGATCCTCCCGACGAGACTCCTGTCTGCGGTGATGATCTCCGCACTTCCTTCCATGCGTTGAATCATCCTGATTTCCTTTCCGTATGAAGTTCTCATTCCGTCTGAGAAGGCAAGTGTGGCAGTATAGTATGGTGCAGAATCTTGTGAGCCGGAATCGTCAGGTACAGATGAGATGTATTCGATTTTACCCTGAAGCAATCCGAATTCCATGTACGGATAACCGTTCAGTCTGACGTTTACCTTCTGACCTTCGTGGACCTTTCCAAAACTGCTTTGAGGAATAGACAGTAATCCCACAGGCTGCTGTGCGTCATTAGGCACGACTGTGACAAAAGACTCTCCTGGCTGTATGAACTGCCCGACATCCCATTTTCTCACGTAGGACACCCTCCCTTCATTGGGCGATACGATGAGATAAGCGAGCTTCCATTCTTGGATTGAGGCTCGTAGCGCCTCCATGCTTTTTTCTATCTCCTGCTTCATGCTTAGGAGTTCATCTTCCTGCTGGATGGACAACTGCGTTATCTGCTGCTCGTTTTGGAGAATCTGTAGTTCAGTAGAGGTAATCTGAGAGTCAAAAGTCACGATGTCGTTTTTCAATGTAAGGACTTTCCGCTTGGAGGATTCATATTCGAAATCGGAGATCAACTTTTCTGAGTGGAGCGCAGAGTCTCTTTCTGAGTTTAATCTTTCATATGCAATGTCTTCCTTCAGGATAGCCGCACTTTCTTTCAACTGTGAGTAGTATTGTTTCTGCTTTGCCAACTGCCTCCGTATTAATTCTTGCTTTTCCGCAATCACGTTTCTCTCCAAGTAGTCCCGATAGTGCCAGCAGGATGATGAGAATGATGCCCAGCTGTTCTGAATGTTTCCTAGATCATAATGCTTGTAGAGCCAATCGGAAAAAACAGACCTATCTAAAGAACTATCGCTGATTTCCTTCAGTCTGGACTCAAGGAATAGTACGCTCTCGAAATCCGCATTTGATGCGATTACCGCAAGGATCTCGTCCTCTACTACATGAGAGTCATTCTTGGCAATTATCGCTTCGATTTTGCCTTCAGTCCTTGCAACGACATTTATAGGGGAATTAGCCGTAGTTATCGTTACGGAGCACTGTACCCTGTCTGGAAATTTGATGAGGCAGCTCCCTAGGAAAATTAATGCGAAAGTGAAGAAAATCACGGTTTCACCCCATGTGATAGTCCATGAAGGTATCTTCCCAAGAATCTCTTGGGCTTCTTCGCTATGGCTGTTGAATTCGCTGAGTGGCATGTCATTCTAATTTCCTAATTCGAGCTGATTTTTCACTAGATTGTAGTAGAGCCCACGCTTTGCCGTGAGTTCCTTGTGAGTTCCTTGTTCGGCAATTTTCCCCTTATCAAGTACGATGATGTTATCGGCGTTCTTCACGGTGCTCAGGCGGTGAGCCACGATGACAACAGTCTTGTTTTTGAACAAATCGTTGAAATTATTCATTATTGCCTTTTCATTGTTGGCATCTAAGGAATTCGTTGCCTCATCTAAAAACAGGTATCTTGCATCCCTGTACGAGGCTCTAGCGATGAGCACTCTCTGCTTTTGCCCAGTACTCAACCCGTTCCCTTCTGCCCCTATATTTGTGTTGTAGCGCATAGGCAGTTCGCTTACGAAATCGTCTATATTTGCGACCCTCGCAGCATTCTTTACCCTCTTCATGTCCGGAATCTCATCAGACAATGCTATATTGCCTGCGATAGACTCTGAAAATATGAAACCTTCCTGCATCACCGTTCCGCAATTTTTTCTCCATGCAGTAGGGCTGTAGTCCGATAGCGGGAGACCCCCAAGAGTGATTTCTCCAGATACAGGCTTGTAGAACCCGAGCATAATTTTGACCATCGTCGTTTTTCCGCTTCCGGAAGCTCCCACGATTGCCGTGACTTTGTCGTGTGGGATAGTCACGCTGACATCGTCTAGGACTTTCTCTGAATGCGGACCGCCGTATTGGAACGACACATTCCTGAACCCTATGTCGGCTTCGTCAGGGATTAGTTCTATGTAATCCTTATCGGGATCCTCTTCGTCCTTCTTCTCCTGCACTTCACCAAGGCGTTCCAGAGAGATCATTGCGTCCTGAGCATCTTGGACGAAAGTGATGAATTGGGAAATAGGGGCATTCAACTGCCCGATAATATACTGCATGGCTGTCATCATGCCGAGGGTCATGTTTCCATTGATTACAGCACTTGCAGCAAAAAAGGATACTAGTACATTTTTTGTCTGATCTATGAAGGTGCCTCCTATTTGTTGCGTCTGACCGAGCGCCAAGCCTTTCACGCTCACGTTGAAGAGTCTGGCCTGTATCCTTTCCCACTCCCATCTCTTCTGTTTCTCGCATCCATTGAGCTTTATGTCCTGCATCCCGTCGATGAGCTGGATTATGCTGCTCTGGTTGGCCGCTGACTCTTGGAATCGCATGTAGTCAAGCTTGCGCCTTCTTTTCATGAATATAAGTATCCAGGCAACGTATATAGCACTGCCTAGAAGAAATATGCCGAGGATGGCCATGTCGTACCCGCCCATTACTACTGAATAAACTGTGAAAGTGACGACTGCCATGACGATGCTTAGTAGCGAGCCGGTAAGGAATGACTGTATTCTGCCGTGATCGCCGATTCTCTGCATGATGTCGCCATGCATCCTGGAATCGAAGAAAGAGATAGGCAGTCTCATCAGTTTGGCAAGAAAATCAGAAATCAACGATATGCTTACCCTTGTAGTCATGTGAAGCATGAGCCAACTCCTTATAAGCTCATTAGCCATCTGCCCCAGGACAAGGACTACCTGAGCGATGAGCATTACTACTACGAAGTGCAGATCGCTTGTCCCGATTCCGACATCAATGACCGACTGGGTTATAAAGGGTAGGATAAGGCTTATTATGCTGCCTGTCAGCATGGCAAGCAGCATCTGTACTATGAAATGTTTGTATGGAATCAGGTATTTGAGAAGGTTGCGGAAGGTAAGCCTGTATTCTTTCTCGTCATCCGATGTGTAGAATTTAGGCGTCGGCTCAAGCAGCAGGGCTATCCCTAGTCCTTCCGGGACAGTCTCAGATTCCTTCTCACCTTGGCTTGCTTCTTTAAGCTGTATCCATGACTTTATGAACTGGGAGCCTCCGTATTTCAACAGGCCTGATGCCGGGTCAGAGACATATACGTAAGTCTCGCTCTTCTTTTTCTCTACTTTGTATACTACTATGAAGTGATTCTGATTCCAGTGCACGATGCATGGAAGAGGCACTTCGTTACAAAGTTGCCGGAAGGATATTTTGACGCCGATTGTCCTGAATCCTATTTCTTCAGCGGCGTCGCTGATGCCCAATAGGGACACGCCATCACGTGATGTGTGGCACTTGTCCCGAAGGGTCTGAAGAGAATAGTTCTTGCCATAGTGTTTAGCTATTATCCTCAGGCAGCTCGGTCCGCAGTCCATCGCATCTAGCTGAGCATAAGTTGGAAAAGCCTTGATCATTTTCAGTGCTATTTTTATGGCTTGTGGTTTCCCCTGAATTAATCCTTCCGGAAGGCTAATTCAATTTATGGCAAATATAATTATTTATTATTAATATCTTAATATTTGACCAATGGAAAGTAAGCGTCTCCGGGATGCCGTAGGGGAGGCAAAAAGAAAGCAGAGTATACGCCATGCTCTAGTTTTGTCCCGCCGTTCGGGATGAGGTTACGGAAGGCATCCGGCGGTGTTCCGTTGGACATCCCGGCCACTCTGTTGAGCACATCGGCAAGATACTCGAAGAAGTTGATGCGGTTCAGGCGGCAGGAACAGGCCAGGAGTAGAAGATTGCGCTGCGCTCCTGCTCCGCTTGCTTCTCCTCTTCCGTTTTTGGCGCAGGAGGTTCAGGCTTCTGCCGCTCGGATTTCTTCTCCGTCAGCTTGGACAGTCTGCGCATCTGGTTCTGAGCCTTGGTCAGGCTGGCGTCTCGCTCTTTGAGGAGGGCCTCCAGACTGGCGATTCTTGCATTCAGCTCGTTTACCGTCACGTTCAGATCGGATACTGTCATGTTCAGCTGGAGGATGGTCCCGTTAGCGACCTCCAGCTGGTCCTGCAATATCTTTATGGTCATGTCTTTGCCCATATTCGCGAATGGGATCCTTCCCCAAGAGCGAATATAAGCAATTATTCCGGCCTGCGCAAATATAACAAGCTGAACGGCTGGTGCACTAACTGTTCAAGGCGTATTCTCGGAGACGCTTACATTTTTACACTGTTTTTCTGACTTCTTGTTGGAGCCATCCGCAAGGTGCCTTTGGGCGTCAAGAAGAGGCTATATATATGATAAAGTGTTGTGAATTATATTGTTATTGAATTTTTAACGCAATATTGTTATTTACTATTATTTTTTTATTTTTATCCAGCACGAACAAATCGTGCTGGATAAAATTATTAACTATTAATTATTAAATTTTATGATTAAATTATCTAAAAAACAGATGAGCGAGGTCTGTGGAGGGATTTCTCGCAGGGAATATTGTAAGCTTTTAAACGAAATGTTTGAATACCAGATGTCTAATCAGACCTGGGACGACAATCAATGGATTGCAGCAACAGATGCCTGGAATAAACACTGTGCGTAAAGTATTTGATGTTAAGGATAAGGAGTATTCACTCCTTATCCTTAACATCAAGGTTATAAATTTATCTCATATAGTAATCAATAGGACTACAATTTAATATAACTTTTGGTGTCTGACAATACAAAATAACCAAAACTGCTTTTTCCATCTCTTTTACTCATCAATAAGTAACGATTCTCTTCATATTATTTTCTTGAATTGCCTGCCATTGGTGCCGATAAAATTGATATATAACGGAAAAGTCAACTCCTTTTTTCTATCCATTACTTAATAGTTTAATAAAATAATCAGCAAATATTACTTTTCATGATAAGCATTATTTCCATATGCCTTTTTTTGTTCAATGAATCTACTACCTTTCTTGTTTCTCAGAGCACGACAATCGAACCGGCAGTCATTGAATGCCGTTATCTTGAAAATGTGATGGTTGACACATTGTCCAAACGCATCGTTGGCGACACCCTCATCCTTAAGGCAGGAAGAATGTCCTCCGCATTTTACAGCAAGGATCTATTTTTCCGGGACTCCCTGACCGCACAGCCTGGAGGAAAAGAGAAACTCAGGCGTCTAATGTTACAATACGCAAGGGAGGGCAGGATGAGCGAACTGACCAGCAACACTTCCGAGTACATATATCAGAACTGGCCAGAGGGCTCTATTACAACCCGTGCGAAGCTGGAGGATCTGCCAGTGGAATTCACTGAGGAACGGGAACTGCCTGAATGGACATTAATGGATTCATCCAAAATTATTCTCGGTTATGAATGCCAGATGGCGGAGGCCGATTTCCGTGGCAGAAGGTGGATCGCATGGTATTCAACCGCGGTTCCTATAAGCATTGGGCCTTGGAAACTTTGGGGGCTGCCAGGTCTGATATTCGAAGCCTACGACAGCAAGAAAGAATATTCATATTCAATGACTAGCATCTCCGCAGAGTTTCCCGGAGAAGTTGTAGTTTTCGATTGGCTGGGAAAAGGGGGAAAATATACAGCCATTACTCGCAAAAAGTACCTTAGAGCATATCTGGGAATGGAGTCCATAAACGCCGAGACGGCAAAGGAGTCTGGGCTGGGGGATTTCGTCACCGAGAGGAATTATGATCTGAGGGAAAGAGATTATTAAATATGTCAAAATGGCTTGTGACATATCTGATGCTATTATATTCATTAACATCAATGGCTCAAGGGATCGTCTTCGAGGGGACAGTACGTTTCATGGGAAACGACGAACCTGCAGCCGGTGTGAATGTGATGTTCATAAGGCAGGACGGAAAGTCCATGCTCGGTTTCGCCCTTACCGACAGCAATGGTAATTTCAAGATTGAGTGTTCTTCCAGTGTCGATGATTCCCTCATAATAAGATGCACCGGAATGGACATAAAGACGCTGGAAAAAAGGATTCCCCCCTCTAGCCAGCGCCTTGACCTAATAGTCTCATCTTCCCCGGTTGCCATAAAGGAAGCCAAGGTTCAAGCACCCCCTATGAATATGAATGGCGACACGATTGTCTATTATGTCGGCCAGTATAAAGAAGAGACGGATCGCGCAATTGGCGATGTGCTCAAACGGATGCCAGGAATAACTGTCGAGCAGAATGGCAGGATCTCCTACAATGGCAAGCCTATCAATCGCTTCTATATCGAGGGAATGGACATGCTTGGCAATTCCTACGGCGTTGCGACCAACAATGTGCGTTCCGAGGACATCGCCAGCGTGGAAGTCTATGAACGGCACCAGCCGGTCAAGGCGCTTGAGGACATCGAGCGGACAGACCAGGCGGCGCTAAATCTGCGTCTGAAAGAGAATGCCAAAGGCGCATGGAATGCAAGTCTCCAGGCCGGTGCGGGATACAAGCCGGCAATGTGGAATGCTGAAGCATTAGGGATGATGTTCTCCAAGACCTTCCAGACGCTGCTGACATACAAGGGCAATAACGAGGGAATAGACGTAGCCTCGAAAGAGGTCCTCCCTTTCGAGCTGTTAAATGAGTTATCCGGCATTCTGGAGATCCGTTCGCTGTCGGATCCTTCAATAGACATCTCAAGATTCCTCTACAATAACCTGCATGCCGTATCGTTAAATGCGATGTCCAAACCGAAAAAGAACTTGGATATCATAGCCAAAGCGACATACTTGAAAGACAGGCAGACGGCTGATGGCGTTTCAACGACGAGATACTACTTCGGTGACGGGTCACAATCCGAAATAGAAGAGATTCTGAGCACTCGGCACTCGACTAATCAGGCAAACGTAGAGCTCAAACTACGGAATAACTCTTCCATGCATTACCTGAACGAATCCTTGGAGTTCAATGGATTCTGGGACGACGGGTACGGAACTGCCGGGGAGACGACACAAAAGTACGATTCCCACAAGATAGTTATTAAGAACAACTTCACCGATCTAATCAGGATAGGAGGCAACGTAGTCTCTGTGCTTTCGAATGCAGAGTATGCCAGTCTCCCGGAGAAACTTGCCGTCAGTCCTTTCCTCTTTTCAGACACTACTCAAAATGCAGTCCAGTCCGCAACTTCCGAACGGTTCATGGTCACGAACGAGCTGAGATATTCCATCAACACAGGAAATTGGCAATTCCGTGTCACCGGTAATGCGAATTTCCGTCTGGAGAGCCTGGACTCGGAACTTGACAGACCTTTCTCAAGCACAGGTACTGGGCAGAACCCAGCAGGAACATCAGATTTCGCCATGCCTCAAGATAGCCTGGCAAATGACCTTACATTCAAAAGACAGGACTTCATCTTGAGTCCTGCCATAGTATATGATAAAGGAGACCCTATTAAGATCTCCCTAGGATTCCCGGTCGATTACAGGATTTCAACAATAGCCGGGGCTCACAGGGATCGACTAATTTTCTCCCCGAGGCTGTCAATTTCAGGAAAAGCAGCGAAGCTATTCAATTACGACTTGTCACTTTCGTACAACGACAGCGAAGGCGAAATTCATGATCTGCATTCCGGCTACATCATGACGAATTACCGCATGCTTGCACGGAAGGCCGGTGTTCTTCCAAAAACTTCATACCTCTCGGCCTCGGGAGGGCTGGAGTACAAGAACCCTCTTGCTGGCATTGTAGCATCTACTTATCTACGATTCTCAAGATCGTGGCGGAACCTGATTTTCAGTTCAACTATTGATGGTTTCAAATTCCAGGAACTCGCAATCGCCCAGGACAACAATTCCAACAATTTTCTTGCTTCCTTCAACGCCAGCAAGCGACTGCAGAGCTTATCCACGACCATAAACACCGCATTCACATGGTCGGCAGGAGAATCTCCCATCCTGCGCCAAGGCAGCAGGATGTCAGTTCACAATTCCATATTTCAAGGACAATTCGGCATCCTGACTAAAATCTCATCATTCCTGAATATGAAATATTCATGTTCATTCTCGGACTATTCCAGCGGACTCTCCGGCGGCGATCACCTGTCAACTTTGTTCCTTCTCCGCCAGTCAATGGATGCCGCCTTCGTTATTCGCAATTCATGGATTCTTCGTGGAGAGCTAGAGCATTATTTCAATGATGGCATACATGGGAGAGACAGAAACGCCATATTCGCAGACCTCTCTCTTTCTTACAGAAAGAACCGCTTCGAATATTTCCTGACTGCGCGTAACCTTCTGAACCGTAAAACCTTCAACAATACTCAGACTGATGACCTTATTGAATATACGACTTCACGAAACATACGTCCACTTGGCGTGATGATAAGAGTTATTTTCTTTTTGAAATAATATTCATTATTTAATTGAAATGACTTATTAGTCATAAAATATAACTTCACATAAATACATGTTCTTGTATTTTTAATAGCATGAAGCCTAACATAAAGTAATATTACTAAGTACATGACTAAAAAAAACATTGATTTTAGGTGTTCTGAATGGATTGAGGAGAGTGCCAGCGATGAAGTTCAGACCGTACTTGACAAGGCTGATAGCACGCCTCCCGTTGTTGAGAACCCTGACAGCCTTGACCTTGATGTTGGCTGCAAAACAAACACAGTAGGCCAAGGTAAAGGCAATAATGACAACCACGAAGAGTTGCTCGATACGATTTATATGAGCCACATGCGTGTCCTCGATATTGAACTCGCCGGATTCCAGGCCTTTGAACATGGTCTCGGCAGTCCATCTTTCCTTTTAGGCAGGGAATGCTTCTTCCGGTCGGCAGAAAGAAACGAGGTTCTGCGACTCAGGCTTTCTGGCCTTGTCTTTGATAACGTCTCCGGACAAATAGCAGAGTTCACCACAGACACGGTGTATACGATGCAGGACGCATTCTTCCCCGTGTTTGAGATTGGCGAGACATACTGAGCCCGTATCTTTCTTCCTCTTCTGGGATCTTCCACCCAGAAGTTGTCACGGATGCGGATATAGTGCAGGATAGCGTTTTCGTTGAGCCAACCGAACCATTCGTTACAGACGCACTCACGGTCTGCTGCCAGATGCTTGATACTGTCCCGACCGCAGAACCTTCTGTGCCATGAAGTGCTGGATACGTCTGATGCTGGACTCCCGTGAAGCATTGCCGTCAAGCGCCCCTGCCAGTTTGGACAGGCAGACCGTCTGCACGACGCACAGAGCAGCGAGCAGCATGGAAAAGCACTTGATGTTGGCGAGATTCATGGATGCTTTGAATATCGGTAGGATTCCGAGAAAATCTCACTACTTTTACGTGGGACCTCGAGGTTTAGTAATACGGTAATAATGTGGTAGTCATATACCTTATAAGTTACGAAATCTTGAGGTGTTTGTAAATTTATTTAATTAATAATCAATAATTTATGGCAAATCCTTCAATTTTACGCTAAAATAATGAATATAGAATTACTAAAATTCATAAAAACAGTTTATAAATTTTCTGTTTTTAATGGGTTTGTTGCTAATAAGCTCAAGATTCAAAAAGCATATCAAAATCATCCTATGCAAAATAGTCTAAGATGTGTAAGTGATGTTCTTGATCAAATTTGCATACCTCATGAAGTTTATTCTCTGGCAAATTGTAATTCAATAAATTTAAAGGGATCTATGCTTTATATTCCATCAGAAGCTACTCCTTTACATTATGTTACTGCTCACCTTAATGACTATTTAACATTAGAGAATGGGGAAAAAGTTATGAACTTAACTATCAAGGAGATTAAGTCAAACAATAATGCTTATGCCATTGTACCTGTTCCTAATATTAAAAACAAAATAAGGCATAACAATTTTGTATTATATTTAAGCAACTGTCTATGGAATTTAGGGGATAATGGAATCTTATCATTTATATTTATTTTACTATTTGTCTTGATATTACTATTTGTCTTGATATTTTTAAATCTTAAATCAACTTTTCAGACTTCCTTGATTGCTACTATTTCAACAATGTCGCCAGGAAGTCTTTCGACCATTATTTCGGGACCGGCTCCTTCTTATAAAAAAATCTTTGCTATTTCAGGCTGAATCGTATCTTGAACAGGATGCTGGCTGGGCGGAGGGAGTAGCTGGACTGGTAGTTTGTAATGTCATTGTAGACGCGGTAGTTGTAGGAGCTGGCGTCGAGGAGGTTGCGACATTCGATGGAATATTCTATTGCCCTTGCCTTGAACGAGAGTCGCGCGTCGAGGAAGAACATCGACCTGTCGCCGGATGAGACGGCATCGTTGAAGAAGTGCTCTCCTGTGGCAGTGAAGATCACTTTCTTGAACAGGGTGGCGGTGAGGTCCATCTTCTGGCTGAGGGAATTGATCGGGTCCGTGTCGCCCTCCTGCCCCTTGATGACGCTGCGGCTCCTGGCATAACTGATGGCATAGTCCAGGAATATGTTCTTGGCGAACCGCGCGGAGAGCGTAAGCTCCAGCGGAATGCTCTCCGTCCTGACCTTCATGATGTTGCCCTGCCGCAGCACGTCTAGCCAGGACTGCCGGTAGCCTGCCGAGAGACCTACGGAAGTGGAAATGTCGTAGAATCGCTTCTCAACCTTGCCTGACGTACCCCACCCGTGAGAGTCGTTGCCTATGCCAAAGACTTTCACGCGGCTTAGCGAGCCGACATATTCAGTGCCGTACATCATGTTCGAATGATTCTTCCAGATGTTGGCGGACAGAGAGCCGAACACCGCTTTCAGCGCATTCCCATAGCTGAGCTGAGCCTTGGCGGTCTCGTATCGGGTCTGGGCTATCTCCCCGTCCCGGCTTCCTATCTGCCTGTAGTCGGTCATTATGTAGCCCCTGTAGATGCCGGATGCTGCGCCAAGGTTATGAATCAGGTTGCCGGATAGCGAATATTTCAGATTCTGGGCTATCTTCCCGCTTATCTGGAAATTCGGGTTGAAGAACATCCGGTCCTTCCTCAAGGTCGAGGATAACACCCTGTCGTGCGCCCACATATTCACATAGTCGGGATTCATTCCGATGCTGACTTGCTGGTCATCCAAGTCCCAATATAGCCCGACGTTTCCTCTTATGTCAAACCTCCTGTAAATGTAGTAGTTGCGGAGGCTGTCCGGAGCCGTGACATCGTCTGCCGAGAGGAGCGAGCTTGTCATGTTCTGATTGTCAATGGTGAAGCCAGCGGAGGTAAAGAGAGTAAAGCCTTTTCCAAGAGGCGCGTGGATGAATATGTTGTTGTCGGTAGAGATTTTCTTGTTCGTCATGTCCTGAAAGGCCATCCCAGAATCATAGCCGAAGATTTCAGGATAGATCAGAGGCGTCACCCTAAGGTTTGAAGGGTAATTGGCGGCCTCGGTACGCGAGCTGAAGTTTATCCTCAGGCCGTTGCCTAGCACTTTCAGGAAACTGAAGTCGTTCTGTAGCACGTACTGCCTCATGCGGAAGGCCTGTCCGATGACATCAGAGCCGTAAAGGACCCAGCCGGCATTGTCATCCCACTTGGCTCCGAATGCGACTTGATCTTTCATGTAAATCTTCTCATCGTTCAGATTGTACTTTAACTTGACCTCCATCCTGTCGGAAGAATTTATTGCGGAGGTTGTCTCGTCAATCTCCAGCGGGAGCTCTCCCTGAGGCAGGTAATATGTCGTCAGCGATGAGGAGTTGAACTTCTGCCTGTCATGGATGTATGCCCCGTTGACGTTCATCGTGTTGTCGGCGCTCTCGCTAAGCTTGAAAATGTTGTTGATCGAGGCAGCGTGAGTTGTGTTGTCCATGTACCGCTCCTGATCCGTGAACGGCGTATCCGGCATGTGCACCGAGAGGATGGAGTTCTGCATGTAGAGTTTGTCATAGAACGAGTCCAGCTCGGAGGTAATGTCTATTCCGGCATTGTTCGTCTTGTACGAGGTCATCGTCTGCCATTTGCTGGCAAAGCGCATCAGCAGAGCATCTCCGCTCCACATCCATGGCTTGTAGCCACCGCCGACGTCGAGTATCCCTATGAGGCTTCCTTTTGCCGAAGGCTTCAGTTTCAGGTTTATCGCCGCCTCATCGGGGATGATTATCCCCTTTAGCGCCCTGATCGGCTGGTGGTTCTCATACACGTTCACCGCAGCCACGTCTTTTGCCCTCACGTTGTTTGTTGCCAACCCGTAGCGACCGCCCATCAGGTCTAGGCCTTCGATGTAGAACTTGTTGATTTCTCTGCCGTTGTAGGTGATCTGCCCGTTCTTGGCGACATCGATTCCCGGCATCTTTTTCAGCACGTCCCCGATTGACCTGTCCTTCAGCGTGTCGATGAAAGACGAAACCATGTAAGTCAGCGTGTCTCCCTTGCGCCCTATTGGCGATGCCTTCACTACGACTTCCTTAAGGTTCAGTTCCTCGTGCTCGACGTAGAAATCCATCCTGCCGACGTTTGTCGGGACAACCCTGGACATGCCCTTGACATTGAATCCACTCAGGGTGATTAGCAGCGAATCGGAGTCATTGTTCACCTCGAAGCTATATGCTCCATTTGCGTCAGTTATCCTGAACCCACACATGCCTTTCCCGTCCACCGTGCGGAAAATTACGTTCACCCCTGCCTCCGGCTCCTTGTTCTTGGCGTTCAGCACCCTCCCGCTGATGACCGCCTGGGAATATGACACGGTAAAGGACATCAGCATGATGAGAAAGGACAGGAATGCTCGTCTCATGGTGTGAGAAAAATATTGAATAGCTTGCGCA
>JAQYTJ010000038.1 GCA_028724885.1 Bacteroidales bacterium | reverse complement strand
CGTTCTGGTTCGGTGATTTTCCTATCATTTTCTGCAAGGTTTCCAGACATAAAGGTACGAAATTCCGCAGACAAAAACAAAAAATACTACTTTTATTTGATTGATTGTCAATTTATTAAATAACTCTTAAGGAGCGACTAATTATTAACTTTGGAGTACGTCATTAAGCGCTTTTTAGGATAACAGCGACTTCTTAAGACCTCCGGTCGAACTTAGAGAGTACTTCGACATGCTTGTGAAGGTACCGATGACGTGCATGCCCTGCTTGTCACAGGCGCACAACATTCCTGGGTTATAAGATAAGTAAGGATCCGTGCGATGATCCAGAAGGGAGTAGTAACTTTACCCATTTCTTTGTGCCGTGCCATGGCTGAAGAAGAAGCCGAAAATCCAACCAAAATGGCCGGATAATGATATAAAAAGCTAAATATGTCAGGTGATGATTTTTTACTTAACATATTTCAAGTCCTATTGATTTTGGAACATGGGGGACGCATTTGTATTCGACTGCAAAGTTGCGAAATCAGGTCCGTTTAATTTCATAAAGACGCATAATTAACTATATTTCAATAGTTTCAAAGACCTATTCATTGACTTTTGTGGGATAGTAGTGGTATTTTTTAAGAAACGGACCAGTCACAGAAGTTGAACACTTCAACATATCAAGAACCAATCCTCTAAAAATAATGTTACCACCCTCTTTTCCTGCGTTTGGACCAATTTCGATAACCCAATCAGCTTGGCTAATTATATCTAGGTTGTGTTCGATAATGATGACAGTACTATTCTCTGTGTCTATAAGCTGATTAAAAACAGACAATAACTTTTGAACGTCCAATCCATGTAAACCCGTTGTTGGTTCATCAAAAACATAGACTTTCCCTTTTGTCTTTAATTCTGTCGCTAGTTTTAATCTTTGACATTCACCACCGGAAAAGGTATTTAATGATTGTCCTAAAGTTACATAGCCCAAACCTACTTTTTGTAATTTCTCAAGTACCGCAACAATTTCAGGCTCACTAAAAAATAATAAACTTTCATTTACTGTCATGCACATAACATCCTTTATGCTTTTCCCCTTGAATTTATATTTTAATGCTTTTTGATTATATCCACTACCATTGCAAGCATCGCACTCGACTTCCACTGTATCCATAAAAGCTAAATCAGTGTAAATAATTCCAAGTCCTTTGCATTCGGGACATGCCCCTTCTGAGTTGTTACTGAATAGGCCAGATTGTACATGATTAGTTTTGGCGAACAAATTTCTTATCAAGTCCATGATTCCTGTATAAGTAGCAACATTAGAGCGTTTGGAGCCTTTCAGATGATGCTGGTCAATCATTACAATTTCCGGATGTTGTTGGTATAAGACTTTCATCAATGAGCTTTTCCCCGAACCTGCAACTCCTGTAATAACAGTCATCGTCGATAGTGGAATATCGGCAGATATACATTTCAAATTATGTAGGTTTGCATTGGTAATCGAAATATATTTTTTGGATGTACGAGGGACTATTTTTATCTGTTTCTTTAGTCTGACATACTTTCCCGTTGGCGTATCAGACTGTTTTAATCCCTGAAAATCACCTTCATATATAATACTCCCACCTTTTTCCCCTGCACTGACACCCAATTCTACGATATGGTCGGCAATACGAATAACATCCAAATCATGTTCTACTACCAAAATAGTATTGCCTTTATCCCGTAGTTTCAACAATAAATCGTTCATTCTACATATATCACTCGGATGAAGTCCGACACTTGGTTCATCAAAAATATAAATAAGGTCTGTAAGTCCACTACTAAGGTGTTTTATCAATTTTATACGCTGCGCTTCACCACCAGATAGACTGGATGTTTCCCTATTTAAGGTCAAATATCCAAGTCCGATAGATAAAAGTCCGTTGAGCCGCAAGCATATGGCATCCAATACTGGCTGAATAATAGGATTCTTTATTTCAGAAAGGAATCTCAGTAATTCTGCAATATCCATATTACAACATTCAGCTATATTTTTACCATTTACTTTGCAACTTAAGATTTTCTGATTTAATCTTGTGCCGTTACATTCGGGACATATCTCTTGTTTTACAATTCCGGCATACAAATCGGCGTTTTTGCCCGTTATTTCTTTGGATTCTTTCCTAAAAAAGGTACGTTCAAATCGCGGTAAAATTCCTTCATAATGTGATGTTTTGGGAAAGCGCTTGTCTTTATTAGGTAATTTAATATTATTGGCGTATACAAGATTATACCACTCATTAGAAGAATAATCCTTGATTTTTTTATCATTGTCAAACAAGCCTGAGTACACATATCTCGTCCAGCGCCAGCCACCAACTTCAAAAGTCGGGAATTGTATGGCTCCTTCATTTAGCGATTTTTGTTTATCAATTAGTTTGTCCAAATCAATAGTCTGAACTTTTCCAAGTCCTTCGCACTTTGTGCACATTCCTTGAGGATTATTAAATGAAAAGGTATTTGCATGCCCCACAAAAGGTTTCCCTATCCTTGAAAAAAGCAATCTAAGTAAAGAATAAATATCTGTTACCGTTCCAACTGTGGAACGAGCATTTCCTGCAATAGTTTTTTGGTCAATTACGATTGCCACTGGCAAATTCTCTATAGAGTCGACATCAGGTTTACCATACTTTTGTAATCGTTGCCTTATGAAACTATCATAAGTTTCATTTATTAATCGCTGTGATTCTGCGGCAATAGTATCAAATACTAAAGATGATTTTCCTGATCCTGAAACACCAGTAAAAACAGTCAATCTCTTTTTGGGAATGCGAAGAGATATATTTTTTAAATTATTCTCTCTTGCTCCGTTCACTACAATATAATCTTTATTCTCTGTCATAATTTGGTACTTTCATAACGAGTAAAATTAGCGACAATCAATATTGTAGGCAATTAGGGAATAATCTTTCATACGGGGAATAATTTTTCCCCATTTTGTTTTTCAGGCCTATAGAAAATATTACCTTTGAATATTGTGTCAAATTAATATCAAATTAACATGTACGAAAAGAAAAAGCCAATGGAGTACGCAAACTGCCCGATACGGATCACGTTGGATATAATTGCAGGAAGTTGGAAGTTATGGTTAATACAAGAGATTAGCAACGGAATAGTACGACCATCAGATATTCAAAGAAGCATAGGTATAGCATCTAAAAGAGTACTGAATAAGCAGCTAAAAGAATTGGAAGAGGTCGGTATTATAACTAAGACCATTTATCCGGTACTGCCTTTGAAAGTGGAATATCACTTAACAGATGCAGGCAAGGGTTTGTTGCCTATAATGAAAGCTATGGAACAATGGGGGGAAGAATATAAAAATACGTTTCTAGAATTGAGGTCAAAATACCACTGATGTCATAAATTTTGTTTTAAGAGTTTACTAACAGTTCATTGACATTTTGATTTTCGGTGAACGGATTGGGAATATCCAGCTGTCAGCGTCCATTTTTGTAGCCACGCCTAAGAGTCGGAAAGAGTTAAAGTTTACAAAAACAATTAACTTTGTCATATGAGGAAAGTCAGACATAGCGAGATCAAGAATGTCAATGCCGTTAGGCAATTGGAAAACGGCGTGTCCTGGGTATCTCTTGAATCACAAGAAGGTATATCGCATATACAAGAAGATCCTCTTTAAAAAGCGCAGCCGACAGAAGAAGTTGCTCCCCAAACGCCCGGAAGTGTCCCTGATTTTTTCCGAATGCTGGACGAAATTATTGCCCACTTGAAGGCACAGACGAGATAGTAAAAAGACAGCTTTAGAGACTGGTAAATTTCCTTTTTCGGCATAGAACAGGCACCGGTAGTCCATTAGGATTGCCGAGGCTGACGTTATATGGGAAGGAGAGCAGGCGTCTAAGTCTGGAATGGGGATGACTCCGGACGGATGATGCTGTAGACGGACTCTGCCATAGCTGTAATTTGAGTTTATTGGGGAAAAACAGTAAATTCACTTCGCTAAATAGGAATTTATATGGAGAAGTCCTTTATTAAATTAGTTTTCTTTGCCGCCATGATGCTGCCGACAGGAGCAATGGCGCAAGTAACTGACTCTTTAATGAACGTCTGTTACAAAGATTTAGAGTGTGGCGATACAACAGCATTCAACATGACATTTCCACTTCTTTATGATGCCTATGTAAAAGAAAACGATGAAATGTATCCAGTCATTCAGATGCTACGGAAAGTACATGACAGAGACCAAAGCATCAGAATTCTTTTGAGTGACATATATAAAAATATGGAAGGCAAAGGAAAGTACCTATCCAGAGTACGACAGATAATGAAAGACATTGACCAAGAGAACGTTAAAATAGTAACGGGAATCATTGATGAATATGGATGGCTTGGCAAAGACGATATAGGAGAAGATGCTAATGAGACTTTGTTTCTATGTATTCAACACTGTCAGGATTCACTGCTTCAGCACACATATCTACCCATCATCAAAGAAGCGGTCTCCAAGGGAAATGCAGAGGCTTGGCACTTTGCATTTTTAACGGACCGCGTGAGAATGAACGAAGGCCAACCGCAAATCTATGGCACGCAAACCATAAATGTTGATGGCAAGACATATCTTGTTCCTCTTCAGAATCCAAATAATGTCGATAGCCTGCGTAGAGAAGTCGGTTTGGAACCACTCAATGACTATATGCAGAGTTTTGGTGAAAGCTTCTCTGTCGTAGAGTATCTGAAAGCAGAGTCCGTCATCAAGCAACGTTTTGAGCAGTGGTTACATTCTCATGGAAAGTGAGGTTGAGCACCCGCGTCCGTAAAATGGCCCGAATTACTGATGAGTAGCGGGAAAACTCATTAATGCCAACGTGGCTATATGCGGGGAGAAATGGCACACTTTCCAGGTCCCCCCCCTCAAAATCATTTTTGGCGAATTTGGTGAATTAGAATTAAACGCTTATTTTTATAGAACAAAAATGCGTAAATACGCAATTATGGTATAAATGATATTTCGTATGGAAATAAAGCGTGACATACATCTTGATAGGCTTATCAAGAGCAAACATAATGGCATGATTAAAGTCGTGACCGGTATAAGAAGATGTGGTAAGTCATATCTTTTGATGAACCTTTTCAGACAGCACTTGCTCGATGATGGGGTAAGTGATAATCATATAGTAATGCTGGATCTTGAAAATCGAAGAAACAAAAGACTAAGGGATCCTGATGCCTTGCTGGAGTGGATTGATTCTCAGATTGTAGAATATAAAACTTTTGGTGATGTTCCCAAAGAAGAATGGTACTATGTGATGTTGGATGAGATACAGCTGGTGCCAGAGTTTGAGGATGTGTTGAACTCATACCTAAGTATACGGAATGTGGATGTGTATGTGACAGGAAGCAATTCACGGTTCCTGTCGAAAGATGTGATCACAGAGTTTCGTGGACGTGGTCATGAAATTCATGTTACTCCTTTGTCAATGAGTGAGTTTATCGGTGCACATCCAGAAATGACTTTTGAGGAAGCTCTGGATCAGTATATGACATACGGGGGCTTGCCGGTGGTTTGTCTGGAACCCGATATAAAAGAGAAGGAAGCGTATCTGAAAGGATTGTTTGAAAAGACCTATTTGACGGACATCCAGGAACGTTACCATATTAGAGGAAGTGATATAATGGGTGAACTGATAGATGTAGTAGCTTCTGGTATAGGAGGACTTACAAACCCGACGAAGATCGAGAATACGTTCAAGACGGTTAAAGGTTTCGGAGTAGGCAAGAATACCATCAAGCAATATTTGGAGATGTTGGAGGAGTCGTTTCTGGTTAGGAAAGCGGTGCGCTATGACGTAAAGGGGCGCAAGTATATTGACACGCCGCAGAAATACTATTTCGAAGATTTGGGTCTCAGAAATGCCCGCATCGGGTTTCGTCAAGTAGAAAAGACACATTTAATGGAGAATCTGGTGTACAATGAACTTTGCCTACATGGTTACACTGTGGATGTGGGAGTTGTGACGCACAATACAAAAGATGCCGAAGGACGTAGCCAAAGGGTACAGCTGGAAGTTGACTTTGTATGCAATCGGGGATCAGAGAGAATATACATTCAGTCAGCTTATGCACTCCCTGATGAGGAAAAGGTTGAGCAAGAGCAGGCTTCACTATTGCAGATTAAGGATGGATTCAGGAAAGTGATAATCACTGCAGACCGATATTTGTCAGGATATAACGAAGATGGCATCAGGATTCTTAGCCTGCGAAACTTTCTGATGGATGGAATGGTGTTGGATTAAAATATTCGATTATGAATATTTATATGTTTCCAGCTTTGAACGGTGATTGTATCCTTGTAGAATACGTAGACTCTCGTTACATCTTGATAGATGGTGGATATGAAGATACGTATAAGACGTTTCTCTTGTTTTCCGCAATGCGTCACCCAATTTTAGCGAAGTTGGCAATTCTTAGCAACTCATGAGTCTCGACATCATGTTCTGTCTTGAATAAGTCCAGCTGTCCAGTAGTTCCTTTTATGGCAGGTTCGAGGCTCTGTCGGTAGCACTGGTACTTCGCCTCACGGGCGTTTATGGCTCCCGGGGGCGGTGGGGGACTAACCAGCACGGTGAGCTGGCGGTTGTGGAGCAACATCAGCGAGCGGAGCAACCAACTGCTGACAGTGGCCGCTTTCCCTATCTGCCCGCATAATCTCCAAAGGCTGACTGCGCGTATTCTGCGCATATCGCGCATTTTGCGTACATTTGCATATCGGAACTACGAGTATGGCACGCATCTATGTCGCATCGAGTTGGCGCAACGCTTATTTCCCCGAAGTTGTGAAGCGGCTGCGGGAGTATGGTCACGAAGTCTATGATTTTCGCAATCCTCCGCAGGGCGGTCACGGTTTCCATTGGACCGACATCGACCCGAATTGCGCAGAATGGACTTTTGCAGAATACGCAGATGGTCTGACGCATCCTGCGGCGGAGAAGCAGTTCGCTCATGACATCGAGGCGCTGGAGTGGGCGGATACCTGCGTCCTGGTCTTGCCTTGCGGTCGTTCCGCTCATACGGAGGCGGGATGGTGCAATGGACGTGGGATGAAGACCATCGTCTATATTCCGAAGATGGAGGAGCCTGAGTTGATGTACAAGCTGTTCGATGCCGTGACCGACAGCATCACGGGCATTCTGGCTGCCATCGGAAAGTAGGATCTATTCCTCGTCTGGAAGAATGCTTTGATTCGCTGTTTGTAAAACTGCTTGACATATTGAAAGTTTTCAGAATTGCTAAAATCGATGATAATGGGGACATTCTCCCCACTTTTTCTATTTTCCCCTCCCTACTTTTAACGATTTTCTTACTACTTTTCGTTGCTTGTCTAGCCGAGCAGGAAGAAAAGCTGGTTATCGTAAGGGAATTGTTCTGCTCTGTCGGCAGCAATCCCTTCGTCGGTGAGTGACAATTTCCATTGCGACATCAGAGAAGTTAAGAATATGGTTTCGTAGAGATTTCGTTATTTTTGCTGAAGGTTAGTCTATATCTGGATGTACTTTCCCGAATCGAATGAGCCATTCTCACCGTGAGATACATAGCCAAGTTGGTTGCAGATGCAGGAGGTCTTTCCGATGAGAGCATCCATATTGTAATGGACCGCGGGCGAGTAGCCAAAGAGCAGGCTCGAAGCCTTGTTTAACCTAAACCGAACCCTCTGCAGTCATCTAATTACAGAGGGTTTTTTATGCACTTTTCTCTCCGAATTGCTCTTGTAGATGAAGTGAATTGCGCCCAGATTCTATTCATATTTTGAAGAGAATAGTTGTATAATTCGCTTCATTTGCTTATTTTTGCAGAAAAATGAGCAAGATATGAGACCGTACTACATATGGCAGTACCCTGGCTGGCCCAGATTCCGTTGGGAGTCCGACAAAATACTGAACCTGCTTTCCGAAGTGCGGCTTTTGGAAGGACGCATCGCCGGTATGATGGGCGGCCTCGGATTTGATATTCAGTCCAAGACGTCTCTGGACGTAATGACTGAAGACGTTATCAAATCCAACGAGATAGAAGGAATTCTGCTGAATGCAGACAGGGTGCGGTCATCTGTAGCGAGGCATCTTGGTCTTCCTACCGAAGGCCTCCCGGAGCCGGACCACTATACCGAAGGTGTCGTTCAGGTAATGATTGATGCCGTCCGCAATTACTCCGAGGAGCTGACTCAGCAGCGTCTGTTCAATTGGCATGCCGCTTTGTTTCCCACGGGGCGTAGCGGTATTCATCCGATAACTGTGGCAGGATGGAGAGTAGGAGAATATCCCATGCAGGTTGTCTCCGGAGCATTTGGGAAGGAAAAGGTTCACTACGAAGCCCCGGCTTCGGCGGATGTTCCTAAGGAAATGGCCATGTTCCTGGAGTGGGTCAATAATGAGAACAATACCGATCCGGTCCTGAAAGCAGCCATCGCTCACCTGTGGTTCGTTGCCATCCATCCGTTTGATGACGGAAATGGCCGTCTGACAAGGACCATCACCGATATGCTGCTGGCCAGGGCTGACGGGATACCTCATCGCTACTATAGTATGTCCGCTGAGATCCTCAGGAATAAGAACGGATACTACGATGCTCTGGAAAGAACCACAGTAGGAGACGTTGGTATTACCCTATGGCTCGAGTGGTTCCTCCAGACACTGAAGGACGCAATGGAACGCAGCGTGGACATCGTTAGTCGCGTGGTGAAGAAATCCATGTTCTGGCAGGAGCATCGTGACGTGGCGATGAATGAGCGCCAAGTCAAGGGCGTGAACCGCTTATGGGATGGATTCGACGGCAAGCTCACAACCGTGAAGTGGGCAAAAATCTGCAATACTTCGCAAGCCACCGCCCTTCGTGACATCAATGATTTAATTGAAAAGGGAATCTTGCTAAAAGGAGAGGAAGGTAGCAAGAATACCAGTTACATTCTGGCCGATGATCAATAGATCTTTCTACACACATTCAATTAGGAATGATTCTTTGTGATACTGACTGCGGTAGCCGGTCACTGTGTCCAGAAGAATGAAGCGGCCGTGAACCTGGTATTCGTTCAAGGCGGCACCAGCGCGGGAAACATATTCGGGTATCCTGACGTGGACGGGATCCGAACCGCACGGTTCGTCGGCGAGATAATTCTGAAGCATACCGGGATGACATCCACGGCCAGGCTCCGTCACTTGGAGTTTGGCAAGAAGCCGGTAGCGTTCCGCTGCAGGCTCCACCCCGAGAACGACCGACACTGGTATTACCAGCGTACCATTATCATCCGTGGCATCAGAAAGCTTGATGGCGAAAGGAGGGAAGGAGTCGAAACGCTGCGGCTCGGGAAGATGCTCGTTTCCCAGCGTGAAGAATCCGTGGTAAGCCGACACGAACAGATTCTGGCCGGAGATATGAGCCAGATGATCGAAAGGAGGCCGATGTGGTTCCACCTTCGCCGCCAGACGATTCCAGACGAGCTGTGTAGAATGGGGGACAGTCCTCCAGGCGGCCAATGCCCTGCGATGCACGTCCAGATGCTCCAACTGACCTGCAGTACCTCCATGGACGGGATGCGAACGCCTCCGGGTATAGCACTTGCCGTCCCTGTGATACCAGGTGGAATTGCCTGCGGAACCGTAGGCGTCATTCACAAGTATGGATGGACGAAATTGGGGCATAGCCTAAGTTTACAAGTTTTGGGTTGAGAGGTAGCAAATAGGAACCTCGGAGCCAGTACAAATGTACCAAAAATCAGCGATTTAACCAACATTCAAAGCACCCGCAGCGGCGGTAGCCGCTGCTTCCCTGATATATGTTTATACCCTTTTGCCGCCAGTCGCTCGAGGGTTGTCGCTTGGTATCAGCGCCGACGCTGAATCTAAGAACAAGCGGATGGCGGCTAAGAGTCTGGCAGTGCCATAGGACGCGGGACGAAGTGGAGCGTGTCCAGGGAGGCGGTCTGGCGTTGTGGGGGCGGGTGGGACTCCAGAACTGAATACTGCGGAGCCCGTCAGGGCGGAGCAATGGAGCGGAGGAGACCGGATGCGAAGGGTGGCAATGGAGGTTGCTGGTCTGTCGATTGCTGCGCAACGTCAGACCAGCAAGTACCGCCTTCTTTTGACATCGGCCTTGTTTCCGGCGTTTCAGTCAACACGTGTGAAACGATTGAAACAGAGTGTAAATGTCGGATTTCTCCGTCGTTTCTGTCATTTCTGGAAATAAAATGCTATTTTTGTATTGTTGTCAGTATGGCAACGACATATTTGGAGCGATAAGCTTTTATTCCTTCCAATGAATCTGGACAATTCAATTGTGTTGGGAATAATGATTATCCGCTTACACTTGGCTATTTGCGGACACTGCTCACACTATAGCAAATTGTGGGTTCGAGTTAATCTTATTTGATACAGGCCCGTCCAGAGCCGATTGGAGGATAGGAAAGATGAGGCTCACACTTTTTTTACCTAATTACGAGAGAATTGAAATAGGTATAACATTAAAACTAATCACTATGAGTCTTGTAGATCACCAAGGCAGTGTTGAGTATCCTTACTCAAAGAAAACTGTATTTGATGCCCTTATGGAAGCGGCTCCAAAGATTGACGGGTTGGAGTTAGATTCCGCAGATGAAGTCAGCGGTCGTGTAACCTTTAAAGCCGGTGTTAGCCTTGCCAGCTGGGGAGAGAATATTCCTGTGCAGCTTATTGAGGTTGCCCCGACTCGTACTCAAATGAAGGTTATGTCCTCCCCGAAAACCGGTATTATGTTTGGTGGAGCGATGGACCTTGGGAAGAACCGTCGCAACATCGAAAAGATTATCAGCGCTGTTTCAGATGTCCTTGCGAAGAAGCCTGCCGAGGTAGCCAAAGCAAAACCTGTGTCTACGGTTTCCACTACGGATGAGCTTATCAAATTAAAGAGCCTCCTTGACTCTGGTGCTCTTTCTCAGGAGGAGTTTGATGAACAGAAGAAAAAGATACTTGCACAAGAGCCGGTAGTTGAACCCACTCCAGAACCGGAACAGCCTCAAGCGGCTTCTGCCCCTATCAAGATTGAAAGCGAGAAGAAAGACAATACTGTAACTATTCTCCTTGTTGTGTTCTTTATCATTGTAATCATCGGCGCAATCGCCGCTGCTGCTTAATGAATAATAAAACTGTCGCATTATGAAAGCCAAAGCACTCATTCTGGCAATTGCTGCTCTGTTCATTGCCTCAACCACTTCCTTCGCTCAGCAAAAAGAGGAGGAATCCGCATCAACAACGCTTCAATTTATGAAGTCCAGTGGCTCCTTCCTTGTGAAAGAGTTCTATGACCTCGCCGTTATCAAAGGAGTCACTTGTAAAGTGCTCATTATTACCGATGTGGTATCCAACAAAAAGATGGGATGTATGCGTTTGGAGACGGAATACAGCTCTTCTTACAGCAGTTCTCCAGACACATATGTCGGCACGTTGGATGCCGATGAACTTGATGCATGCATTCGTTCATTGACCTATTTGAAAGATAATATCCTCTCTAAAGATGCAGAGACATATACCGAAGCTCAGTATACGTCTCGTGACAAGGTTGAAATCGGCGCGTATTTCAATGAATCGAAAAAGAAGTGGACAGCATATGTCCAGACTAAGTCTTACACCTCTCGTTCTATGGAATTCTTTGAGGCTGCCAACCTCGATGCCCTTGCCGCCGAAATGCAGAAAGCAAAAGATATGATTTTGGAAAAGACCAAGTAGTATGAAACGAGTATTGTACAAATCCATACTGGTCTTTTCGATTATTCCGCTTCTTTTTGCTTGCGGGGTTGACCAGTCTGAATTCAATAAAATCAAGAAAGAGCGAGATGACCTTGCTGTGAAGGTGAACGAATGCAATGACGTTATTCAGGCGTTGAGAGATTCAATCACTATGCTTGCCTTTCCCGCAGACCAGCGTTTGAGCAAAATTAGTACGCTTGTATCTTCTGGTGATTATTCAGCAGCAAAGCAGGAGATTTCACTCCTAACATCCCTTTTCCCTGAGTCGAAAGAAGCTAAAGCTACGCCGGCGATTATTGAGAAGATAGACAGATTGGTGGTACAGAAGAAGGCCGAGGAAGAACGTATTAAAGCTCTTGGATTCAAGGCGTTGAAGACGAATGCGTCTATCACTATTGGCTATAATAAGGTCGATTTTTCCAATATCAGTGTCGGAAATACTTTTACATTTGACTCCTATGGCGACACGTATCATTACTTTACTGCTGACCGAGGGAATAAGTATTTGTCTGCCGCAATGAAAATAACCTCAGGTGATAAAGATCCGAAGCTCCCTCAACTCGCCTTGTATTCTGTTTCCGGTGATACAATGACATGGGAAGGAAACTTCTTTGTCCGCTTTACTCGTTGGAAGGATTATGGTTCATACCTGGGGAATTATAATGACAATGGAAATGACTTTTCTAAGGTAAGTTCCGTTAATTTTAAAACTGGTTATGAAGCGTCAGAAGAGCTTACCAAAAAGCCCTATGCCATTATTCTAAAGAAAGTCAACTCACTCACGCGTCATTACGAAAGATTCGACAACCCGCCAGTTTCGTATACTGGAAGTGTAGACTATCCCTATAACCTAAAACTGGAAGACTTTACTAAAGACGGCAGTGAATATGTTGTGGTGAAAATAGCAAATCTATAGAACAGATAATGAGAAGATTATTCTTTGGTATAGCTTGTGCGATGTGCATGTTATTTGCGGCATCATGCAGTAAATATAGCTACCTATACGAGCAGACCGACTATTTCGTAGAACAGCTCACTACTACGTACCAAAGTTATGGTCTACAGGGCCTTTCCGAGAAACGGACCACAAAGGACGGAAAATATAGCGCCACTCCTATGGGAAGACTCATTATTGTCAAGATTGAGGAATACGTTTCTGACGATAAATATGAGTCTTTGAGAAAAGACCTTGAGAGGCACTACAAAAATGACCGCCGAGTTAATAGGGTCTATATCAATCAAGGGGGAACGGTTGTGATTGACTGTAGAAACTAATTTAATAGAGTAGATGTGGGGATTTCTCCCCAGTACCTCTCATTGCACCGTACGTACGGGTCTCATATACGGCGCTACATACATATAGGAGTACGCAAACTCTGATATAAAGCATAAGGGTCGACCAAGCAAGGTCGGCTCTTTCTTTTATCAGTCCTGTCTACTTTTGGCATGGCAAGCACATTGGGACTGAGCAGGTAGTTGAAGACGGACATGCCGCACTGGCGGTACCATCCCAGCCTGTCCATGCCGCTTACACCGCATCAACTTCTTCGAGTACCTCTCCGATGTGCTGAACACAGTGGCAGCGATGCCCAACGGAGCACCGCAGGATGCCTTCCGCGAACTCCTCCCGGACCGCTGGACAAAACTAGAGCAGAGCGTATGACCCTGCTTTCTTTATGCCCCGGCTACACGGCATCCCGGAGACGGCGACCCTCCAACTGGATTTCCTTCGATTTGGATTTTGCGCCTGCTGTTTCTCCTTCTCAAATGGCGAATGGACAGTCCGCGCGCAGCACCCCAATGCTTCATGCCGTTGTAATTGACGTGAGCCGACTCACAATACGAGGATAACTTGGCTGATCCACCACGGCGAATGGTGGCTCCATACCCGCGCCAAGCGCACTGATAACGCTTGCTGGCCATCCCCGTGAAGTCATTCATTTGCGTTTCCATTGACTTCTTACTTTCGAAAACGCAAAGGTAGCGGCAGATTTTGCGAACGTCAATGCGTATTCCCGGAGACGCACACATAAAAAGAAAAAACAAAAATACAGTCACCCTTGTAAATTGACTGATAATCAGCGAGTTAATACTCGTTTCCTGGCCGTATTTTTGGGGTTATTTTCTAACTTCTACTTTCCGACGCAGAAATGTGCGAAGATGTTTCCGAGGAGTTCGTCGGTGGTGACTTCTCCTGTGATTGTGCCGAGGGCGTAATTGGCCTGGCGAAGGTCCTCGGCGAGCAGGTCATTTGAGATGCCGGAAGCCATCGCGGTTTTCAGATGTAGTAGGTATTTTTCGGCTTCGTTTAGGGCTGACCAGTGCCTTGAATTCGTCACAATAGTATCGTCAGAATTGAAAGTTTTGTCTTTTTGCGTCTCGGAGAGCTGTTTTTTCAATTCGTCTAATCCGAAACCAGTCTTTGCAGAAATATATATGATATTAGTTTTATTTTCAGTAGATAAAACACTATTGTTTAGAATACTAACATTTATGTTAGGAGCCAATTCGTCAGTTTTATTGAACAATACGATAAGCTTCTGATTCTTAGGATCGATTTTTTCTGCAATATCAGTAATCGAAGCGGTGTTTTCTTCTTCGCTTGAAGTAACGTCAATCACGGCAAGCACGATAGAGGCTTTTTTCAGCTTCTCATACGACCGGGAAACGCCTATTTTCTCTACGGGATCATCGGTGTCCCGCAGGCCAGCAGTGTCGATGAATCTGAACAAAATTCCATCTATGATGACAGTTTCCTCTAGCGTGTCGCGAGTCGTTCCTGGAATGTCAGTGACGATGGCCCTTTCTTCCCCTGAGATGGCATTCAGGAGCGTACTCTTGCCAGCGTTCACGCGCCCGGCAATGGCAACAGGAACTCCATTCTTTATTTCATTGCCATATTTGAAAGAATCCTTCAGCGTCCGGACATGAGCCAGGACATCTTCGAGAAGCGACCTTAGTTTGCCTCTGTCGGCAAACTCCACGTCTTCCTCAGAGAAATCTAGCTCAAGCTCAAGTAAAGATGACATTTCCAACAATTTAGTATGCAATATATTAAGTTTAGCAGAATAATTGCCTTTAAGCTGATTCATCGCAAGATGTAGCGATGTGGAGCTGTTAGCAGAAATCACATCTGCGACAGCCTCAGCTTGAGACAAGTCCATCTTTCCATTGATGAAAGCTCTGCGAGTGAATTCACCTGCTTCTGCTGGGCGAACACCGGCATCGCATAGCAATTGAAGAATCTCTGAGGCAATGTAAGAAGACGCATGACAAGAAATCTCTGCGGAATCCTCGCCAGTGTAAGAATGAGGAGCTCTGAATATGCTGACAAGCACTTCGTCCAGAGCAGAGCCGTCAGAATTCAAAATATTCCCGTACTTTATTGTATTCGGCAATGCCTCTGAAGCAGACCCGTGGCTGAATGTCACGACTTTGTCCAATATGTCAAATGTCCTGCCTCCGCTCAGCCTGATAACTGTAATCGCTCCTGTCCCGGGAATCGTAGCAGGGGCAGCAATGGTGTCGTCATAACGTGACAGATTCATATTCGTGAAATATTTCTGCGAAATTAGGATTTTTTTGCTACTTTTGCCAAAATGAATGTCCGGAATGAGCGAGTCAATTGGAACATTGCATGTTTGCAGTGCGTCTTGTTATGACGCGTGGATGGATGTTCTGTCTATATTTTGACACCTTGGGCCATTTCATCAATTTGGAATGGTCTTTTTTATATTCAAGATATGAAAGAAAAACTTGGGGCAGTACTGAGGCTAGAAAACGGCATGGAGTTCATTGGCTACTCTTTCGGCTACGATAAGCCGACAGACGGGGAGGTCGTTTTCTCCACTGCAATGGTAGGGTATCCCGAAAGCCTAACTGATCCGTCATACTCGGGTCAAATTCTTTGCGTAACTTATCCTTTAATAGGGAATTACGGTGTTCCAGATGAAGGAGCTGATGAAAACGGAATCTCGAAAAATTTCGAATCCGAGCGTATCTGGGTTCGTGGCTTGGCCATTAGCGACTATTCCTTTGAATATAGCCACTGGGATGCCGTGAAAAGCCTTGACGAATGGCTAAAGGAGCAGCACATTCCTGGAATATACGGCATTGACACTCGGGCGCTTACTAAGGTTCTTCGAGAAAAAGGCTCCATGTTAGGAATCATAGTGCCTCAAGGCTTACAGAAAGAATTTCCGGTAGATGACCCCAACCTTGAGAATCAGATACAGATCGTCAGCTGCGAAAAAGTCATTGAATATGGCAGCGGCTCGAAGACGGTTGTTATGGTTGATTGTGGTGTGAAGCACAATATACTCAGGTGTTTTGTGGAGAGGGGAGTGAGGCTCATCAGGGTTCCTTGGGATTACGACTTCAATGCTCTGGAATATGACGGATTATTCATATCTAACGGTCCTGGAAACCCACAGTTCTGCAATGTTACGGTCGCAAATCTTCGCAAGGCGATGAAAGCCGACAAGCCTATATTCGGAATATGCATGGGCAACCAGCTTCTAGCTAGGGCAGGTGGAGCGAACACTTTCAAACTAAAGTACGGACATCGCAGCCATAATCAGCCAGTCCGTATGTGCGGCACAAATCGCTGCTTCATCACTTCCCAGAACCACGGTTTCGCAGTAGACGACAAAACCCTAGGCGATGACTGGGAACCGTGGTTCGTAAACATGAATGATGGTACTAACGAGGGCATCAGGCACAAGACGAAGCCGTTTTTCTCGGTTCAGTTCCATCCCGAGGCTTCCAGCGGACCGACTGACACAAAATTTTTGTTCGACGAATTTATCAGCATGTTATGAAAGACGCTAGCATAAAAAAAATTCTTATTCTTGGATCTGGCGCTTTGAAAATAGGCCAGGCTGGGGAGTTCGACTACTCTGGATCTCAAGCTCTAAAGGCATTGCGCGAGGAAGGCATAGAGACCATATTAATCAATCCAAACATCGCGACCGTCCAGACGTCCGAGGGTGTAGCCGATAAAATATATTTCCTTCCGGTCACTCCGTTCTTTGTGGAGAAAGTCATTGAGAAAGAACGGCCTCAGGGGATTCTGCTCTCTTTCGGGGGGCAGACTGCACTTAATTGCGGAGTGGAAATCTATGAGAAAGGCGTATTGGAGACGTATGGAGTGAAGGTGCTTGGGACTCCTGTACAGGCCATCATGGACACTGAGGACAGGGAATTATTCGTGAAAAAGCTTGATGAAATAGGGGTGAAGACCATCAAGTCCCACCCTGCTTCAAACATAAAAGAAGCGAAGAAGGCGGCGCAAGAACTTGGTTACCCGCTCATCGTCCGTGCTGCCTATGCTTTGGGAGGCCTTGGCTCAGGATTCTGTGATAACGATGAAGAACTTGAGGAAATATGCGAGAAGGCTTTTTCTTTTTCTCCGCAAGTTCTGGTGGAAAAATCATTGAAGGGCTGGAAGGAGATTGAATATGAGGTTGTAAGAGATAAATACGATAACTGTATCACCGTGTGCAACATGGAGAACTTCGATCCACTGGGCATACATACAGGTGAGAGTATCGTAGTCGCCCCTTCGCAGACGCTTACGAACAAGGATTACTATTATCTGCGCGAGCTTTCCATAAAGATCGTACGCCATATCGGAATAATAGGCGAATGCAACGTGCAGTTTGCCTACGATCCTGATGCCATGGACTACAGGGTAATCGAGGTTAATGCTCGTCTCAGCCGTTCTTCTGCCCTGGCATCCAAGGCTACCGGATATCCTCTTGCCTTCGTAGCAGCAAAACTTGGCTTGGGATACGGTCTTTTCGACCTTAAGAATTCTGTCACGAAGACGACTCCTGCATTCTTCGAACCCGCTCTGGATTACATAGTGTGCAAGATTCCTCGCTGGGATCTAAGCAAATTCCACGGGGTATCTCGCAAGATTGGCTCGTCGATGAAATCCGTAGGCGAAGTGATGGCTATAGGCCGCACATTCGAAGAAGCGATACAAAAAGGCCTTAGGATGATAGGCCAAGGGGCGCACGGCTTCGTAGGTAACAAGGAACTGAAGGTGACAGACATCGAAGATGCGCTCAGAGAGCCGACGGATAAACGAATATTCGTTATTTCCAAGGCCATGCAGGCGGGATATTCAGTTGAACGCATCCATGAGCTGACGAAGATTGACAAATGGTTTTTAGATAAGCTGGAAAGGATCGTAGGCACTTTCAAAGAGATGGAGGGATACGGCAAGATCGAGGATATGCCCGATGTCCTGCTGCGAGAGGCAAAACAGGAAGGGTTCTCGGATTTCCAGATACAGAGGGCAGTCTACAAAGATGCAGTCAATGTTTATGACTATATGGACAAGGTCAGGGAATACAGGAAATCGCGCGGCATAGTGCCTGTCGTGAAGCAGATAGACACCCTAGCCGCCGAATTCCCGGCACAGACCAACTACCTCTATCTTACTTACAATGGCACTAAGAATGACATTGAATATGAAGACGATGGAAAATCAGTGATCGTTCTAGGGTCAGGAGCCTACAGGATTGGAAGCTCGGTTGAATTCGACTGGTGTTCCGTGTCGTCCCTTCAAGCTATTCAGAAACATGGCTACAGAGGAGTGCTGATTAATTACAACCCAGAAACTGTTTCCACCGATTACGATATGTGCGACAGGCTTTATTTCGATGAGCTTACGTTCGAGCGTGTCATGGATATCGAGGAATTTGAGAAACCTCACGGCATCGTGGTTTCTGTCGGAGGCCAGATTCCTAATAATCTGGCGCTAAGGCTGTTCAATCACGGAGTGCATATTCTTGGTACAAGTGCGGAGGACATAGATAAGGCAGAGGACAGGCACAAATTCTCCACAATAGTGGATGCTCTGAACGTGGATCAGCCTGAATGGCGAGAGCTTACGACAAAAGAAGATGTGGACGAATTCTTGGATAAGGTCGGTTACCCAGTGTTGGTGAGGCCTTCGTACGTGCTTTCCGGTGCTGCAATGAACGTATGCTACGATGCGCAGTCTCTCCAGGAATTCCTATCGCTTGCAGCCGAAGTGTCCCAGGAGCATCCTGTCGTCATAAGCAAATTCTACGAAAGGGCGAAAGAGATTGAGTTCGATGCAGTTGCTGACGGTGGGGAAGTGCTGGCATATGCGATTTCAGAGCATATTGAATATGCTGGCGTGCACTCTGGCGATGCCACTATCCAGTTTCCTCCGCAAAAGCTTTACGTAGAAACTGTCCGGCGCATCAAGAAGATTGCCAGGGCTATTGCAGGGGCATTGAATATATCAGGTCCTTTCAATATTCAGTTCCTCGCCAAGGATAACCAGATTAAGGTAATAGAATGTAACCTGAGGGCTTCCAGATCGTTCCCGTTCGTCTCCAAGGTGCTTAAGATTAATTTCATTGAACTTGCAACCAAGGTGATGCTCGGGCTTCATCCAGCTCCGCCTCAGAAAAGTGCCTTCGACTTGGATTACGTTGGGGTGAAGTCATCACAGTTTTCCTTCGCAAGACTTGAGGAAGCCGACCCTATGCTAGGTGTTGACATGAGGTCGACGGGGGAAGTAGGCTGCCTGGGTGATGACCTTAATGAGGCACTGATTAAATCTTTGCTTTCCGTTGGCCAGCGCATTCCTGAGAAACGCATACTGCTTTCTACTGGTGATGCCTTGCAGAAAGCCGACATGCTGAATGCTTGTAAGCTGCTTGTAGAGCATGACTACGAATTGTTCGCCACCGGCGGAACATATAAATATCTCGTAGAGAACAGCATTCCTTGTACAAAGGTGCTCTGGCCTAGCGAATGCGACAATCCTAACCTTAAGGGGCGCTTCAGACCGGCACTGGAAATGATCCAAAACAAGGAAGTTGACATGGTAATCAACGTCCCGAAAGATCATTCTGCCCTAGAGCAGTCCAACGGATACAAGATTCGTCGTGCGGCAGTTGATTTCAATGTAATTCTACTCACTAATTCTCGTCTAGCGACAGCCTTCATCCGGGCTTTCTGCGCCATGCCGCTTGAGCAGGTGCAAATAAAATCCTGGGACGAATATTAATTCATCCCAGGATATTTATAGATTCTGAGGTCAGAATCTAATACGTGTCGTAGTATTTCGCTTCGCGAGGGGAGACCTTATTCATGTTGTCGAGCAAGGCTTCATTGGTCTTGTACTCATCCATGAGTTGCAGCATGAAATTCATGGCCTCGGTAGGATTCATGTCGGCGAGAAGCTTGCGCAATATCCAGATCCTGTTCGCCACTTCCGGGCTGTACAGCAAATCGTCACGCCTAGTGCTTGAAAGCACGACGTTGACGGCAGGGAATATCCTCCTGTTTGCCAGAGTGCGATCTAGTTGAAGCTCCATATTACCAGTGCCCTTGAATTCCTCAAAGATAACATCATCCATCTTGGAACCAGTCTCTGTGAGGGCAGTAGCCAGTATAGTCAGCGAACCGCCTCCTTCTATATTCCTCGCCGCTCCGAAAAACCTCTTCGGCTTCTGGAGGGCATTCGCATCCACGCCACCAGTTAGCACCTTCCCGGAAGCCGGCTGTACGGTATTGTACGCACGGGCAAGGCGAGTGATGGAGTCTAGCAATATTACTACGTCGTGACCGCATTCGACGAGTCTGCGAGCTTTCTCCAGCACCATATTCGCAACCTTGACGTGCCTTTCCGCTGGCTCATCGAAAGTAGAAGCTATTACTTCTGCCTGAACGCTTCGACTCATATCGGTCACCTCTTCTGGCCGTTCATCTATCAGCAGCACTATCTCGTAAACTTCAGGATGATTGTCAGCAATGGCGTTCGCAATTGACTTCAGGAGCATCGTTTTACCTGTCTTCGGCTGGGAGACGATGAGTCCGCGCTGGCCCTTGCCGATAGGGGTGAACATATCCACGATGCGGCAGGAAGGGTCTTTTTCATGGCCGTGGCCAAGTAGATTGAATTTCTGGTTCGGAAACAACGGGGTCAGGAAATCGAATGGAACCCTGTCGCGGATGAATTCCGGAGTCCTTCCGTTTATGAATTTGATTTTTACCAGAGGAAAATATTTGTCGCCTTCCTTCGGAGGTCTTATCTCTCCGGTGACAGTGTCGCCAGATTTCAGCGCATTCGCCTTTATCTGACCTTGGCTCACGTAAATGTCATCAGGGGAATTCAAGTAATTGTAATCGGATGAACGCAGGAAGCCGTAACCGTCAGGCATTATTTCAAGCACGCCAGTGGCTTCTACGGTACCTTCGAATTCAATCTCCGGCTGACGCTGCGGCTTGAACTGGTTCTGCTGATTTTGCTGAGGCATAGAGCCGTTTGGACGCTGGCCTTTATTCTGCTGATTCTGGAACCTGTTCAGATTGTTATTCTTTTGCTTCTTCTTCCCTGGAATATTATTCTGTGATGGGTCGTCCTTTAATTCGTCAAAAAGCTGATGAATGAATTTGCGATCGTTGCTCGATTCTTGAGGTGGCTCAGGCGGTAATGCAGGTTCATTATTTTCTGGAGCCAGAGGGGCATCCTCATTAACAGGTTTTTCTGGCGTTTCTACAGGTTTAGCCTCTACAGCCTTCTTCTCTGGTTTCTCCTCCATTTGAGGTTTTCCTGCCGCTTGCTGCTTAGGCTTGCGCCCTCTATTGGTGCGAGGCTTTTTTTCAATCGTAACCTTCGGCTTTTCTTCCTGCTGCTTAGGCTTTTCTTCAGCTTTCGGTTGCTCAAGCTTCTCGACTGCAGGCTTGGATTCCTCCTTTGGTTTTGCTTCAGCTGTTTTCTTTGGCCTGCCGCGTTTCTTCTTAGCAGGGGCTTCAGGAACTGGATTATGAGAAATTTCGCTTGCCTGGGCATCTAGGATAGCGAAAGCAAGATTTTCGGCGTCGAGTTTCTTGAAATTCTTAACATTGTACTTCTGAGCTATTGGCTGTAGTTCATCAATGCTCATGGAGTTTAAATCAAATAGTGTATATGACATAAAAATAAAGTATTGCCGGAGAAAAATCGGAAAGATTTTGTTTACAAAAAGTGAATGTCTTCAGAAGTAGTTTTTAGGAAGGCAATGCAAATATAGTTAAAAAATTCAATATTGCAATATTATCTGTCCCAATAGCTTGTGCTCTTCTTAAATCTAAGCAGGTCTGCAAGAGCAGCTGCATTAGCGGAAATTATGAAATTGTAGGATTTGTAATTGCCTGTAGGCACCCAAGATACGGCAATATTGAAGCAGTGCAGGTCGTACCTAGCCGAGATCTGCGTAGTGCTCATTTTCAGGGCAGTGAAATCGTAGCCAGACGTGAACTGGAAGGACATCTTAGGCGTGAGCTGAACGTTCCCGGAAATTCCAAGCGTCTGAGTTATGTTATTCCTTTTCACAAGTTTGTTATTCGTATAGGAGTACTGCTTACTTAAACTATAAGAATAGCTAAAATTCACAGACCACGGTACGTTAGGGTTTGTGTAATACAGCCAGCCGCCAGGAATATATTCATTAGTGATAGGATGATAATATATCCTTCTATAATAGTCTGCAGCATTCTCCGATCCGCTGCCTTTCCCAGATTTCGAGCCATCATTTCCATTAATTGCTCCTTTACCGGACAATGAATATGACAGAGATGCGCTTATGTTCGTGAGCCTTAGCGGCATGCCAGTCTCAACTATATTGAATTTATTGATTCTTTGCCCGTGGTCATTAATCGCATAAGGGTCAAAGTTCATGTTTCCGTTCAGTCCGAGCTTACCGAAGATGGAGGTTGACATAGTAACGCCCACATTGCTCATGTTCAATGAATCAGCAAGGAAGTTGTATCCTGTGCTTATGTTGAACTGATCCAGAATCTTTACTTTCTTAGAACCTTTTCCTGTCGTGTCTCGTTGGTCTCTGACTTTTGCCTCAAGATTGTTTCCGATAGAAATGCTCATCGAAGCCGCCTTGCTGTTTTGCCCAGGAACGGAGTTCATCTGGCCTTGATAGATATTGTAGTCGTATGAGCGCTGTACGCCGGTCGTATCAATATAATTCAGGGTTCTCCATCCGTTTAATCTCGTACCCTGCTCAGGGGTGAAGCTGAAACTTACGCTAGGTGTAATCACATGTCTGATAGCCTGTATCTTATGGAATTTACCGAAATTGAACATTCCATATATTCGAGTGCTCATGGACACCGAGCCTGAATATGTCTGAGTCACTCCGAATGTAGAGAACTGCCCTGTGAGATTTCTTTGTACGCTATTTGTCTGGGAATCGAAATATGCCTCGTTTTTACGGAAAAACCAATTCATGCCATAGTTAACGCTAGGAGTAAAGTTGAAATATTTCGCTAGCGTGAAGTCCGGCAAGCCTATTGTGAACCTGTGTGACATTCCGTTCTGGAATTTGTCCAAGAAACCAGGCTCTCCGAATTCAGATGCCTTGAAATTAATCTTATTCTGCAATGACGTGTTGTAAGCCAGAGAGAATTTCTCATAGAATTTTTCTTTACCTACCCTGTTCTTGATCTTGAAAGGGTAGAATCTGGAAACAGAGAACGTGAGGTTAGGGAAGGTAAATGCATATGAGCTATCTCCAGAGTTCTGGCTGTGCATCGCATTGATCGAGAGATTGAATTTACCGTTCCAATTCTTTGAATACGAAATCGAGGATGAAATCTGATTCTGCAAAGCTTCCGAAACAGACCTTGAATTGTAACGGCTGTTTGAAGGGCTGGAAAAATTCACTGACGCCGAGAACGTTGTCCCAGGATGCTTCTTAGAATCTTGCGAGTGAGACCACCTGACTCCGAAGTTCTTGCTTTGGAAGAAGTCGGTGCTACCTTTCTCGCCGGTTTGGTCTACGGAATAGTTTATGGCCAAGTTGCCTGTGTACTTGTACTTAACCATGTACCTAGAGTTCAGCTGAGCGGCCCACGAACCCAGAGTATAGTAATCTCCCGTAAGAGACAGATCGAAATAGTCTCCTATTACGAAATACATTCCGGCATCCCTCATGTAGAAGCCTCGGGCATTTTCCTCGCCGAATGAAGGCATCAGAAGCCCAGTTGCTCTATTAGGCCTTTTGGGAATGAAACCGAAAGGCAAGGCTAAAGGGAGGTCTATATCCTCTACCACCAGGTGCGCAGGACCAAAAACAGTCCTCTGAGACGGTTTTGTCATTACTTTTGCTGCGTAGAGCTTCAGATAGTAATGTGGATGCTCTAGGTCGCAGACGGTATATTGCCCATTAGTGATGTTTATGGACTTGTCAGGCATCATCTTTATATTGTGACCGTGAAGGATACCATCATCCTGCTGGGTTATCATATTATGAATTAATGCCTTCTGTGTATTGAAATTGTACTGGACATCCTCCATGTTGAAGGTCTGGCCGCCTTGGGTCATCTCCGGCTGTCCTTTCCATGTGCCAGTCAGTGAATCGTATGTGCCTTTTGCGAAAACGACTCCGCTCTGAACGTCATATTCCATGTAGTCAGCAGTGAGCTTCATGTTCCCATATGTAACGGTAACGTCTCCCCAGTAGTACATCTTCCTATGACCTTCTACCATAGTCTGCTTCATGGAATCTTTAGCAGCAGAGAAGGCAGGCTGGTTGAGAGAACTCTTATGAAGCATGTTGACGGAATCGGCCCTAGCAGTAGAGTCGGCTATACGGATAGAGTCCGTGACTATTCTGATAGAGTCTCTTTTCGCCCTGGCGGCAGCAGAAGTGTCCATATCCTCAACGTTCTGAGTTGCATTTTTGCGCCGCTGACGTCTCGGGTTCTGCCCTAAAACGACAGAACCAGTCACTAGAATGATGGCTAATACGAACAGAAATGTATGTGTGTACTTCGTTAAATGCAATTTTTTCCTAAATTTGCAAAGGACAAATATAAGTAGATTTTGAATATACTTCGCAATTTTCTTGCCGCATCGGCAGCTTTAGCATTAATTTGCGCCGGCTTTCAAGCCTCTGCTCAGAAGCAGTCGCCAATTAAGCTTAAGACAGTCGTCATCGATCCTGGCCATGGTGGAAAGGATTTCGGCTGCACTAGCAAGGATGGGAAGGTGAACGAGAAAAGCATAGTCCTAGATATTGGCAAGCGGCTAAAAAGGAAAATAGAGGATAGCTACGATGATGTTAATGTTGTCATGACCAGGGATAAGGATTATTTCGTAACCCTTCAAGGCCGAGCAGACATAGCAAATGAAAATAACGCTAACCTGTTCATCTCAATTCACGTAAATTCTGTCGAAGGGAAAAGGACCGGACCTAACGGCTATTCGATTCATACGTTAGGGCAATATACAAGTAAAAAGCGCGACCTGTATGCAGGGAACATGGATGTCGTTCGCAGAGAGAATTCCGTTATAATGCTTGAAGACGACTATACTACGACATACCAAGGCTTCAATCCTAATGATCCCGAATCTTACATCTTCATGAACCTCATGCAGAACGCTTATCTTGAACAAAGCCTAAAATTTGCTCAGTATGTCGATAGGGAGATGAAAAACGGAGCCATCAGCGAGAGCAGAGGCATCTCTCAGGATCCTTTCTACGTGCTTTGGAAAACTGCTATGCCGGCCGTTCTGATCGAATGCGGATTCATGTCGAACCCTAGTGACCGCGCTGCGCTTAATTCGGGAAAAGGAAGGGAGAAGATAGCCACAGAAATATATGATGCTTTCGTAAAATACAAAAAGGGATATGATGGAACTGCCCCTGTCAAGGCTTATTCGGAGCCAAGGCAAGGTACTGTGGCAGAAAATCATGAAGATGCTCGTGCTGAGCAAAGTGCCACCGAAGAAATATCTTATGGAACCCAGGTGCTAGCTTCATCTAAATCCATGAACACCAGCGACCCGATTTTTAAAGGGTATGAGTGCAAAAGATTTGTCTCAGGAAAATTGTATAAATATGTTGTCGGGATCTCTAACGACAAAGATGAAGCAAAAAAGAATTTGAAGGAAATAAAAAAATATTTTCCGGATTGTTTTTTAGTACAAATTGAAAATAATTCTATAACTCCCGAAAAATAATTCATAAAGTCTAGATTTCAGCCTGTTGCAGCATCTATTAATTTATAATTATTCAAAAAATCTAAATGGGTTGATTATCTGGCAATTGAATGAAATTCTATTTTATAATGCACTGATAATTAGCTAATTAATAATGCGGAAATTATTTGGCTTCTTATTATAGAATAAGAAATTTATTATTCAAAAACAATAGCGAATAAATTTTTTTATGAATAATTTTTCCCCCAATTTTGCTGTTGAAAAAAAGAGATGAAAATTTCTTTTTTCGGAAGTATCTGGTAGAACCGACAATCAATGACTGATCAGGAAAAATTAGTTTCTGTGTGGGAGTCTTGTCTGCGAATTTTTAACGAACTCGTGGACAAGAAACCTTTTGAAGTCTGGTTCAAGACAATCGTCCCAGTTTCGCTCCATGACAATACTCTTACAGTTGAGGTTCCGACGGATTTTTTCCGCGAGTATCTCGAGAGCGCCTATCTCCCAGTCATAAAATCTACTCTCAGGAGGGTGATCGGGCCGGATGCAAAGCTTGTGTACCAGGTGCATCCAGTAAAAAAAGAACCTGCCATGGTGTATCCTGCCGCGAACCAGCAGATGCCTGAAAACAAACCCGTTTCAATTAACACATACCAGCCAGCCTCGAATCCCGGGCCATTCGTTTTTCCTGGCATTCAGAAAGTTAGAATCAACCCAAGGCTGAATCCAGCATACTCATTCGAGAATCTAGTCAAAGGAGAGTGCAACAAGATGGGCATCAACGCAGGAATGTCAATTTCCGAGATGCCCGGCAAAACCCCTTTCAATCCTCTTTTCATTTTCGGAGGTCCGGGATTGGGCAAAACCCACATCGCTCAGGCAATAGGCTTGGAAATCCATAAGCGTTTCCCTGACTTGGTAGTGCTCTATGTGACGGGCAACGAATTCAAGACTCAGTATGTCAATGCCGTGACCGTGCAAAATAAGCTGTATGATTTCATGGCTTACTACATGAGGATAGATGTCCTTATCATGGACGACATACAGGAGCTAATAGGGCCTTCCACTCAGAATGCTTTCTTCAATATATTCAATCATCTCCATATGGCGGGCAAGCAACTGGTTTTCACCTCTGACCGTGCTCCAATAGAATTGATGAATTTCGAGGAGAGGCTTCTCACTCGCTTCAAATGGGGTTTGTCGGTAGAGCTGACTAAGCCATGTTATGAGACGCGCCTCGCAATGCTAAAGGCCAGGTGTTTCAGGGAAGGGGTTACTGTAGGCGAAGATGTGCTTGAGTTCCTAGCCAACAAGATTAGATCGAATTTCAGGGAGCTTGAGGGGGCGCTGATTTCCTTGATTGCTAATGCTACACTTTGCCACAAAGAGATTACATGCGAACTAGCTGAGAAGGTCACGGGGAACATAGTGAGCGAGGAAGACAGAGACATAACTATAGAGAAAATACAGCAGGTCGTCTGCGACTATTTCAATATTTCCAAAGAGGAGATCCTGTCCAAATCCAGAAAGAGAAACATCGTTCAGGCTAGGCAATTAGCAATGTACATGTGCAGAAACCTTATCAGCAACTGCTCTCTTTCTACGATAGGCATGGAACTTGGAGGAAAAGACCATGCGACTGTCCTGCACGCATGCACTACAGTATCAGATCTCATGTCAACTGACAAAATTTTCAAGCAATATGTCATGGACATAGAGAAAATACTCGTGCCTGACGGAAGATAGACCGATTAACGCTAGTGATTATTTATAAATATGATGGATTCATCTAAAGTACTTGAAATCTTCAAGGAGGTAACCCGTATCCCTAGGGAATCTGGGCATGAAGAGGCAATGCGCACATATCTCCAAAAATTTGCGCAAGAAAGAAATCTCGCTTGCAAAACCGATGAGGTTGGAAATGTCTGCATCACTAAGGAAGCTTCAGAAGGTAAAGAAAATGTGCCAACACTAGTGCTTCAGGGACACCAAGACATGGTGTGCGAGAAGCGCAGCGGAGTGGCACATGATTTCTTGAAAGATCCTATTAAATATGAAATAGAAGACGGCTGGATGGTGGCTAAAGACACAACACTCGGCGCTGATGATGGCATTGGAGTTGCGGCCATGCTAGCTCTTCTGGATAGCAACCTACTTATGGGCAAGATAGAATGCGTGTTCACGGTTTCTGAGGAGACTGGGATGGATGGGGCATTCGGAATGCAGCCAGGCTTCTTCACAGGTAAAACCATGATAAACGTCGATTCGGAAGATGAAGGACAAATGTTTATCGGTTGCGCCGGAGGTGTTGACACTCTCGCTCATTTTAAATATAAGGCAGTCAATTTCGACAAATCCTATAAGACGTTGCATCTTCACATATTCAATGGCCTTGGTGGTCATAGTGGGGACGATATAAATAAAGGAAGGATGAACACGCTTGCGACTCTAGCTAAATTTTTGTCGAAAGAACTGGAGGATGATGAATTTCAGTTGATTATTCTTAAAGGCGGCGGAAAGCCAAATGCAATTGCCAGGGAGGCTGAGGCCGTGATAGCCGCAGTGGATGTTAAGGGTGTGGAAGATAGATTCTTCAAGTTCATGGAAGATGCTGTCAAGGAATATGCTGAAACGGATCCTGACATTAAATATACTGTTGCTGATTGTCAGTGTACTGAGAAGGCTATGGATAGCAATGATGCTGATGCAGTAGTCATGGCTTTGGCGGCTTGCCCTCATGGTGTCATCGCAATGAGCAAAGATGTTCCCGGCTTAGTCGAGACATCGACGAATCTGGCTTCAGTAAGCATGCATCAGATTGGTGAAGTTGAAGTTGTAACAAGCCAGCGCAGCTCTGATAAAGCCGAACTGAAAGAAATAGCAGAGAGAGTGGCTGACGTATTTCGTAAAGCCGGAGCCGAGGTTGAACACGTGAGCGAATATCCTGGCTGGAAACCTAATCCTAAATCTCATATACTGGACCTCTGTGTTTCTTCGTACAAGAAGCTATTCGGCAAAGAGCCTGAAATTAAGGCTATTCACGCAGGATTGGAATGCGGTCTGTTCGGAGAGAAGTTCGGCAATCTGGACATGATCTCGTTCGGACCTACTCTCCGTAATGTCCACACTCCAGGGGAGAAACTCGATTTGGATTCGCTAGACAAGTTCGTAAAACATCTGACGGATGTCGTGACCTCATTCATTTAATATGAAAGTAGCGCCTTCTATTCTATCGGGGAACTTCCTGAATCTTGAGAAAGACCTAGAGATGGTGAATGAATATGCCGACTTGATACATATTGATGTCATGGATGGCACATTCGTCCCGAACATTTCTTTTGGTTTCCCTGTAGTCGATGCCATAGCCAAAGTTATCAAAGTGCCTATGGACGTTCACCTGATGATAATTAATCCCGACAAATACATTGAGAGATTCTCCAGGTCAGGGGCGAAGATGATAAGTTTCCATCTTGAGGCTGCCGAGAAAGAAGGGAAGGATCCGCGGGAAATTATAAGTTTGATTCACTCTTTCGGAGTTAAGGCTGGGATAGCCATCAACCCTGACGTTCCGATCGAGAAGCTGTTCCCATATATTCAGGATGTGGATTTCTTTCTCGTGATGTCAGTATTCGCAGGTTTCGGCGGGCAGAAGTTCATTGAGACCTCCGTCCAGAGGATAGAATCACTGTGCGAGGAAATGAAGCGCTCTGGCACCTCTAAGGATATTGAGGTCGACGGAGGCATAGGACCCGATAACATAGAAATCCTACGGCAGGCAGGATGCACCATCTGCGTCGCCGGAAGCTCTGTTTTCCATGCATCGGACAGGGCGAAGGTCATTGCCGAACTAAGAGGGGAACGATTTAATCAGATAGTCTAAATAATATAACTTATTTCTTTGAAGGCGAAGCGTCTGACTTCGCCTTTTTCTGTTTCTATGCAGAGCTTTCCATCTGGCGAGATGCCGATTATCTTTCCCACGAACGGCGTGCCAGAAGCGCAATCGGAATATTCATGGAACTCATCCTTCCTGTAAAGGCATTCTTCATATTCATTTGCCATTCCTTCGCCGAACGGGAGAGTGAGCCTGCTGGAAAGGCATCTGCAAAGCTTCACCAGCTCTTCTTTCAATGAATATGCTTTATTCGTGATCTGGCTCATGGATATTGGGTTGACAAGACCGGCAGGGAAGTCTTTCTGATTCACGTTCAGGCCTATTCCGATTATGGAATTTGAGATATTCCTTTCAGAAAGGGTATTCTCTATTAACATTCCGCATATTTTCTTATTCTTATAATATACGTCGTTAGGCCATTTTATCTTGCACTCTATGCCTTCTCCTATCAGGTAGTCAAGCATCGCCAATGCCGCAGCCTCGCTAAGAAGAAAATTATCGGCGGCTTCCAACTCGCCTGGCTGAAATTTGAGGAAGAGGGAGAATGTGAGGTTTTTCCCCTCCTGGACGTGCCAGGCGTTGCCTCTCTGTCCTCGTCCTGCGGTCTGGTTCACGGCGGCGATTACTGAAAAGTTCTCCAGAGCGTCAACCTTGCGCTGCATTTCAGTGTTGGTGGAGTCAATCTCATCGTACCATTCAATGGAGATTTTGTTTTTCATTGGTTTGAAAATTATGCTATATTTGTAAGCTAATGCAAATTTATAAATAAATCGAACATGATTACACACGACCTCAGGGTTATGGCAGACGCGATGCTTGACAAAAAAGCGCAGGATGTCGTTGACATAGATCTTCGTCCGCTTGGCACAGCCATCACAGACCACTTCATGATATGCAACGCTGATTCTACTACGAACGTCAACGCCATCGCTGATAACGTGATTGAGAAAATGAGGACAGAAGTCGGCAGAAAGCCTTTAAGAATGCAGGGCATGGAAAACAACTTCTGGATCATTCTGGACTATGGTGACATTGTCTCTCACATTTTTTTAACTGAATATCGGAAATTTTATCGTCTGGAAGATCTCTGGGCTGATGCGCCGCATAAAGAATACAAGGATAGGAAAACACCAGCTAAAAAAACTAAATAGATGGCTCCGAAGATTAGAAGAATCAGAATCAATCTGTCCTGGCTCTATATCCTGCTTCTGATAGGAATTGGATGGCTCTTGTTCAGTCAGTCCGGAGCTAATCCGCAGAAGATTGAGTGGGCTGAAGTGAAAGAGATGTTCCTTGGTGGAGACATCAAGGAAATAAAGTTCATAAGGAACGACTATAAAGGAAATATCACGATTAAGCCTGACAGGCTGTCAAAATATTCCGAGAAGTTCGGCGGCAAGCTGCCGACCAGTTCTCCGCATTTCTTCTTTCTGGTTTCAGATAAGTTCGATGCAGAGAGCGAATTTGGTGCGCTGAATGCTCAGATGCCTGCTTCAGACCAAGTAAAGGTAACGATTGAAAACCAGTCAAGGGTCTGGGGAAGCGTCTTGCAATGGATTATTTTCCCTATCATCCTGATTGTCATGTGGCTGTGGATGCTGAATAGCATGAATAGGAACATGGGTGGTGGCTCAATGGGTTCTGGTCAAGGCGGAATCTTCAATGTTGGCAAATCCACCGGAAAATTAGCCGATAAGAATAAGGTGAATGTCACGTTTAAAGATGTAGCTGGCCTTTATGGAGCTAAAGAAGAAGTGATGGAAATCGTAGATTTCTTGAAGAATCCTTCTAAGTACACTGCCCTTGGCGGTAAAATTCCTAAGGGAGCATTGCTGGTAGGGCCTCCAGGCACCGGGAAGACTTTGCTGGCCAAAGCCGTTGCGGGCGAGGCCAATGTCCCTTTCTTCTCGATTTCCGGCTCCGATTTCGTTGAGATGTTCGTGGGCGTGGGCGCTTCAAGAGTACGGGACTTGTTCCGTCAGGCCAAGGAGAAGGCTCCTTGTATCGTATTCATTGACGAAATAGATGCGGTGGGGCGCGCTAGAGCCAAGAATGCTGGATTCTCCTCGAATGATGAAAGGGAGAATACACTGAACCAGCTGCTTACCGAAATGGATGGCTTCGATACGAATAGCGGAGTCATCATTCTTGCTGCAACTAATAGAGCTGATATTCTGGACAAAGCATTGCTGAGGGCTGGCCGCTTCGACCGTCAGATTCATGTCGACCTTCCTGAACTTAAAGAGAGGGTCGAGATATTCAAAGTACATATGAAAGACCTAAAGGTCGATCCAAATTTCGACGTTGACTTCATTGCTAAAAACACTCCTGGCTTCTCTGGCGCCGACATAGCAAATGTCTGCAATGAGGCGGCCCTGACTGCCGCAAGAAAGAATAAGCCAATGGTTGACAAGTCGGATTTCCTCGATGCCGTCGATCGAATTGTGGGCGGCTTGGAGCGCAAGAACGCAACGATCATGACACCTGAGGAAAAACGCACCACGGCTTATCACGAGGCGGGCCACGCCGTAGTGGGATGGCTGCTGCCTTATGGTGATAATGTGTTCAAGGTGAGCATAATTCCTCGCGGACAGGCTCTGGGACTTACCTGGTACCTTCCAGATGAGAAGAAGATGTACCCTAAATCGTACATGATTCAGCAGATGTGCTGCCTTATTGGTGGGCGCGTCGCAGAGGAAATCATCAACGGTGAGCCTGCTACCGGTGCGCTGAATGATCTGGAGAGGATGACTAATATGGCTTATGGAATGGTTCAATATTACGGAATGAGCGAGAGGATAGGCAATGTCTCATTCTATGACTCTACCGGATCTAGAGGCTATGATATTTCCAAGCCATATTCAGAGCAGACTGCTGAAGTGATGGATCAGGAAGTTAAGGACCTAGTTAATTCCGTTCATGAGCAGACGAAGAAGCTGCTTCTCGACCATAAGGACGGTTTCGTGCAGGTAGCAGAACTCTTGCTCGAAAAAGAAGTCATCTTCGCGGAGGACATCGAGAAGATTCTCGGACCAAAAGTGAAGCACGAAGAGAAAGCCTCTAAGGCTGAAGCAATAACAAACTAGAAGAACGAGCGCATGCAATGAATAACACAACAGTGAGAGCTATTTCAGGCACCGTGTTCGTCATCTTGATGGTGCTGTGCCTGTCTTTCAACAAATTCCTCTTTGCTGCCATGGTCATCACGATCATGGTCTTCATGCTGCTTGAATATTATAAGATTTCGATGGGGGACAGCTACGCATTTTCTAAAGTGCTCGCGATACTTTCGGCCGTATTCCTCTTCGTGCTTATGTTTGTCATGCAAGCCTACCACTTGCAGCTCAGATTCGTTGCTCTCGCCATGGTGCCTGTGTTCATCGTGATGATAAATTCCATTTACCTCAAGGATAAATCTGAATACGACAAGCTCTCCAACATCTACACCGGGCTTCTCTATATTGCAATCCCTATCGCTTTATCTAATCTCATAGCCTTTGATAAGGCAGGGAACTTCAGCGGACTGCTGCTGATTGATTTTTTCGTTATTATATGGTGTTCTGATGTCGGAGCTTTTACTTTTGGAAAACTGCTCGGGAAGAAGTTTCCGAAGAAGCTCTTCGAGTCTGTCTCTCCTCACAAGACGTGGGTAGGGTTTTTCGGAGGCTTGTTCTGTTCCGTACTTGCCGCTTTCGTGCTGTATGAGACTGGCATCCTGAGATTTCCTCTGATTCACAGCCTCATCCTTTCCGTGATTATGTCAGTTGCAGGAGTTTACGGAGACCTCTTCGAGTCCCAGTGGAAGCGCTTCTACAGGGTCAAAGACTCTGGAAATATCATTCCAGGGCATGGAGGCATGTTAGACAGGTTCGATAGCACCCTTATGGCGATGCCTTTCGGAGCCATATACCTAGCTATCTTCGACTTACTTTGATTTATTAATATATTAACGATAGGAAACATATGGTAATTGATAAAGATTCAATAGGAACTATAGCCACGGTAGTAGTGCCGTGCGTCGTCGCAGTAGTGCTGATCTTGATCTTCCTCAGGCGCCTATGGGTTTCCGTGCCTATTTCAGTGCTGATTCTGTGCTTCTCATTTTTCGTCATCTGGTTTCACAGGGTTCCAGTCAGGGTAACGCCAGAGCCGCAGAATGATAGGCTAATCACTTCGGTTGCAGACGGCAAGGTCGTCATATTGGAGAAGGCGTTTGAGAACGAATATTTAAAGAAAGAATGCATTCAAGTGTCCGTTTACATGAATTTCTTTGACGTGCATGCCAATTTCTGGCCTATGAACGGTACGGTGTCATATTATCAGTATCATCCTGGCAAATACCTGCTGGCATTCAAGCCGAAGGCATCAGAGGAAAATGAACATTCTTCTACAGCCATTAAAAATGAATATGGCGAGATATTCTTTAAGCAGATCGCAGGCACTTTCGCTCGCAGGATTGTCTGCTACTCGAAAGAAGGTTCTAGGGAGACTCGCGGAGAACAATGTGGAATCATCAAATTCGGTTCTAGAATAGATATATTCCTGCCTCTTGACGCAAAGATTAAAGTGAAAATAGGCGATTTAACTGTTGCGGGGGAAACCGTCATTGCCGAGCTTTAGCCTCGTCTTCCTTAATAAGCTTTACTAATTTTTCTACGGCCTCCGTGTCAGGAACATGACGCATGATAGGCATCTTTTTCTTATAAATGGTAACTTTGTGATTGCCCTCACCTACGTAGCCCCAGTCTGCATCTGCCATCTCTCCAGGGCCGTTCACTATGCATCCCATGACGGCAATCACCATCGGTCTGAGCCCCGCAGTCTTCAGTTTCACTTCTGCGAAAGCTTTTTCCAAATCGTACATGGTTCTGCCACAGCCAGGGCATGCAATATATTCAGGTTTTGTGAATTTTCTTCTTGCTGCCTGCAGAAGCTCTTCAACGAGATATTTCCCGATGCCAGAGTCTGCTATGGAGATTTTCCTTCCTTGCTCATCCTCGAACGTGCCGTCTATTCCCACTTCATCAATCTCATTGTCTAACAGGCGCCGTCCGAAGTCACAAGCGAAATCCAACAGTAAAGTTTCCTTAGAAGGGGAGTCATAGGTGGCGAAAACTTTCCGACCTTCTATTTTCAGCGATGTCAGCGACGAAACTATCTTATGCTCATATCTGGCTGCCAGGTAGGCAGCGGGCGCAAGTTCTGTCTCAGGGTCACCAGTAAGAGACACTCTTATGGTATCCCCGATGCCTTCCGAAAGAAGCGTCGAGATGCCTACGCAGGATTTCATTATTCCGCTGTCCCCATTGCCTGCTTCAGTCACGCCGACGTGAAGGGGAAAAATATGTCCTTCGGCTTCCATCTCGCGGACAAGTTCTCGGTATGCCTCTACCATGACCTTCGTGTTGCTAGACTTCAGAGAGACGACGACGTTCAAGAAATCTTCTTCTACGCACATTTTCAGCCATTCCATAGCAGCCTTTGCCATAGCCTGCGACGTGTTGCCGTATAGATTCGTAATATATTCACCCAGAGAGCCGTGGTTAACGCCGACTCTAATCGCCGTGCTGTTTTCCCTGCATGCTTCGATGAGTTTTCTGAACTGCCTTTTGGCCTCTTCGTGGTCTCTATTAAAGTTTCCAGGGTTTATCCTGACTTTCTCGACTATTGGGGCAACTGCAATGGCTGTTTCCGATGAGAAATGAATATCCGCTACCAGAGGAGTCGAGATGCCCCTGGAGCGGAGCCTAGCCTTAATTTCCCGAATATTTCCCACGTCGCTCATTCCTGGCACAGTGATGCGAATAAGCTGCGACCCCGCCTTGCTGAGCCGCACGCATTGCTCCACAGTGGCATCCACGTCGTAAGTGTGGGTGTTGCACATGGTCTGGATCACGATCGGGTTGCCGCCACCGATGAGGACGTTACCTGCTTTAGCCGTTAGAGTTTTCATTGTGCTGCAGGTGGTATAGGATTGTAAACTGCGTCACGAGCTTCCCTCCTTAATTGTGCTTTGCTTTTTCCATTTCTTTTGGTCAGATGGAAATATATTCCGGCATTAATCATCACGTTAATTGGGTAAGCATACTTATAATAATATTCGCTGTAATAGTCTGGATCATAAAGAGTTCCCCACCCCCAGCGGAATTGGCCGCTGATGCGCAGCTCGAACGGATCGAAGATAATTCCGAAGCCCACTCCGCCAACGAATCCGTAATCAAATCTTCTATCGGTGCCTAGGAACGAGGTTCTGATTGAATCTGCCACATTCACTCCGGTCCTTTTGATGTTCAGCCTGTAGCCTCCGTAGATTCCGGCATCTGCGAACAGCTTGAAGTGGAGCATGTCCACATGGAATTCGGCCATCATTGGTACTTCAACAAAGTCCATCTTTACCTGAGTCGCCCCCTCAATGGTTTGCGTGGTGCCAGTTTCTTTATTTTCCTTGAATTTATAACCCTCCGTAGTGTGGCGAAGGCCAATTTTATAACCGAAGTATGGCATGTATCCGAATAATTTGCTGTGGTATTTCGTGTAAAAAACACCAATCGTATTCGGGCAGACAAGCACTCCCTGAGTCATTGTTGGAGTGAACCACATTTGGTTAATTGACACGCCGTACTCAATTCCAATTGAGCTGTAATCGTTCAGAATGAATTTCTTCTCTATTTTCACTGTGTCAAGATAGTCATCGGAATATTCCTTGACTGTCAATGAGTCAGGCACGAGCTTTTTTGTCTCTTGAGTCAGCTTCAGGGAATCTCGCTTCTCCTGGGCAGTGCCATAAAGACATGCGAGAAACATTGAGGTTGCGAATATATATTTTATGGCACTTGTCATTTGAATAATTCTTTGAAATTCAGATCTTGGACTATGTCGCTCTTCTCCGGGATATTAATGTATTCGGAGTCCTTGAATTTTATAAATAAGACTTTTTCTGGCTGTTTATGCTGCAAGAGAGAGCCCGTATCGACGAAATCATTCCTATTCTTATCCTCAGTGACCCTAAGTGAATATTTCCCTGGCTTGAGATATTTCATGTCTATCCTGGCGCTGAATTCAATCTTATATGTCTTTAGCACCTCAGACCGTTTCTCGTTAAGAAGATCTATTATGTAGCGAGAGTCGCCGCTAGTTGTGATATTCAGCGACAGCGAGCTTAGAGTCTCTTCAGTCGGAAGCGACACTTTAACCTCAGTGCTGTCGTTCCAGTGTCCATTGATGTCTTTGAATACCCTCTGCGGTATCTTGAAGTGATATTCCCAGCCGTTCTGGAGCTTAACTTTTGGCGTAATGTGGTAAAGCGTGAGGTCGTGAATGTCTCTGTAGTAAGAGAACGCCTCGTTTTGCTCTTTCTGCCTTGGATTCACGGACCAAAACATCAAAGAGTCGAATTTCCCTATGATAGGAGGAAAGTCGAACTTGATAGTGAATCCCTCGTCTTCTACTTTTTCTGGTTCGCCCTTGAGTGTCAGGGCGCAGACGGTATCGGCATGCTCTACCTTAACCCTCTTGTGCTTGTTCTTTACCATGTTCTCGTCAACCAGGTCAACTTTTTCTGTATTCTGCACAAGGACTCCTGTAGAATCTGTCTTCCAATAGACCAGTCCCAGTTTCAGGGTATCGGGCATTCGTCTCTGGTCGTTAAGCCACAATAATAGGCTGTCATTTGTCGGATTGAATTCCGTGATGACATCGTTGGGCTGGAATCCATAGAACCACAGTGAGTCAATCTTCGCATCAGGTGCCATGAATGTAATGTAAGCGGACCTAGGAGCAGTTCTTTCCTTATTCATGAGCATCTGTTTCGACGGCCTTTCCTTGAATACTCTAAGCTCTACGTCAGATTTTCTCGCAAGGCAGTGCAAGGTATCCTTCATGTCGTATTTCTTCAGCTCTGGCAGTGAATCGTTGACTTTCTCCCGTGGCTTGATCAAGGAATCGAGGAATGCGATTCGGTCTTCGTCAGGGTCGTAGATGTTGTTCTTGTTAGCGTCCACTATGGCGTAGAGTCTGTAGACTGTGTCTTGAATATTCCTTAGCACGAAATAACCCCAGTCATCAGTCCGTGACGATACGAATGGCCTTTCCTTGAATACTGCGGAGTCCCCGTGATTCTTGTAAAGCATGACGGTAGCATCCTTGATAGGGAGAAGGGTTTTGCAATCCAGCACAGTCCCCGTTATCATCATAGAGTCTATGGAAGAGCCGGTGGAGAAGACGGTAGTGAACCCGGGGAAGGGATTATTTTCGTTATTGTCTTGAATGGCATTTGTTATGTCCAGCGTATATGTCGTGTTAGGAAGCAGGTCTTCTTCGAAATATACCAGCACGCCCTTCCCCTTAATCTTGTATTTCGGAGCCTTTTTCTGAGGAGGCGAAAGATAAATCGAGCTGCCGCTGCTAACCTTCACATATTCATTGAAGCCGAAATATACGGAAGTCCCGTGCGTAGGCACGTTCTTGCTGCCAATCAAAGGCGAGACTTTCGTCAAGACAGGCGGAATCGTGTCTTTAGGGCCACCAGTAGGTGCCTGAGTCGTATTTGCGCAAGAATGCGAGAAGACCGACAGCACAAGGAAGAAGCCTATCGGGATTATTATGAAATATCTCTTTATGAATTTTCTCATGATTAAATATCTGCTCTTTGAACGCTCTGGACCCCTTCAATTAAGCCTAACCTGCGAATCATTCGCTCAAGAACGCTCTTATCGCGAACTTCCAATTCTATATAGCCTTCGAATATGCCTTCGTCGGCAGCGAAATATATTTTTTTCATGTTAACGCCCATGACGAGGGAGATAAAACGCGATATCTCGTTCAAAAGGCCAACCCTGTCAACACCTTTAATATTCAGACGCACAGGGAAGTAGACATCCTCCTTTGCTCCATCCCATTGAGGCACGACCACCCAGTCTCCATGTTTCGAGGCAATGCTCTCTGCCACCGGACATGTTTTCTTATGCACGGTAATCACGCCATCAGGAGACTTAATCCCGATGACAGGATCCCCAGGAATAGGCCTGCAGCACGTTGCTATAGCATATTCTGATTTCTTGTCTTTCTTATCATCTTCTTTATCTTTCGTCTTCCTGAACCAAGGGAATGACCAAGATTTAGATATTTTCCCACCGCTGAAAGCATCACTTGACATGAATGCACTCAAATCGTTCAGTTTCACAGTGCCAAGGCCTATGTAGAAGAAGATGTCTTCGGGATTCCTGGCCTTTATTCCATAGTGTTCTGAGATTGCAGCGACAACATCGTCGTTCATTCTGTAGCCTAGTTTCTCCAACTGGTCGGAAAGCATCTTTTTCCCAGTTGCAGCGAACTCTTTCTTCTGCCATTTGAAATAGTCGACCACTATGCTCCTCGCATGCCTTGTGGAGAGGAACTGCAGCCATTCGCGCTTAGGGTGTTCATTCTCTGCCGTGATTATTTCCACGGTGTCCCCTGATTTAAGAGTGTGTGACAGAGGGACGAGCCTCATGTTTACCTTCGCGGCAATAGCCTTGTTTCCGATTTCAGTGTGTATCTGATAGGCAAAGTCTAGAGCGGTAGAGTTTTTCTCAACGGTTTTTTGCTCTCCCTTAGGAGTAAAGACGACGATCTCCTTGCTGGTCAAGTCTTTATGGATTAGGTCGAGCAGTTCAAGAGCATTCACATCTGGACTAACAAGTATTTCCTTCACCTTTTCCAGCCACTTGTCCATCTCGCTGTCATTCTCGCTAATGTAGCCCTCCTGCTTGTAAGTCCAGTGCGCGGCAATTCCTTTTTCAGCAATATCGTCCATTCGCTTAGAACGTATCTGCACCTCTACCCATATACCAGTATCACCCATCAGAGTGCAGTGCAGAGCCTCGTATCCGTTGCTCTTCGGATGCTTGACCCAATCCCTGATACGGTCCGGCTTATAACGATATATTCCTGTGATAATAGAAAATATGTGGTAGCACTGGTCCCTTTCGCTTTCTTTTGAGTTGGTGCCTGGAGTGAAAACTATCCTAAGAGCATACAAGTCATAAATTTGCTCGAAGGTGACGTTTTTCGTCTGCATCTTATGCCATATCGAATATGGCGTCTTTACCCTCTGGCGAATGAAAAAGTTGAATCCGGCAGCCATGAGGGCTTCCTGGATAGGCTTCACGAATTTGTCAATCTCGGCTTTCCTGCCAGAGAGATTATCATCGATATTCGACGTTATCTCATTGTATGCGTCTGGCTCCTTGTATTTCAGCCAGATGTTTTCCATCTCTGACTTTATTTCATACAAGCCCAAACGATGGGCGAGAGGAATGAATATGAACATCGTCTCGCTCAGGATTTTATCACGCTTGTATTCTGGCATGAATTCAATAGTACGACAATTATGCAGACGGTCAGCCAGCTTTATCAGCACGACACGGACATCATCGTTGAGAGTGAGCAGAATACGTTTGAAATTCTCGGCCTGCAAGCTCTCAGTGTCCATTTTATTCTTGCTGCGGTCCTTGTTGTCTAGTACATTCTTGATTTTCGTGAGTCCGTCAACGAGGCTGGCGATTTTGTCGCCGAAAAGATTCCTGATGTCGTCAATTGTGTAGTCGGTGTCTTCGACTACGTCATGAAGTAAAGCAGCAGAAATGGATTTATAGCCCAGTCCGATATCTGAGACAACGATTTTCGCCACTTCGATCGGGTGAATCATGTAAGGGTCTCCAGAGCGGCGGCGCACGTTCTTATGCGCCTCATTAGCGAAATCGAAAGCTTTCTGGATAACCTTCATTTCCGCTGGGTTCTTCACGCGCTTCTCTGCCGCAGATTTAAGCTCTGAGTAGCACTTATTTATCTGATCGTAATCCTTCTGCTTAAATTCCGAAACACTCATACTTCTGCTAATTCTTTGTCTCTCATTTTCTGCTCCCTTCGCTTATCCCTCCTGTCCTTCAGAGCCTTATTCAGTTCGCTAGCCTCTTCTTTCTGGAAAGAATATGAGAACTCGGCACCATATAAAATTATTAGCCACCCGAATCTAAGCCAGATCAAAAAGAGAGGTATTATTGCGATGGCTCCATAAACCATATTCAGACGCATCACCATTAATTGAGTTTCCAAATAAAGGTATTGCAATATAGTGAATGCAATCCCTGCAAGCAAGGCTGCCTTGAAAGCATGCTTGTAATATACTTTCGTCGCAGGAATGAACTTGTACATTCCAGACAAGGTAAATATGGCTATGACGCAGAAAATCGCCCATCCCAGGAAAGAACGGATGGATTTAGTCGCGCCTATCCAGTTAGGGAATATGTAGTCGGCAAGATGCGAGTAGAGCATGGTAGCATAGGAGAAAATCAATATCATGAAAGGAAGGAGCACCAATATTATGATGTCAATTCCTAGGCTTTTCACGAATTTCCTCTTAGGTTTGGAGATGCGCCACACATTGTTGAATACCTTCTCAACGCGGTTCATCATCCAGATAATCACCCATACGAACATCAAAGTGGAGATTATTCCGAACCAGCCATTCTGTGATGTGCTGATGATGTTCTGCGCAGCCTGCATTATCTTGTTTCCCAATTCTGGGCTGATGTTGGCCGAAAATAGGATTTCTCGCATCTTATCTTCCAATCCGAAGCCGCTAGTAAGAGCGAAAGCCACGGCTATGAACGGCACTGCGGCCAAAGTGCAGAAATAGCTCAGTGCAACTGACTGAAAGCCTATTTTCTCTGTCTGGAAAGTTTTCAGCACCCTCATTACCACTCTGGTGTCGGACGCCAACCTAGCCTTCGTCTTAGACCACGAATGCTCCTCCGGCTCGCCACGCCAGATTTCTATTCCTAGAAATCTGTTGACTCTCCGTAGAACAATCCTAGTCTTAGTTATAGCTTTGGCGAACCAGTTCATATATTCCTAAAATAAAGTGGGTTCCGTATCTCTGCTTAAACTTTTGGTTTTGGCAGTCTCCGGCAGCATATCCATTAATTCTTCTTCCGAGATGACCTTTATTCCCAGTTCAGCTGCCTTCTTCATCTTCTCTGGTCCAGGCTTGCTACCTGCTAACAGGTAACTGGTTTTCCCACTGACGGCAGAACTATTCTTGCCTCCGTTGTCTTCAATGAGCCTCTTCATGTCATCTCTAGAAACGCTGAAATTTCCAGAAATTACTATCGTCTTGCCTTCCAACGCATTGGAAGATGTCTTCTTCGCTTCCATTGAGAATTGCAGCCCTGCAGCCTTCAGTCTCTCTATGTGCCTAAGGTGTCTAGAGTCCCTGAAATATTCATAGACGCTCCCAGCTATCGTCTCGCCAATATCCTGCACTTCCAGCAGCATCTCCTTAGAAGCCACGGCTAAAGCGTCTATGTTGCCGAAATGAATAGCCAGCTCTTTGGCAGTCATCTCCCCAACAAATCGTATTCCTAATGCAAACAGGACATGGTCGAAAGTCACTTGTCTGGAAGCCTTCAGGCTGTCCAGGAATCTTTGAGCAGATCTTTCTTTCCAGCCGTCCAGCATTAGCAATTGGCCTTTAGTGAGTGAATAGAAGTCTGCAGGCGTATGCACCAATCCCAATTTGTAAAGCTGATCAATCGTTGCCTCCCCAGCCAGCACATTCATGGCCTTCCTGCTCAGGAAATGTACTAGTTTGCCCTTTATCTGGGTTGGGCAGCCATCTGTGTTCGGACAGAACCACTTTGCCTCGTCTTCTTCGCGTACCAGCGCAGTACCGCAGTCCGGACAGACAGTAGGGAATTCCGGCCTCTTGGCATCTTTTGGCCTCTTTTCCAGATCCACCGCAATGATTTTCGGGATTATCTCACCGCCTTTGATGACTTTAACGTAGTCTCCGATGCGTATGTCCATGTCTCTCACGAAATCATCATTGTTTAATGTAGCTCGCTTCACGACAGTTCCTGCTAGCTGGACAGGTTCCATATTGGCGACGGGAGTTATGGCTCCCGTCCTGCCAACCTGATAGTCAATAGAAACCAGCTTCGTAGTAGCTTCCTCTGCCTGGAATTTGAAGGCAACAGCCCAGCGAGGGGATTTGGCAGTTGCGCCAAGAGCCGTCTGATAGGCTAGCTCATTTATTTTTATAACTATGCCATCTGTCGCATAGGGCAAGAATTTCCTTTCCTTGTCCCAGTAGTGAATATATTCCTCTATTTCATCAATGTGGGAAACGATTTTTCTCTTGTCCGAAACAGGAAGTCCCCATGATGCAGCTGCTTTCAAGGCATCGTCATGGGTAGAGAAGGAGACGCTCTGGCTTGGAATATGATAAAGCGTGCACCAGAGCCTGCGCCTGCCAACTTCTTTATGGTCAAGCAGTTTAAGTGAACCAGATGCCGCATTTCTCGGATTTGCGAACGGCGGATCTTCGTTATCCTCACGCTCTTTGTTCAGCTTGTCGAACGATTCATAAGGCATTAATATCTCTCCACGAATCTCGAAATCATCAGGATAGCCGGAACCTTTCAGAGTTACTGGAACATTCGATATCTGTTTCACGTTCTCGGTGACATCGTCCCCGATTACCCCGTCCCCACGAGTCAATGCTCTGAATAGCCTTCCTTTCCTATATTCAAGGCAGATTGCAGTCCCATCGAACTTCAGCTCGCATGAATATGTGAACCTAACCCCTTCTAGCTCTTTCTCTGCGCGCCTGACGAAGTCTTCAATCTCGTTGATGCTGTAGGTGTTTCCAAGTGAGAGCATGGGGTAGCGATGAGGGTGCTGGGCGAATTCCTTCTGGATCCTAGGTTCGGCATTATCCCCGGCACCGCTTGTTTCCAGGTCGCTGCCGACTTTCCTGGTAGGGGAGTCCGGGGTGAGCAGGTCAGGAAACTCCTTTTCAATGTTTTCCAGCTCATGCATCAGCTGGTCATATTCGTAGTCGCTCATTGTTGGAGCGTTATCCACGTAATACTTCCTGCTATTCTCCCAGAGAATCTTTCTGAGTTCCTCTACCCGTGTTTTTGCCTCTTCGTGATTCATCACCATGCCATAATATGGAATTCACAAATTTAATCAATTTTTTTGGGGTTATATTGGAGGAAAAGAATTAAATTTGCGGATATCGAACGAAATTAACATCAATTAAATAATTCTAAATAATTATGAAAGATTCTATCATCATTCTCTGCGGCGGCGGCCCTGCACCGGGCATGAACACGGTCGTTTTCTCTGTTGCGAAAACATTCCTTTCTAACGGTTACAGGGTAATCGGCCTGCACGAAGGCTATACCGGACTTTTCAACGATCATCCGCGCACTGAAGACATCGATTTCTTTAAGTCGGACTCTTACTTCAACAGAGGTGGTTCCTACTTGCAGATGAGCCGTTTCAAGCCGACCGATGAGGATTTCGAGAAAAATTTCAACCTAAAGCTTTTCCAGGAGAACAACGTGAAGCTGCTTGTCACTGTCGGAGGCGACGACACCGCTTCTACGGCTAACAGGATCGCAAAATTCCTCGAGGCAAAACAATATCCTATTCACAATATTCATGTGCCTAAGACCATAGACGATGATCTGCCTCTGCCGAACCACGCTCCTACCTTCGGGTTCAATTCAGCAAAGGACGAGGGCGTTCATCTTGCGCGCACTATTTATGAGGATGCTCGCACATCAGGCAACTGGCTCCTGATTTCTGCGATGGGTCGCTCGGCTGGCCATCTTGCTCTTGGAATTGGTGAGGCAACGCATTGCCCGATGACCATCATTCCTGAGATGTTCAACAAGACAAAGATAACGGTTGACAAAATCATTAAGCTGACTCTTTCGGCAATCATCAAGAGGAAGCTTCTCGGCATTCATTACGGAACCGTCGTAGTGGCTGAGGGCGTGTTCCATGACCTTGATTCAGACGACCTGAAAGGCACAGGAGTGCACATGACGTACGATGAACACGGACATCCGGAGCTTGGCAAGATTTCCAAGGCAGTGCTGTTCAACGATATACTTGAGAAAGAATTCGCAAAGCTGGGCTGGAAAGTCAAGACCCGTCCGGTGGAGGTCGGTTACGACGTGCGTTGTCAGGATCCTATCGCCTACGACCTCTCTTACTGCACCGAGCTGGCAATGGGCGTGTACGAACTGTTCAAAGATGGCAAGACTGGTTGCATGGTGTACATCGACCAGGACGGTAACCCAAAGCCTCTGTTCCTGAAAGACATCCAGAACACCGAAGGAAAGATTCCTCCTCGCAGGGTGGACATAGATGGCGGACTCGCAAGGAACTACTACGAGCATCTGTGCCACTACATCACTCCTGCCGACTACGAAGCAGCTAAGGAATGGATCTCAAATCCTGAGGAATACGATTTCAAGAAGATTCTGAACTGGTAATCAGATTTTAATGATGACACAATCGTCGCCCGGGACCGTGACTTCAATGGTCTCGGGTGTTTTTTTGCTGAGCTCCAGATAAGAAACGGCTTCGGGTGGGATTTTAATACTGATTTTAGACGTGTCAGGGGAAAAATTGCAGACCACCAGGAACGCTTGCCATCTGAAAGCACGAAGGAAGGCAAAATGACGGTCTGGGAGGAAGCCTGTCGACTCAGCATTGCAATAGCAGAGATCGAAAGCCTTTCCATCGGAAAAGGCCCGGTTCGAGCTTGCCAGGTTGAGGAACCGGCTCCATTTGCTTAGCAGCGACATTTCCTTTTCCTGCATAGGGATGCCTTCGCTAATGTATTTTCTGAGCCTTCCGATTGAGTCTATGCTCCACCAATCGAAGATTGAGGTACGTCCGTCCAAGCCACTAAACCCTTCCTGGTCCATGCCCCTCTCGCCTATTTCTTCTCCGAAATAAACCATGTAAGGGGCGTTGTTAAAAAGCAGTCCTGCTCCCAGCGGGGCAAAAGTCCGACAAGCGTCTTTAGCGAAAAAGTCCGAAGCGAAACGTTGCTCGTCGTGATTCTCGAGGAAATTCAGCATGTGAGGCTGCAGAGTCCCAATGCTCTGCCAATTCCAGGTGATGCTTTTCGCAGTGCCGTGCCCTTCAATAATAGCCCTTAGTGAATCATAGAGACCTGATTTATCATAGAGAAAGTCAAATCCGATGGTCTGAATATAATGCCTGTAAAGTTCTTTTTTATACACTTCTCCTATGAATATTACATCGGGGTATTCATTTCTCACATTCTGAATGAGCCACTGCATGAACTGCCATGGTACAAGCTCCACCATATCGCAGCGGAAGCCGTCCACGCCTAGTGAACACCAATAGCGCACGATGTCCAGCATCTTTTCCCAAGTTTCCGTCTGGAAGTCGCAGTAATTCAGCTTCACCGTATCGTACCAATCAGTAATGCTGGGGGCAGGGGAGAAGACGTTCCCGGATGCCTTGGCAGGATATTCTTTGTACTCGGAAGGACATGGGAGTGCAAGAGCCTGTCCTGGATAGTAATAAAAATCGTTGGACGACTTCCAGTGGACAGACAAATCGTCTTCGCCGCCGAAAGGCACAGCCCTTCCATTCACAAGACCGACGCGACCATAATCCCTAGAAACGTGGTTCGGCACGAAATCTACTATGGCCTTGAGTCCATGAGCGTGAGTGCGTTTTATGAGCGATGAGAACTCCGGCATCCTCCGACTCACGTCTTTCGCCAGATAAGGGTTAACGTCGTAATAATCGGTTATGGCGTAAGGTGAGCCTGCATCACCTTTGACTATCGTGGCATCGGATTCAGGACAATCTTTGCAGGAATATGTAGTCGCATGTCTGATGACTCCAGTGAACCACACATGGCTGATGCCAAGGCCTACGAGATATTCAAGTGTTTGATTGTCAATGTCTGAAAATTTCCCCGGCTGTCTGTTCACTGCTCCCCACAGCCTAGGGAACATCTGATAAATGATTATCCTACTCATTTTAAATTCCTATCACTGCTTTCCCTTTATCTCTATCGATGAATCCGATGAGTCCGTCCGCTTCAAGCACTTTAGCAAATTTTTCTTCATGGACGCACTTCATCCCGGCGATTTTCATAAAGTCTATAGTTCCTTTGCCCACATATTGGTCTACGGATAAATAACCAATGCCAAGTGAGGTTATGTTCTGAAAAAAATGCGTTCCTTGGCTTGGCTCTATCCTGAAACCATCGATGCCATATTCGACCACCATCTTCGCACCAGAAATGTCCGTCCAAGCCACAGGCACTCCTAGCGTAGGAATAGATGACCCCCATCTTCCAGGGCCTACAAGAATATATGGCTTGCCATCTGCTGAGAGCTTTGAATTAATCTGCGATATCTCTGCGGCCATTTCAAGAGTTTTCATCTTATCGAAGGAATCAGGGAATATGATGACAATATGTTTTGCGTCTAGGAAATAACCGTTTCCGAGAGCATCGACGCTTGTTATAAGTTTCGTGGAGATTTGCTTCTGCGCTTCTTCGATAGTATTGCTGCTAGCCTCGCTTGAGGATGCGATAGGGCGAACTTGAAGCAGTTTTAGTACGGCTTCTGAACCATTGCTGTCCATTATTGGATCAAGGGCAAATTCTATTTCCACCTCGCACATCAATTCTTTACGGCATATTCTCATAATCTCAGTCATCGCCTTTGCAAGAGGGTAACGGTCGTATTGGAATATGCCGTCGAATGAGATTATTTTCGCACCGTCGGCAGATACTCCAGATGTCATCATATCGTCCTGTGCAACGTAAGTAGATGCCACAAGCTCCGGGTGATCATATTCATTTAACCCTTCTGAAATAGGAATATTCCTGAGGTTGAAGCCGTCATCCTTCGATGTCTTGAATGTCTCTGACCTATTGTCCAAGACATACATCTCATTCTGGGTATCTCTCATTGCTAGTTTCGCATTAGAAAGCTGTAGGATTTTCCTAGTCTGCTTAGGATCCACCCTGAGCGTTCTGCCACCGTCAACGACGGTTTTGCCAAGGCCGAAAGCGACGTTTAGGACCCCGTCTTCAGCCTTTTCCGAGCCGATAGGGTAGGCATTGATCGACCTGGCCACTCCAGAGAGCATAGGGAAGAAGTCGTTCCCATGTCTTGAGCCACAGATGTCCTGTACTATCACGGCCATTTTTTCTTCGCCTAACAGGTTTCCGCTTGCCTGGATGTAAGTTCGGCTGCCGTTGAAATAGGTAGAGGCATACACACTCTTTATTGCTTTTCCGAGTTCCCTTAGCATCCTGTCAGGATTCTCGACAAGAGGGCACATGTACGTTGAATAAACTCCTGCGAATGGCTGGTAACTGCTGTCCTCCAATTTTGAACTAGAACGCACTGCAAGAGGAAATTCTGCCTTGGAGATGAAGACTTTCAAGTCCTCTACGAGATTCTCGGGCAGCCTGGAAGATACGAACTCTGAGAGTACTTCTTCGTCTGTCATATCAGAGTCAATGACATATTGCAGGCCGTTTTCGAGTATGAACTGTTCGAAGAAATCAGTCGTGATGACTATCGTGCGCGGAATCGAAATCCTTAGTCCTGGGTATTTATCTGCCAAGTCGTATTTCTGCACCAGATGGTTCAGGAAAGCCAGTCCTCGCGCCTTTCCTCCCATAGAGCCATTTCCAAGACGAGCGAAGCTGTAATAGTCCTCGTAGGAGTCTCGACGGAAATCAGCTATGATTCCTCTGCCTATTCTCTTATGGTAATTTCTTATTTGTCCGAGCAGGAAGGTTCTGAACTCCCCGGCATCGGTATGATGCTCCGCTCTGAATGTCTGCGCGAGATCGAAAAGACCTCTGGCGTAGAGCCACTTAGAGAACATATTCCTGGAAGTGTTGCTAACCAGTATTTCGTTAGGAATCTCGTAGATGATTTTCTCTAGCTCCGTCAGGTTCGCAGCTCTACCATATCCCTTTCCTTCAGCATCCTTGAATATGAAGTCTCCGAAGCCGAACTCATCTTTCATGAAATCTGAAAGACGTATTAGAAGAGTTCTGGAATATTTTTTCATGAAACTGACGCCCAGCTGTCTTGCTATGTCTGCGATGCTAGCCTGGGAGGATTGAAGCAGCACAGGCATCAATGGATCATATTCCTTTATCTTCGCCACAAGCTCTAGGCCAGCATCAATTTTCTCATCTTTCGGGTTGTCGCCCTTATGTACTATCATTCCAACGTCTGAAATGACTCCGAGCATGTGAGTCTTGTATTTCTCGAAATAATTTATCGCCTCGTCATAGCATGAGGCAAGAAATATTTTCGGCCTGGAACGCTTCCTGTACTTCTTTTGGGCATCGTTAAGGGTCTCTTTCAGGAATTCTTGGCTCTGGGTTAGCACGAGCTTGTACAATTCTGGCAGATAGTTTGAGTAGTACCTTACAGAATCCTCTGCGAGCAGGATTACCTGAACGCCAACGCCAAAGACATCATTTTCGGCATTAGCGCTGTCTTCGATTAGTTTTACGATGGCTAGTATCAAGTCTGCATTTCCATGCCAGCTGAATAGGAAGTCTATGCAGCTTAGATCTGTGGTGGAAAGTCGTTCCACAACTGCCTTGGAATAGTAAATTAGCAGAATGAAAGGAATGTTCCTGCTGGTATTTTTCAAGTCCTTCGCAAGAGCGAAAAGTCCATCATCCTTTTCGTTGTACATGCAGATTACAATGTCCACCTCTTCATCACTCTCGATGATATCTCTTGCCTCACTTGAAGAGTTGGCCCAGACGAACCTCGGCTGATTGCTAAGATTCAATTCTTTATATTCATTAGCTACTTCCGTCTCGATACACCCGTCCTCCTTCAGGGTGAAAGCATCGTAGTCGCTGCAAATCATCAGGATTTTCCGGATCCTGTTCCGCATCAAGGATTCTTCGTTCATATTCTTCTTCTGAATTCTGACAATGTGATAGCGGTCGCCACGGCCGCATTGAGAGATTCCGAGCCACGTTCGTCGTGCGGATATGAAGGGATGTAGAGCCTGTCTGTGACCTCAGCCTCCACTTCAGAGCTAATGCCGTTCGACTCATTGCCGATAATGACTAGAGCAAGGGAGCTTGCTCCAATATTCAACTTTTGCGAATATATTTCCTGCCCGTCCAGGAATGTGCCATAAACATTGCCTCCTGCGTATTTCACTGCCTTGCAGAGTGCTGGGATGGAGCAATAATGGAAGCGTACCCTGAATATGGCACCCATAGTGGACTGCACTACTTTGGGATTGAACATGTCGACCGTGTCTGGGGAAGCAAATACTGCATTTGTCCCAAACCAGTCAGCAGTCCGAATAATTGTCCCTAGGTTACCAGGATCTCTTATAGAGTCCAATGCTAGGTAAAGTCCGCGGTCGGCGAGATATTCATGAATTATGTCATCGGAGATTACTGAGTCCGTAGGCTTTTTAATGACAGCAAGACTCGGAGAAGGGGAGGACATCATGCTAATCCTAGACATGATCTTCTCCCCGGCTGCTTCTTTGCGGATGACGTTGACCACGTTAAATGGTGAATTCAGCGCCTCCTGAACCATCTTTTCTCCTTCTGCGACAAACAAGCCGGTCTCATCCCTGTATTTTTTCTGCGAAAGGGATCTGATCAGCTTTATGTCTATTCTTTCATTCATTTCTTATGCTGCTGCCTTCTATTCTGGCGTCTCCTTTTTTTGCTACTCTTGGAGATAAGGTAAAATGCAAGTAAAATTACAATAAAAGCTGCAATTATAACATAGGTGAGATAATTCGCATTATCGCCTTTTACCCTGGACCACATGCCCAGAAGCGCCTCTGTGCGGTCTCCAGTGTCGTGCAGCATTCCACAGCGCTCGACTACGTTTCTGGCAGGATACATGATCGGGTTCAAGCAGACCGCAGTGTCTGCGGGACCAAAGAAATAGCTTGCGTCCTCTGGCTCAAATTCAGTGGAATCCTGGACTGCGGCAAGAATCTCCGGTCCTCCGATTACGCTCACGTAACCAATTGCATCCATGTTCCTTATGGCGTTCTCTGGCTTGCACATGTAGTTGATGAAATATCTTGCAGCCTTGACGTTCTTGGCGTATTTCGGAATAACCCAGCCGTCGAACCAGACGATGCTGCCTTCCTGAGGCACTTCATAGTCAAGGCTCACGCCTACTTTCGCAGCCTCTTCTTTCGCCCATTGAGCGTCACCGCTCCATGTGAAGTTCAGCCAGCCTTTTTCCTTGGTCATCTGCTCTTTGCCGAAATCTGCCTCCCAGCCAGCAATATTGTCTTTTATGCTCTTAAGGTAGTTTTCCACGAGGGCTATCGACTCATTTGAAGTGTCGTGGGAAAGCTGCTCTATGGTCACTTTGCCGGACTTGATGTCATCTTTCTTCAGGTAGATGAGAATAGGAATATAGACATCTCTGAAAGCATCCTTCATGAAAACTTTACCTTCGTACTTAGGGTCGGCAATCGCACCCCAAGTGGAAGCCTCATCCTTCGATATGTATTTTGTATTGTACATGAGACCATTCGTACCCCACATATAGCCTACGGCGTATTCGTTGGCATCCTTGCCGCCTCCATCCACATTCTCGAACATACTCTTTATGAAAGGAGAGACATTCAGGTCTATGTAGTTAGGAGTGCTGCCGAAATCCCTGTCTATCGGAAGAAGCAGATCGTTTTTCAGCATCTTTTCAATGATGTAGTCCGAAGGACAGACGACATCGTAGTCCTCATGCCCACGCTCTATCTTAGAGAGCATGATTTCGTTCACGTCGAAGAGCTGGTAGATAATCTTGACGCTCTCTCCCGTCTGCTCCTGGTACCATTTCTCGAATTCAGGTATAAGAGCTTCATCAATGTAGTCGGCCCAATTATAGACTTTGAGAGCGTGTTCCCTGTCCTGAGCGAATAGGGAGAATGCAAACGTGGTGAGACCCACCATCAAGGCAGCAATCTTTTTCATATTCTTATTTCTTGTTTTTTATGATTCCTGGATGAACGAATATTAATAATTATAAGAAGTAACAGCACGAATATGAAAATGATAGACATTATAGGCCGCAGCTCAGGAGTCAGCCCACCTTTGTGCGCATCTGCATAAATGTACGTCGAAAGGTTCTCGAAGCCTTTGTTGCCCTTCGTAAAGAGGGTCACTGCAAAGTCATCGATTGACAGAGTGAACGCAAGAATGAAACCCGAAATCATAGCTGGCTTTATCTGAGGGAATATGACTTTATTCAGCGCCTGCCGAGGCGTGGCTCCCAAGTCCAAAGCAGCCTCGTAGAGGTTAGGATCCATCTGGCGAAGTTTCGGCAGGACGCACAGTATCACGTACGGCGTGCAGAAGGAAACGTGTGCCAGAAGGACTGTCAGATAGCCCTGAGGGATGCTGAAAGCCACGAAAAGCAGGAACAATGACACACCGGTTATGATGTCAGGGTTCAGCATGGGAATATCGTTTAGGAACATGATCGCTTTGCGCTTTTTCCCTCGCATATTATATATTCCTATTGCCGAGATGCTACCCATGAAAGTAGAGATTATGGCGGCAAGGATTCCTATGCTGACGGTATTCTCCAATGCTTTCAAGAAGCTCATCCCGACCTTGCCAGAAAGAATATTCTGATAAAGCCCGAAAGAGAAGCCTGTCCAGTTGCCAAGCACCTTGGACTCCGTGAAAGAGAATATCACTATGATGAGGATAGGGGCATAGAGCAAGATGAGCAGGATCCATAAATATGCCTGAGCGAAAAACTTTTTCATATCATGCCTCCTTTCTCATCATCGCGTTTGCTGTCATCATTGGAGAGCAGCACGCTTATTCCTATTATCACCAGCATTATGAGAGCCAGGGCAGAACCGTAGTTCCACATGCCGTTGTTGATGTTTTCCTGAATGGTAGTTCCGAACAGCTTGACTTTGTTCAGCGTCAGCAGCTCAGCGATAGCGAATGTGGAAATCGTCGGCATGAAGACCATCAGCACGCCGCTCCATACTCCAGGCATCGAAAGTGGGATTGTAACCTTAGTGAAAACCTGCGTGGGGCTTGCCCCAAGGTCTGTCGCTGCTTCAGCGTATTCCTTATCCATCTTGTTCAGCTGGTTGTAAATCGGGTAGATCATGAACGGCAGGAAGTTATACACCATGCCGAAGATCAATGCGCCTTGTGCGAGCGGCACCTTTGCGAAATCGAACAATGCCACAGTGGCAAGGGTTCTGATCAGCATATTAATCCACATCGGCAGGATGAACAGCATAATCGTTATGCTGGATTTGTTCAGCTTCGAGTTCGCCATTATCCATGCCGCAGGGTAGCCCAAAAGCAGGCAGAGAATCGTGTTTATCAAGGCTATTTCTATTGAATATAGAAACGTCCTTAGGTCTTCGCCTCTCTGGAAGAACTTGGCGAAATTGTCAAGCGTGAATCTGCCGCTGGCCTGATCCTGAAAGGCATAGATCAGAACCATCAGGAGGGGCAAGGCAACGAAAACCACCAAGAATATGAAATAGGGCATTGCCCAAGCCGAACGTTTATACGTTTTCATCTTTCTTCCTGATGATCAAGTCCTGCGCTGGGAAGTTTACTCCCACAAGGTCTCCCTTATCCCAGACATCGTTAGTGTCCACGAATATGTCATCGCCATCTTCGGTTCTGACTGTCAAGTGGTAATGATTACCTTTATAAAGCAGTGCGTGAACTTCTCCGTAAAGCGTTCCGTCACTCTGCTCGTCAGTGAGGTCAACCTTGTCGAAAGGAATTTCGGCTACCACTCTCGTTCCCGCTTCGAAGCCGGTTTCAGGGCATTCGAAATCTTCCCCGAGAATGTTGACGTGAGAGGAATCTGTCATCTGCCCCTCGAAACGGTTTATCACGTGATCTTTCTTCATCACCTGAATGTCATTCGGCCTGATGAGCATTCCCACCCTGCTGTCAACTTCGAAGGCATTATAGTCCTGAATCTGAATCTCGAAGCCATCGTCAGTATTCACGAACATCTCGTAATGTACGCCTTTGAACGTGCAGGAAGTGACTTTTCCAGTGAACTGCGCCCCGGTATCCTGATTCATGATGTAGACATCTTCAGGTCTGATTACCACGTCGACGGGAACATGCTCGCCGAAGCCCTCATCCACGCACTCGAACTCATGGCCAATGAATGAGACACTTCGATCTTTCAGCATTATGCCATTGAATATGTTGCTGTCGCCGATGAAATTTGCAACGAAGGAATTGACTGGCTCATTATATATGTCAGCTGGGGTGCCTATCTGCTGTACCTTGCCCTCATTCATTACTACTATAGTGTCGCTTAGCGTCAATGCTTCTTCCTGATCGTGGGTGACGTAGATGAAGGAGATGCCCAGCTGCTTATGCATCTCCTTCAGCTCAATCTGCATGTCCTTGCGCATTTTCAGGTCGAGAGCGCTGAGTGGTTCGTCCAGAAGCAGCACTTTCGGGCGGTTTATGATGGCCCTGGCAATTGAAACCCTTTGTTGTTGACCTCCAGAGAGGGATTCCACGTCCCTGTCTTCGTAGTCAGTCATGCTAACAATCTTAAGAACCTTGCGTACTCTTTCGTCAATCTCCTTTTCAGGAACGCCTTTCAGCTTCAGGCCGAAAGCCACGTTGTCGTACACGTCCAAATGAGGGAACAAGGCATAATGCTGAAAAACAGTATTCACTGGACGGTGATTCGGAGGAGTGCCGGAAATGTCCTTTCCATCCATTAGAATCGTCCCCTCGTCTGGAGCAAGAAATCCAGCAAGCATCCTCAGAAGCGTAGTCTTACCGCAGCCCGAAGGCCCAAGCAATGTGACGAACTCGCCGTTCTTTACATTTATATTTATGTCATCCAGCACTTTCTTTCCATCGAAAGACTTGCTAAGGTTCTGGATGCTGATTATATATTCTTGATTTTCCATTTCATGAATATTTATTATCAACCTTGCCAGAAGGGGCTATCTGGTGCTGATAGTCAAATCTATTTTAGTGCCAAGTGTAATGAATATGGTGTCCAGAATATGGTTGTACGATGCGGCAGCATGGATTCTCCAGTTCCTTTCGGAAAGAGGGAACCACTCTGCGGCCATTCCAGCGAACCAATTGTCATTCACCTTCTTATCAGAGTCCGTTACGGTCTCTATGCCTCCTTTTGCGAATATGCTCCAATGGTCGCTGGGGTCGAATCTAAGAGAAGGCAGAACTGTCCACCCGTCCGAGAGTATGTATTCCTCGTTTCCTACTTGGCTGAACACATCCAGTCCCAAAGTCCAAGAACCTAGCTCCAGAGACTGGCCAAGGCAGGCCAATGGAATCAAAGACCTGTTTTCGTCTTCGACAGCCGTAAAGCTCCAGATGGTTCTGAACGGACCATATTCGCCATTCCACGAGAGGGAATAGTTGAAGCGTTTGCTGTCAAATGGATGTTCTCCGAATGGGGACGTGCTAAACTGGAAGGCAAAGGTTGAATTCAGGCTTGGCACCGCCAAGGCGGCTTTCGCACCCCACTGGTAGCACGAGTAATTTTGCCACAGGCCCGAACACAGATCTGTGTAAACGTCAAAATCGTAATCGTCGAATTCAATTCCTCCGGTCGTCACCATGTCCTTCCCAAGGGTGAGAGAAAAAATGCCTAACGAATACGTTATGTTCGCCCAGTCCAGCCAGTTGGTGTTGTCGGAATAGAATGTGTTCTTGTAGAGCCACTCCGGATCGTCGCCCAGCCAGTGGTTGCTGACGCTGAAAGAAAAATGATCGTTTAGATTGCCCTCGAAGAGAGTGTAAAGGGAAGAATTGCCCCAGGAAATGTCTTTGCGGGCATCACTGCCCAATGGGAATGACTGAATTCCTTCAAGTCTCGGTATGACAGTTAAATCTGCTGAGAAGCCACCGCTATCTCGTTCTACTTGTTCTTGTGCCTGGATAGACGCGCAGGACAGCATAACCACCGCCATCGCGAAAACTTTCCTGAAATTAACCATTTCCTCGCATAAAATTAATTGGATTTGTTAAACATAAATATTTACGACCGCAAATATAAACACGAATTTTAATATTTAACCCCCAATTCAGAAAAAATTGCACCCCGCACCTGAAATTTTTAATTATCCCTGATTTGACAATTTTGTTAAGTCAGAGTATATGCGGTAGTTGTGGGAGTGCACATCTAGGATGAGCATCGACTTGTCGCAGGCGGCTTACCTGAACTTCAGAACGACACGAACATCCTCAGGATGAAGCTGCGTGGACGTATGCGGTAGCTGGATGAGAAACTGTTGCCGTAGGATTGGTAGGAGTAGACATATTCATTGGTGTCGAAGAGATTCAGGCACCTGAGCTCCCATTTGCATTTTTTCAATGAATATGTCGCGGCAGCATCCAGCAGGAAAAAGTTCCTGTCATCGCTGGAGTCGTTGTAATAATGTTCCCCAGATGCCTCCAGCCCTATCCCCGCAGGAAGCCTGAAATTCAGCCTCAGAGAGTTCGATGCCGTCAGGAGCGGAGCCAGCTCATCTCCGGAGGACTGTTTCGACAAAGAATACATCATGTCACCATCGTAGTTGATGCCCAAGAATGTGAATGGGGACAGAGATAGATGAAGATTTCCTGAATATGTCTGATTCCTTACCCTTGAGGTGATGCCCTGCATCAGGTATGGGGAGTTCCCGAACGAGGCATTTAGATTTAACTTCGCGGACATGTTTTTCCAAAAGAACGACTTGCTGAATTCTGCCGACAGGCTCAACCAGCGCGACAGCTCGCTGGTTCTGGAAGTTATTGTAGACGAATGTATTCCGTTGAAGTCGTAGCCATAGAGGATTTTTGGGCTTGTGAGCCTGTAGCTGGCGTCAATATTCATGAAAAACATGTTGAATATGTCCTTTAGATTGAATCCTAGCCCGAAATTATTGCTTATCCCTTCCGTAAGGTCAGCCCTATATCGGGTCAGCGAGCGGTAGTTTCGTAGAACTACGCCTTCGTAGAGAGCGGATATTTCCGGCATCGAGTACATGAGCGAGTAGCTGAAGGCTAAATCGGTCGAGGCAGATGGCAGTACATGCATGTTGAGCCTCGGCTCAAAGAATATTCTGTTTCGAGTGTTTTCAGCAGGAGTCGCCTTGTCATTCACGCTAGTGAGATACCATGACAGAGGCAGGTCCATTCCGAATTTGAAATTAGGGGAACTGTAAGATGCCGCAATCGTCGGCGACAGCCGCAATCTGCTCACTCTCATGTCATTGGTTGTCCTGGCCGTCAGGACAGAATCGCCGGGGAAACTGAGGTGGCTGTCCAGAACATTATTCTTGAACGATGTGGACAGGGAAGGGTCCAACGTCAGCCCAAAGAGTTTCATGCTGATGTGGCTTCCGAAAAAGAACGAAGCCCTGAGACCGTCCGACGTTACATTCTGAACAGCTCCCACATACTGCCCGTCCCCATCCGGAGAGATTTCGAGAGAGTAAGGAGCATGTTCATATTCGACATTTGCATTCATCTCGTAGGCATTTCTTTCATTGCTTCTGCTGATTACAGAGACTCGGCTTGAACCTTTATATCGGTCAAGATTGAAGTCCTGCCCCAAGCCGTTCACTATTGAAGACGCATCCTGGAACTTTCCGGAAAAGAGATTTCTGAAGTTTACGTAGATTTTGTTGCGGTTCACCCTGTAGTCAGCCTCAGCATTGACTTCATTATATCTGATCCGGTTCCCTATGCTTTCGGCAATGGCATTGATGGATGAGTCTGGCAGCATCCATTCCGTCATTGTCGCCGAATTCCTGTCTTCCTTATCTTTCAGGAAAGATGCGTTCACGGTTATGTCATCGCCTTTTCTTGTCCTGAATAGATTATTGACCGATGCCGAATAAGAAGTGTTGAAATAATATTTCTCCTTCGGTATGTCAGGCGGAGAGGCTAGGGTAGGGGATGCGAGGACAGGGTTCAATGAATATGTCTCAGAGGTAAGATCCTGAAGCTCCGTGCGCAAATCCTCCCCGATGTTGTTCGTCTTGCCCGTCAGAATGTGCTGGCTCAAGTGTCCGAAATACATCGGTGCAGCCTCTGCATCCCAGAGCCACTTGTCTCCATATCCCCCTCCTAAAGCGGCCGTCATGACAAAGACACCTTTCGAGGCTGTCTTCAGCTTGAGATTTATGTAAGTTTTGTCAGAAGGGACCAGGTTTTTGAGAGCCTTCACTGCCTGATGGTTCTCCAATATCTCCACCGTGGAGATATGGTTCGGCGAGATATTTTTAGTTGCCAGTCCGTATCTGCCCTTTAGAAGGTCCATCCCGTCGATTGTCAGCCCGGAGATGGGCTTCTGCTTGTAGAGCAGCCGTCCGGAGCTCTCAACGGTAATCCCTGGAAGTTTCTTCAGCACATCCTCTATAACCCTGTCCTCCTTTGACCTGAAAGATTCCACGTTGTAGGAGACGGTGTCTTCGCTCTGCGAAATCTTCGCCGCCTTGATCTTCACCTCATCCAGCATCAATTGCGATTCTTCCACCTTGAAATCGTATGTGCCGTCCGAATTGGGAATTATCTGTCTCAAGGTTTTGACAGTTAACCCAGAAAGAGACAAGGCAACGCTGTCGGCAGCGTAAGAAAAGGCAACCGAATAATTGCCCTCCGGATCAGTAGACCCATATGCTATCACGGCATTGCTGCTTAAACTGAGCACTGTCACGTAGCAGATGGCAGGTTCTCCTGACCTTGCGTAGGTCACCCTGCCCCTCAGTGTTGCGGCATTCTGTCCAAGCACCGGGTTCAGCGAATCCAGAGCACATATAATAACGATCAATGCTAGCAAGCGTTTCATGGCTCATTATGAAGGCAAATGGCAAAATTTGGCTTGGACAATGTAAAAAGTTATCTTTTTCGAAAGCTATACTCATACAGTTCCGGAGAGCTACCGTATGTAATCAGGAAAAACCGACCACGGGCTTCATCTACGGCGCATAATCCATATTTGTCCAGGACAAAGCGCTCCAAAGGCCTGCCTTTCTTGCTGAAAACTTCAATCACGGAACTCTGGGGCAAGGCGGAGTCATAGAAAAGTAGCCCGTCAAAGGATTGCAGATAAGCCTTCTTGCCACAAAATACATCGCCTCCATAATAATTTTTCTGGGAGTCTAAAATGTCTCTTCCGGAATTCTTCGCCTTCTCTTCAGAGAAGCCTTCGGCATCGAAAGAGACTGACTCACATTTATTTTTCAGGGCATCAATGAATAGAACTTTCTTGAAATATCTGTAACCAAAGACTATCTTCCCTTTGTATGGGTTTCCTCCAGCCTTGCCAAGGAATGGAATGCAGCCCTGATTGTTTTCGGAAAAGCGTTTAACTGTCTCGGGAACAATATCATGTTTTACTTTTTGCCTGTACAAACTGAAGACATTGTCATCGCCAGCTCCACAGAAATAGAAATATGAGTCATCCATCATGACAGGGGATGCCCAAGAATAATCGTAGAAATATCTTGACATATCCTTTTTCAGTGACTTCAATTCTTCAAGACGCAAGTCTTTTGTGATTCCATAATATACGTTTTTGTCGAAAATAGATACCCCGCAGATATATTCTTTGTCTTTTATGCTGAAAAGTGAGGCTCTGTCGCTTTCCCTGAAGTTAGGGATGTCGAAGGTCCTGAGCTTTTTGATTTCATTTTCATCGATGTCAATGACGGCGATTGTCTCTTTGGTGTCTGCGTTAAGTGTCACAAGATAATCTCCAGAGACAATGGCCGATTGCATGGAGAATCCTACGATATCTAGGTTTATCGCATTGCCTTTCAGTTCCGTGGCCTTGCCGAAAGATGGGAGTGATGGCTGTTTGCTCGCCATTGAGCAAGAGCAAATGGCAATGGCTAGCGTTGAATATGCTATAAATTTGGGCAATATAATCTTTGGACTATTCATAAATTAATCTTTTTCTAAGGGATTGTAGTACATAGAAATGCTGTTTTCGGTTTCTCCTGGGGAACGTACTCCGCCTTTCCCATCCGGCATCATGACTTTCATCCCTATCTTTCCCATGAAAACGAAAGGCTGAGCATAGATGTCCTCCAATAGTTTTCCGGCTTCTTTTTCTGAACATTTCTGAAAGTTGTACTGTTTTTCGTAAATCGGCCATGAACCTTGCTCTATTCCAGTCATTTCCCATCTGTAAGAACCGTCATCGCTTTCGGCTTTCAAAATCAATCCTGGGAGTCCTCCTAGTTTCCAAGGCCCGGAACTGACGGGGATCTCTGAGCAAAACCAAGCAGAAAAAACCCTTCCGTGAAACTGAGCTTTCGCTTCGCTGCACTGCCTGCCGCAGACTTCTGCTGAATTTCCGGTCAGTTTCCAGTCGATCTTATCTTCTCTCTCCGAGAATTGGATGATTGGTCCGCTCATTAACGTCCTCGCATTTGTCTTGACCGAGCCATCGTTGAATACGAAATATTCATAAGGATAGGCGTAGTTCTTTCCGAGGTTCCGAGGGTCTCTGCCCTCATCAATCAGTTTGCGGTTGTCCTGCTCCAGTTCTTCCAGATTCCGGCTATAGTCTTTCCTTAATGTCTTCCCGATTTCGACTATTCGCATGTCGCTGACATACTGTTTATCAGTGAAAACATGTGTTTTAGGAAATTCTTTGTTTGATGATTTGTAGAAGAGAGCATCCCGGAATGTCATCTTGTACTCAACCCTCATGAAAGCCGAGTCTAGCACCGTAACATTCTTCCAGTCTTCGTTAGGTATTGGCTTGAAAGGGTTCTGCGCTATTGACGCAATGCTTGTTGACGCAATGAATATTACGGCAACGGATGTTTTGAGAAAATGCATACACATGTATTGCTTTATTTAAGACGTGGTAAGTTTTGATTGCTTGCCACGTCGGTGGCTAAATTATACGTAAATAACTACCTCTGGTAATGTTATCGTTTTAACAATTATTGCAAGCAACCTCTTCATATTTATTCAAGTTCTAAAGGGTCATAATAGAACGATTTTTCTAATTCAGCTTTTCCTGGCTCCCTTGTCTTACCGTTTTCGACCACGTGGAATTTTATACCTATCGCTTTGATAAATGCGAAAGGATGAGCGTACATGTTCTGTATTGCCTTCTCGGCTTCCGCCTTGTCACACTTCCGAAAGTTGTACTGCTTTTCATAAATCGGCCAAGAACCTTTTTCCAGCCCAGTCATTTTCCATGAGTAGTGCCCTTCTGTGTCGTCAACCTTTACGATTATTCCTGGAAGTCCGTGAAATTTCCAAGGTCCCCCATCGATAGGGATACCAGGGCAAAACCAAGCCGCATAGTCCCTGCCACAGAGGTGAGTCGTGGCCTCGCTGCAGTTTAGGCCATCAATCGTGGAATTTCTCCCTGTGAGCGCCCATTGTATTTTCCCACTGCTATCCTCATATCTCAGAATAATATTAAGAAACCTTACCGTCGTAATGAACCGGCCATCCTGCAATGTGATAAATTCGTAGGGATAGATTGGTTTTGCCAGATTTGGCGCAGCTCCGGTTGTAATCTTTCTGTTTTCCTGCTCCGTTTCTTCGAGGATTTGCGAGTAATCTTTTTTTATTCCGTTCCCAATTTCGATTATTCTGGAATCGGTTGCGTAACCATGGTCGGAGAAATCTTGCTTCATGCCAAATGTGTCATTGTCAATCTCAGATGAGTTGAAACTCAAAGCTTTTCTGAAAGTCATTTCGTAAGATATACGTACTATTGTTACCCCGAGGGTGTCGGTTTTCTTCCAGTCAGAGTTAGGAAAAGGTCTCTGTGGATTCTGGGCTAGGCAGTCTGCTATTATTATAAAACTCAAGACTGTTGCTAGGAATAATGTCCTTTCGGCGGTTTTCATATTCACTTTCAATTGAAATCCTGATTAAATGGATTCCGATTTTTACATAGTAATTATCATAAGGTTCTATAAGACATTGGTTTCTAAAACGGTTTAAAGACATTTGCAATTTATAAAAAAAATATTTTAGAATCAAAACTTTCCGAAGGATATTTTGACGAAATTATATTCCTGAGCGGAAAATGGATATTAGCGGTTCTATGATCCTCCCGACGAGACTCCTGTCTGCGGTGATGATCTCCGCACTTCCTTCCATGCGTTGAATCATCCTGATTTCCTTTCCGTATGAAGTT
>JAQYTJ010000037.1 GCA_028724885.1 Bacteroidales bacterium | reverse complement strand
TGAGTTGGAGGTACTCTGACTTTTGGCTGCTAGTTGAGGCTGGCAAAAATCGGTCATACTTCACTACATTGCCATGTAAGCCATATCCCCTCCCGAGTGACCTGCAAAGAGGCAGTTGGTTGTGGTTTGGTTGTGACCTGCGGAAAAGACGGTTGGCTGTGGCGTAGCTGCGACCTTTGTATTCTTAGTGTCACAGTTGAAGTTGTTGAGGCAATCGTATGTGATGTGGTTGTGACTTGCAAAACCATCTTGAACTAAGCCGCTAAGGGCAGTCTGAGCTGGCCTGAAATATAATGTTACTGCTGGTTTCAGAAACTATTCGAAAACGTCATCTGGGGCGTCAAGTTCGTCATAAAGGTTAGTTTGCGAATTGTTGCTATTTTTCGTAATATTCGCAACAAATTTCACTGCAATGAAGACTAATTTCGTGATTAAGGCTGCGCCAATGACGCTGGCAGCCCTTGCTTGCGGATGCCAGGGCCAGAAGACAGAGTCCGCTCAAAAACCGAATGTTATTCTGATCGTAGCTGATGACCTCGGCGTTGGCGATGTCGGTGCATATGGCCAGGACATAGGCAGCACTCCTAATCTGGATTCTTTGGCGGCTCATGGACTTTTGATGCGGAACGGCTTTGCCACATCAGCCACATCTACGCCTAGCCGTTACGGCATATTCACAGGCCTTTATCCTTGGACTAACCCAATGGCTCATATTCTAGCAGGGAATGACCCTTTAATCATCGCTCAAGATCAGCCTACAATGCCGAAAATGTTCCAGCAGGCAGGGTATGCAACCGGTGCCGTAGGCAAATGGCATCTTGGAATGGGCAATGGAGAAGTGGACTGGAACAAGCATATAGATCCTGACGCAAACACAGTTGGTTTCGATTACACGAACCTGCTCCCTGCTACTGCAGACAGGGTTCCTACGGTGTATGTAGAGAACGGTACCGTCGTCAACCTTGATCCAGACGACCCTATTTACGTGGATTACAAGAATCCGTTTGAGGGCGAGCCAACATACAAGACAAACCCTGAGATGTGCTGGCTGCATCCAAATCACGGCCACAACATGGCCATAGTCAACGGGGTGCCTAGGATTGGTTATATGAAGGGCGGCAAGAAGGCTCTTTGGAAAGACGACGAGATGGCTTCATACATACTTGATAAGGCCGAAAAGTTCGTGGCCGAAAACAAAGACAAGCCATTTTTCCTGTATTATGGCCTTCATGAGCCGCACGTGTGCAGGGTTCCTGCTAAGCAGTTTGCTGGCAGGACTAATCTAGGTAGTAGAGGAGACGTAATTGTTGAGGCTGACTGGTGCGTAGGACAACTAGTGCATCATCTGGATTCGCTCGGGCTGCTCGAGAACACACTGATCATATTCACGTCTGATAATGGAGCCGTCCTCCAGGATGGATATGAAGATCAGGCTCTTGAGCTTGCGCAGGAACATAATTATGACCCTAGCTATGGGCTGCGCGGAGGTAAATACAGTTTGTATAATGGCGGCACGCATGTTCCATTAATAGTTTATTGGAAAAATCACATCGCCCCAGCAGTATCGGATGCTTATTTCTGCCAATTAGACCTGTTCGCTTCTCTTGGAAGCCTGATAGGGGAGAATGTGCCAGACAGCCTTGAAAGCCAGAATCTTAAGGACGTGCTTCTTGGAAAGAGGCTGATAGGTGGACGCGAAACCCAGGTCATGGAGGCTCAGGGGAAGCTTGCTATGAGGTGGATGAATTACGAGATGATTCCGCCGTATGCAGGGAGGCCAGAAGGCGTAACCCACATTGAACTTGGTAATTCAAAGGAATATGCCTTATACGACATGGAGGCAGATCCTAGGGAGCAGCATAATCTCGCTGCTGAGCAGCCTGATTTGCTGGAAAAAATGAAGGAAATGTATGCGCGGCTTGTAGGCTCTTACTACAATTCTGGCTTTGAAGACACTTCGCTTCAGTAATATATTCATTATGGACAGAAGAATATTCATTGCGCTATGCATGAGGTGAGTTAGATTATCAGATTCAAAATATTAATATTCTGCTTTATTATAACGATTTTAATTAATATATTAGCGAAAACAATGTTTTTTGCTTTATGAAAAAAAGTATTTTAGCAATAGGAGCAATCATGATGATGGCAGCCTGCACTCAAACTTCAAAAAATCCATTTCTGGAGCAGTGGAACACCCCTTATGGCGTTCCTCCGTTCAACGAGATTCAACTGAGCGATTACATTCCTGCAATTAAGGCAGGAATAGAAGAACAAAATAAAGAGCTGGATGCAATAATCAAGAATTCGGAGGCGCCTACCTTCGAGAACACAGTAGCTGCTTACGAACTCTCGGGGCAGACGCTGGACAAGGTTTCTGCCGTGCTTTTCAATTTGGATGAGACAGAAGGTAGCGATGAAATGACCAAGGTCGTGGAAGAGGCTACGGCTCTAATCACTGAGCACGAAGACAACATATCCATGAACAAAGACTTTTTCAATAGGGTGAAGGCAGTCTACGATGGGGACAAGAGCAAGCTCACCAGGGAGCAGCAGATGGTGCTCAAGAAACTGTACCAGTCGTTTACCCGTAACGGTGTTGATTTGGATGATGCTTCGCAGGCACGCCTGAAGGAAATCAACCAGAAACTTGCGGCAGCTTCTCAGAAGTTCGGCACTAACCTTCTTGCGGAAAACAATGCGTTCAAAGACAAATTCGGAATACCAGTTTCCTCATACACTTCCGAGATGACTAGCTGCGCTGACAGGGGCCGCCGCGAGGAAATGTTCAAGGCATACTCTTCAAGGGGGAATAATGGCAATGAATATGACAACAAGGCTCTCTGTCTTGAAATATTGAATCTGCGAGCGGAGAAGGCCAATATGCTTGGTTTTGACACATTCGCTGCATACGAGCTAGACAACAAGATGGCTCACGATCCTGCCACCGTGGATGCCTTCTTGGACAAGATTATCGGCCCATCCGTGGCTAAGGCCAAGCAGGAAGTCTACGACATGCAGCAGATCATGGACGAGGACATCAAGGCAGGCAAAGTCGAAGCGGGAGCGAAGATTCAGCCTTGGGACTGGTTCTACTATGCCGAGAAAGTGCGCCAGAGGAAATATGCCTTGGACGAAGAGCAGACCAAACCATATTTCACAATGGAGAACGTGCGAAACGGAATATTCGCTGCCGCTCACAAGGTGTACGGCATCAACGTGGAGCCTGCTCCGGAGGTGCCAGTGTACAATCCCGCTGCGGAAGCTTTCAAGGTAACAGATTCCGACGGCAGCCTTTTAGGAATATTCATGACCGACTACTTTCCTCGTTCCACTAAGAGGGGTGGGGCTTGGATGACGAACTTCCGTGAGCAATATGTCGACGCTCAGGGCAACGATGTGCGACCGATCATAATCAATGTCGGCAATCTTACGGCTCCTACCGATTCCACACCAGCAATGTTCACGATCGACGAGGTCGAGACAGCTTTCCATGAGTTCGGCCATGCTCTTCACGGGCTCCTTACGAAGTGTCACTATACATCGGTAAGCGGGACTAACGTGGCTCGCGATTTCGTGGAGACGTTCTCGCAGTTCAATGAGAACTGGGCTTTCCAGCCGGAGATACTGGCTCTGTACGCCAAGAATTACAAAACCGGCGAGGTAATTCCTGATTCGCTGGTAGCTAAGATCAATAATTCGCACAAGTTCAATCAGGGTTTCATGACTTCGGAACTCTGTGCAGCTTCCATTCTTGACATGAAGTGGCATGAGCTCGGCAAGGATGAGCTTTCAAAGCTTCGTGAAGGCGATCAGGGTAAGAACGTGGCGGATTTCGAGGCTAAGGTTTGCAAAGACATGGGGCTGATCGGGGAAATCATCCCTCGCTACCGGACTACATATTTCAACCATATATTCAATAGCGGATATTCTGCAGGCTACTATGGCTATCTCTGGGCAGAAGTCCTGGATAAAGATGCGTTTGAGTATTTCCAGCAGCAAGGCTTGTACAATCCGGAAATCGACATGAAGTTCCGTCGCACCTTCCTTGAGAAGGGTGGCAGCGAAGAGCCTATGGTTCTCTACGAGAGCTTCCGTGGCGCCCAGCCAGACCCCGGCGCCCTCCTCCGCGCCCGCGGTTTGGAATAGGCCTACAGCCGACATTTTTCCTGGTTCATTCCCTTTCCTGGATGTGGTACTGCCGACCTTGGTCCAGCGGCTCGGCAAGCAGCATCCTGCGTACCCAAGCCCAAAGCATAGGATAGAATCTGCGGAACTTCTAAACATGCCGATGTCGGCAAGAATTGCCATATTTATTTCCGGATTAATTCAAAATTTGCCGATAGCATGGAATTCATATCCGTCAGTCAATATGCCGAGCAGCATAACACTTCCGAGCGCACCGTCCGCAATTGGTGCGCTTCCGGGAAGATGATAGGGGGCCGTCCTTATCGGAAAAACATGGCACATTCCCGCCAATGCACCGCTGCCCAAAAAGGGCAAGTCGATAGCAAGTCCACTTCTGAAACGGCTGCGGGAAGAAAAGGAAGGAAAAGTCAGTGGAGGAATATATCACCGCACCCAGATTGATCTCACCTACAACTCTAATCACATCGAGGGAAGTCGCCTCACTCATGAGCAGACACGCTACATCTTTGAGACAAACACCATCGGCATTACGGATGCGAACCTCAATGTGGATGACATAGTGGAAACAGTAAACCATTTTAATTATCGACAGAGCGGAAGAAAAACTCACCGAATCATTGATCAAGGAGATTCACGGCATGATCAAATCTAGGACGTCCGACAATAGGAAGCCTTGGTTCAATGTTGGGGACTACAAGAAGATCCCTAACGAGGTGGGAAGTGAGGTCACCTGTCCTCCAGAGGAGGTTCATGTCCGGATGAAGACATTGCTCTCCGACTATGAGGCTAAAGGGGAGAAAGTACTGGAAGACATTATTGACTTGCATCAGAAATTCGAGGTCATCCACCCGTTCCAAGACGGAAACGGCTGCGTGGGGAGGCTGGTAATGTTCAAAGAATGCCTAGCTAATGGAATCGTTCCGTTTATCATCACTGATGAACTCAAACTCTTCTACTACCGTGGACTCAAGGAATGGAGGCATGTCAATGGATACCTCATCGACACCTGTCTAGCGGCACAGGATTCCTACAAGACGCTGCTTGATTATTTTAAAATCAAGTATTGATGAATTTTGGAATCAGTAGAATGCGTCTTTGCTGTGCTACATCCCCGATGACCCCAACTATGTCTCTAGTCTAAGGCATTCTGGAGAGTTTATCTCCACGCCCCACCGGAGATATAGTACCGCCGACCCCACTCCCCAGACTGCCTTAAAAATCTATGCGAAAGTTGAAAAGCCTCTCTACGAGGTCTGATCCAATTTTTCAACTATCAAAGAGAGCGACTTCTTTTTTAAGACAATCTCCCCCCACAGCACTCGATCTGTTGCCGCCGAAGATCCATTTATTCCGACGACGGTGCTCCCTCTTAACAAGGCAACTCTTCGCCGTTACGCCGTTCTTGGGTTTCGGCCAGAATGGAAGCAATTAACCTGGAACCTTCGCTAATCCACGTCATATTTCTATAAAAAACTCAAATATGCTATTACAAGCGTGGTCTTTTTTGTGTCACCATTTTATCTCGTGGTGCAGTATATATAATAACTAGGACAGTACATCATGTCTCCAGTGGAGCCTTGACCAGAAAAGACCCGGTATGGAAATCAGGAAAATTATAAATTTCCATTACCCATATTAGGCAAAATGCGTTTATGACAAGGAGAAAAAGCGTGGGAAGAAAGACCTGCAAGTTCAAGCGATAGGTTCCCAGAGCTTTCAAAATTCGGAATTATTTCAGGAGCTCCTCCAGAATATGATGAATATAATCTTCCACTTCCGGCGTGACCGGACTGGATTCCGTTTCATACCCACCGATCCGGTAGGCTTTTTTTGTCCCGATGTAAAAAGGGCCATAATCACCGTAGGCGGCCAAGGCCACGAACTTGTCAGGTGCCATACGTTTTGCGGCAAGCTGGTATTCCACGAATAGCTCTCCAGGCATGAACAAGATCGATGCCCGTTCTCCGACAGACAGACATGCAGCTTGAACCGTTCTTCCATCCTTTCTTCTTTGCACCCACCCAAGCCTTCCTACGCTGTTGGCCAGTACGTTTCGGGACATCAGATCCAGCTTGTCTCCCATTTTCATGACGTCTTCCTGGTAAGGGAGCAGCATCGGTATCGTCTTCCACCGGATGTCCTCGGAGGTGACAGAATATTTCTGCGAGTCTTTCCACGCTTTTGCCATTCCTTTTGCGAGTCTTTGCGCAAGAATCAGCCGGTTCCTATGGCTCCCGTTATTGTATTTCCCTGCGGCGATATTGCCGCCCGCCCCGTTGAAATGGACATGCAGGACATCCGGAACCTCCAAATCTCTGAAGAAGCGAGCGACTCCGGGGAAATCCGGATTGGCCACCCCGGTAAGATAATAGCTCTGCGGATGGGTGGCGTAGAAACTGAGGACGGCCAGCGGTTGGTCACCGTCCCAGAAACTCAGGAGGGAGACCTCTCTGTCCACCAAGCCTTCCGGAGCCTTGCGGAATTCTTTGCGTTTCGGTTCGGACGAGTACCGGGTCGCCCATGTCCCGTCTTTCATCTGGATCAGTCGGTTCGAAGCGACTTTCCGGACATCCGCCTTGCCCAGACCGATGTCAGTGACTTTTCGTGCGTTCGGAAGAGCCAGACAGATGCTCTGCTGGAGGTCTTGGATGACTTTCCTGGCGAACGTCCCATCGAATCCGTAGAGATTTATTCCTTTTTCACGGAGAATACGCTCCGCCGTAAAATCGCAGATTGGAGCGTCGTGCTGATGGACGGTGTGGACTTCGACCCGATCTGGAGAAGTCCCTGCGGCTTCAGCCATCGCCGCTTTGAAAGCATCCTGACCTTCGTTCCCGATGCCGATCCAGTCAATAGCGCACAAAACGATCGGCTTTCCTGCACCGAGCAGCACGATGCCCCGGGCACGGAGTGACAGTGGGCTGTCGGAAGTCATGGTCTGATAGGCAAGCTCGCTGCCGACCGGTGGGGTGGCATCGACATCGAAAGCGGCCAGGCGCAGTTCTTCTGCCTTCGCCCCTTGTGCAAATACGGAGAGGACGAAGACCAGAAGAAGCGTCTGCAGGAATGATTTTCGGTGCATGATGAACCGCTTATTTTTGAGCCAGTTCCTTGCGGTTCTCGTACACCTTCATGACGGCATTGACGACATCGTCCATGTCTTTGGTTTCGGCAAGCAACGGCCCTGAAGCCCAGAGCATGACCATGTGTGCGCAGACCCAGTCGCAGTTCGGCAGCGTGAGTTCTTCTTTGAACTGCTGCAGTCGTCCGGGAGAATACATAGCCTGGTAGCTCTTCCTGCTTATGATGTTGTCGGTCCAAGGTTCCCTGTGCAAGCCATTCTTGATGTACGGGCTCAAGCCGATGCCTTCTGCGGCGACAGCCTTGAGGAACATGTCGCGCGTTATGCCGTCCCAATATTCATCCCGGAAGGACCAGGTGTAAAGATAGAAGGAACCATTGGTCGTGCCTTCGTACAGCTTTTGGGGAACGAGTCCTTGGAAGCCCTTGAATTTCTCGTACAAGTACCTCGCATTCCGATTGCGGATCTCGTTCTGTTCCTTGGCGTGTTCCATCTGTCCCAGGAGTATGGCCGCTTCGAGTTCATTCATACGGTATTTTGGACCTATGGTGACGGAACGTCCCTGGCGGTTCGTGCCGTGGTTCTGGACGGTGTAGCAGTCGTCAAGCAGCTTAAGGTCATTGCTGGTGATTCCGCCGCCCTCTCCGCAGCTGATCACTTTGGAGGATTGGAAGCTGAAGCAGCCTGCATCGCCAATCGTGCCGACCTTTTTCCCTTTATATTCTGCTAGGTGTGCCTGACAAGCATCCTCAATGACGCGCAGATGGTGTTTCTCGGCGATTTCCATGATGCGGCCCATGTTGCAGGGTTGTCCCATGATGTGGATTGGCATGATGGCTACCGTGTGCGAAGTTATCTTGCGCTCCACGTCCTCTGGATCGATCTGGAAAGAGTCCTTCTCGATGTCAGCCAGAACAGGAAGGACGCGTGCAGCTAGGATGCCCTGGATGGTACCCATGTCCGTGTACGGAGATGTGATGATTTCATCGCCAGGACCGAATCCCATGGCTTCAACGACCGTATGGAGAGACTGGGTGCCGGAACCAGTGCAGACGCAACCTTTGGCTCCGATCAAATCTGCGAAGGCATGTTCGAACTGCGTGACATTCCCGTTCGAATTGTCGATACGGCACCATTTTCCGCTGCGTACCGTGTCCGTAATCCTAGCGACAATTTTCTCGTCGACATAGGGCCATTTCGGCCACACCTTGTTCGGAGCGACGGGCTTGCCGCCGAGCAGCGCCAGTTTGCCGCCTTTTGGGGTGGGGCCGGTTTCCGCTAGGCTCAAAGGGCCGAGGAACTGTGCACCGACGACTGCAGCCGTTGCGGTGGAAACGGTGGAAATGAATTTCCTGCGTGAAATGTGTTTTTCCTCTTTCATGGCATTATGTTTATTCTGGTAACTTGATTTTAATTAGGTCTTCGATTTCTTTTCCGTCGTGCATGAAGCGCGCCAGGGTATAGATGTCATGGTTCTTGCCGATGGCGATGGAATTGACATATGTGGGGAAGGTGCCGTCATCGTAGAAAATCGGACCGATGTCGGCGTATTCTCGCTTGGGGATGCTGTAGGTGACAAGTTCAAGGTTTTCCAGGCCTTTCGCTGCCCCCATGTTGATCTTGTCTACGCCGGTGACACGCTTGCCGTCTTTGTAGATGGGCGAGCCGGTTAGGTAATAGATGGTTCCGTCTTCGGCAATCCTGAATCCCAGGTAGCCGTAGCTGAACTGGTCGAACATGCCGCTCTTGCGGGAAGCTTCGGAGGTGATTCTGTCTACGATTTCTACTTTCTTTTTCGCAGGATCAAAAGAGAAAAGATAGCCTGAGTTGCCATGAACACCGTAGGCCTTGTTTTCAGGGGCGTACCAGTAGATTTTACGCCAGTTATAGCCCATGCTGCCGGCATCGGAGGGATCGTATTTCCCGAAATAGTCCAGCCTCAGGTTCACGCCTTCCACTTTCTGCGGAGCCTCATTCTTCGGATTATAGCTGAATATGTCCCCGTCCGCAGTCGAATAGTAGACGTTGCCATCCCGTGGATCCACGAACATCGAGCGGCAGATTACGCGAAATTCTGGCGTGCCGAGCTGGGTCTCTCCAGCCCTGGTGGCTGGACCCAGATTCCTGAGCTTGTCCGCATTCAAATCATAGTCGAGGAATAGTCCACGTGGCCAGGTAATACCGTAGATGTGTTTGTGTTCCGTGTCCATCGCCATGGTGATGATGCCTTCCCCGTCTGGTGCAAGCGCAAGGTCGTGCAGGTCGCCAGTCTTCATGTCATAGTACAGAAAGTGCCCACCGGGATAAAGCTTGTAGCCTTCTGGCGCCGTGACCGGCATCTGCTCGGCTCCGTCGATCATCTGATAGTAGCCGGCGTGCGTCGCAAAGTACAGCTTGCCGTCGCATTCGGTGAATTCGACATGGCTCTTCCCTTGGGGGATGAATCCCTGCTGTTTCTCTCCCAGCGCCTCGGAAAGATCCGCCAGAAATTCGGTCTTGTCGGTTACTGGGTCATAACGGTACAATTGCCCACCGACATCATACCGTGCGGAGGACAAAACATAATAGATTTTTCCGTCGCTGGCAGTCGAAATCGCATTGTACGCGTCGTGCGCATCGGCAAATCCAGAAAAATAGCGCTTCGCAATCAGGTTTGTCTGTGCTGCGGGTGTTCTTCCGGCCTGTTTGGGTGAAGGGGAGTCGCAGGCGGCAAACAGGCATGCAGCCATCAGGCTTAGCGGTAAGATGAATTTTCGCATGATCATGATTGAAGGTATTGATGATTGATTATTCAGTGTTTTCCAGAAGTCTCTCGACCACTCCGATGATGCGTTCTTCGACGTCACGCGTCCAACGTGCAGGCAGGGCATAGACACGTGATGCGGTCATGCCCTCGTAGCCGCCTTCGTCCCAGATGACCGTCGTCGGGATGTAGTTCATCACATCGTTCGCATATCCCATGACGAACAGGTCGTTGCCATAAAGCTGTTTCAATCGGATGGAATAGCCGGACACGACTTCTCCGCCGAGCGCGACCAGCCTCTGGGCACCAATAGTCCATACGGAAATCGGGTAAGGGTAGGCTTTCAGCGGCGGAACAACCTTTTCTCCACGTCCGAGAACCCCCTGGGCCCAGCGGGACTCATAGGTGTTCCCAGTTGCAAGTTTTTCCAGTTGTTTGCGCGAGATAGGCTCGTCGAGCGGCAGCTCGATCTCAGCATAGTGCGTACGCAGGCGACTTTCCTGTGGTACCATGTCTTCGGACAGGACTTGCTTCACGGAAGCGGCGAGCTGCTTGCCGTATTGAACGGCCAGGGATACCTTGTGCCTGGGCAGCGGATTCTGATCGGCCCCAGTTCCTTGGAAGAACATGGCCTGTACGCCCGGATGGAGCTTCTCGATCTCGGTCTGTGCGAAACCAGCATAGTCTCCGCTGAACAACTGCCCTGACAGAACTGTTGGGTGGCAGGAATATCCGAAGATGATTGTTTTGAGGGTTCCGTCCGGCCTTTCAATCTTGAGCACGGGGACAGCATGGTCATAGGGACCCTTGAGCTCGGTAGTGGGCGTCAGCGCTCTCTCCTTGTTGTTGCGGCGGTTTACGGCGAAATTGACCTGTCCCATTCCAGTCTCGATGCGGACGGGTTCCAATTGCTGCATGGAAGCATCGATGAGGTTGACAATCTGATTCTTGAACTGACTAGTGTAGCGGCGCACGATCTTCCGGTCGGCTTCTTTCATAGGATAGATAAAGTACAGAGCATCGCCCAGCACCGGTCCCGAGTGGGTGTGAGAAGCGCTTAGAATGATGCGAGAACGGTCAAGACCGTATTTTCGCCGAACATAGTCCCGGATATCATCGGACAAGTCTTTCGGAAATCCGAGGATGTCTGCTGTGACTAGCACCGCTCGGTTCCCTTCGGCATCCTCCAGTGTGAGAGCCTTCGCCCAAAGGTCGGCGAGGGTTCCCTCGGACGGTGCCGTCCGGGCCGCAAAGCCTGCCATCCACATCGGTTCTTTCGGCGTGATGATCGTCCGCGCACAGCCTGCTTTCCAGAGGTTGTCGCCGCCCAGTGCCGGAACGGTCAGGAAAAGTCCTGTTAAGCACAGGAGGAAGATAAAGAGGGTTCTTTGCAAGTTCATGGTGTATTAGTAACTTAAGGCTTCCAGTAATTCCTTGCGAGTCTTCCGGAAGAACGGAATGCTGGTGTCGTAGTTGTCGTAGTTCATGATAAGTCCGTTGGCAAGGGCGTATGCTTTTGCGGGATCCTTCTTTTCCAGCATCCGTAGGAGCTGGTAGTCATCGATTCCGTCTCGCTCGGCTTCGTAGCGGATCGAGGAGTAGATTTTCCGATAGCCCGGATAAATGATCGCATGGTCTCCGGCAGGAAGTTTTCCGGCATCGCGAGAGGCCGTCGAATGGAACGGATCATCATTCCAGAAGTTGAGCCCCCAGTGCAGGAAGCCGGGAAGATCGTACTTGAAGTTGATCCAGTGGAGATAGCGTGTCTTGATCAAGGGAAGCTCGATGAACCGATTGGCGTAATTGCCCCTCGGGTTCGTGCAGGTGTAATACCAGACTTCTTTGCCTTGCTTCTTCAAGTCCTGGAAGAAGCCTTGATTGTGGTGCAGGACCTGGAGGACGGGAACCCAGATGTCAATGGTTCCTGCCAGTTCCTTGGAGGCAAGTACGGCATCTATTAGCCGGACACCAGGCATGTATTTCCGGATGTAGGTGCTGATCTTTGCGTAGGATTCGGCATTCTGGGCAGTCGGTTCGTCTCCGATGTGCTGTACGTATTTGTCTAGCCAGCCTTTCTCAGACAGATGGCTTCTCAGTGCAGGGAGGAATTGTGTCAGGAAATTCTTGGCGCGTGGATCATTGACCGGTAGAATCACGAATCGAAGTCCATTCTCAACTTTTTGCGGACAAGGGCTTGCATGCAATGAGTGGCTTTCTTCGTCGTCCCGTAGTGGCACTTCAACATAAAAATCGGAATTCCAGGTGCCAGATCTCCATGCCAAATGGCCGCCTTCGATCAATCTGAGCGCACCTTCCTTCTCATAGATTTCGACTTCTCGGTCGAAACGGCTGAAATCGAACGTGTACTTGCCGTCTGCATCGAGGGTGTACAGGGTGTGCCATGTGGGAAAGATGCGGAACACGTTCTGCCGGTGTTCCGACATTGTCTTGGCGTATAGGCTGATCAGATCCCAATAGAGCGGCGAATAGCGTTCCACCGGTTGCCCGTTGTTCAGAAAGCGCATTGACGACGAATCGAAATGAGACGACCAGTTCGTCATGAGCAGTGGGGATTTTCCGAGCCTGACTGGGTATACCCGAATATAAAAAGTCTTGTTCCACGTGTGTGTGCGCTGCTTGATCTTGCCCGTAATTTCTATCTTGCCAGCGTAGAGACCGGGCGTGGCGATGGCATTGACAGGAATCGTGATCCACAGCGGCTGCACTTCTCCTGCTTCCGCCGTGAAGAGGGAATCTGTCAGAATCGGATCTGGGAAATACCCGGACAGGGTTCTGATAATATCTGGGGCTGGGTCGCTGTACGAGCGGCCAATCGGAACGTAGCCGACCCATCCCACCGTGGCTCCTTCCAGGCGTGCACCCGTCTCAGACTGGATGCCCACGACCTTGAGTCCAATGTCCCGGATTTCTTGCCTGGCTTTCATGACAATCTGAACGGTAGCATATTCCCCACAAGCGGCACGAATCGTGTCCACTTGGTCGACCAGATAGACTGTTTCCTTGAATACTTTCTGCAGGGGATCCACCTGATAGAGTTTCAATTCGTCTCCTGCGAGATGAAGCAGCGTCAAAAGCCGAGATGCAAGTAACAGCGTCGAAAAGAGTGTCATGGCCGAATCATTTCTGGGATTTTTGGATTTTGCCGGCGAAGCGGTGGATCTTTTCGATGGCAGTTGCAATGTCATCCATGGCCGCATGATCGGCCAGCAGCATGTTCTGTGTCATCCAGACGGCTTCTTCATTGCAGAGCATGTCGCTTTTCGGGCAGCTGTTGTTTTCCAGAAAGGCTGCGTAGTCAATTTCCTCCGGAGCGTATACTTTCCGATAGAGTCTGGAATCAAATGCGGCCTTGATGAATGGCTGGGTATGCAGGGGCGCATAGCCGGAAGAGCAGGGGATTCCTTCCGCATTCAGAGCCTTCAGGAAAAGGCTCCTCGGCATGCCCTCGAAGGCTTCCTTGTCATAGCGGAACGGAAAGAGATGGTAGACCGCTCGGTCAGTTTTCGGATACATCTTGGCCGGAGAAATTCCCGGAATCTGCCTCAGGAGCCGATCAAGATACTGCCCGTTTTCCCAGCGCAGCGCGGTAGCCTTTTCAAGATCCTGCATCTCTACGAGACCAATGGCCGCCTGATATTCGGAGAAACGGATTTTTCCACCGACCATGAATGCTCCTGCGAGGCTTCCGGCCTGCGTCCCATACGGGAGCCCAAGGTTGTGAAAAGAATAGCACTTGTCCATGAAAGTCTCGTCGTCACTGACGATTGCGCCGCCTTCTCCGATGGGCAGGTTCTTAGAATTCTGGAAACTAAAGCAGCCGGCATGTCCAATGGTTCCGATCTTTTCCCCGTCGTATTCAGCAAGATGAGCCTGGCAGGCATCTTCGATGACGATAAGGTTGTGTGCATGCGCAATGTTCATGATTCGGTCCATGTCGGCCGGGATGCCAAGTATATGGACAGGAAGGATTGCTCGGGTCTTGGCCGTGATCTTCTTGGCGATGTTTTCAGGATCGATCTGGAATGTCTCTTTGTCGACATCCGCAAAGACCGGGATTGCTCCGTTCAACAGAATTGCTTGGACGGAAGCCACGAACGTATACGGAGTTACGATGACTTCGTCCCCGATGCCAACTCCTGACTGACTCAGCGCAGTGATGAGGGCGTTCGTGCCGTTCACCACGCTTAGGCAACGTTTCGAACCGACCATTTCCGCCCATCGGCGTTCGAATTCAGCAGTGACTTTGGCTCGTGACCATACACCGCTTCTTAGTACTTCAAGCACTTTTGCTTCATATTCGGGAGTCTTCCAGACTGGCCAAGAAGGCCAGGCTGCAGCATGGGTCTTCTCGCCTCCCAGAATTGCAGGAAGTTCGGAACGTCCCTCCGTTCCTCTTCCCAGAACAGTAGTCGGCATTAGGTAAGATCCCAAAAAAAGTCCGGTGCTGGCGAGCACTCCGTTTTTTAGAAATTTACGTCTTCCGTTGTCCATAATGCTATTAATTATATGAGTCTCTGCAAATCTAATCATTCCTTTTATTGCTTGCTTGTGAAATTTGCGAAATCGTATCTTCAATTTGCGAATTTATTGACGTTTTTATCGCCGCATGCAGTCTCTTCTTCCTGAAACGGCAGGATGTGGTCCCTGTTTCTAGCATTGACGCAAAATTGAGCAGCAGCAAAATAAATATAGTCATGCCAGAGCGTCGACAGCGACAGGCTTGCTGCGATGAAAGATTTTCGTTTTCTGATGATCGTTTTTCGATTTATGATAAATGTCATTCCCTAGAGGTTCCTTATCTTTCCCATAATTAATAACATGAAAAATAACCGAGGGGGGGTAGTGGTGTGCGCCGCAGTGTACAGAATCTTCAATTGCGTTGGCGGCTCTTCTGCTCCGGTTTATGAGACAATCGCAACATCATATTTTAACTGATTGAATATGTATGATTTTTTTAGAAAAACCGTATTATCGTGCGCATTGGTGCTACCGGCGTTCCAGCTCATCCTTGCCGCCGATGCTTTGCCATTTGCTTCTATGCTTCCGGCAGCGGAAGCTCATCCCGGCATCGCAGCAGCTATAGTCGTTCAGAAAGCTGAAATTAAGGGAAAGGTCGTGGACAAGGACGGCTTCCCGCTTCCCGGTGTCGGTGTCGTCGTCAAGGGGAAACATGGACAGGGAACCCTGACAGACAAGGATGGGAATTATTCGATCCGCTGTGACCGGGAAGATGTGCTGGAAATTTCCTGCATGGGCTTCCAGACCCTTGAACGGAAAGCCTACGAACTTGACAAAGTGACCGTCACGCTTCAGGAAAATGCCATGACTTTGGATGAGGTGCAGGTGGTCGCTTTCGGCAAGCAGAAAAAGGAGAGCATCGTCAGCTCCATCACGGCCATCACGCCAGGGGACCTGCGGATTCCTTCCAGTAACATTACGACTGCTTTTGCAGGAAGAATGGCGGGCGTAATCGCCTACCAGCGTTCTGGCGAGCCAGGACTCGACAATGCCGAGTTTTTTATCCGTGGCGTCACATCTTTCAGCACGGCCGGCAAGAAAGACCCATTAATCCTGATTGATGGCATCGAAATGAACTCTTCAGATCTCTCACGGTTGAATGTGGACGACATCGCTTCCTTCTCCGTGATGAAGGATGCCAATGCAGCCGCATTATACGGTGCGCGCGGTGCGAACGGAGTGATCCTGGTCACGACGAAGGAGGGTTCTCCGGACAAGATATCGATTAACGTCCGCGCAGATCTGTCCTCTTCTTCGAACACGAAACTCGTCGAGCTGGCCGACCCTGTCACTTACATGATACTGCACAATGAGGCCGTGCGGACCCGGGACGCAATGGTCGAATTGCCGTATTCTTCCTCCAAGATCCGGGAAACTGCACTGGGAACGAATCCACTTCGCTATCCATCCGTGGACTGGTACCATTACATGCTCAAGAACCATACGAACAACCAGCGCGTGAACATGAACATCACCGGTGGCGGAAAGGCCGTGCAGTACTATCTGGCGGCCAGCTATACGCATGATACTGGCATCATCAAGGAAAGCTCGGAAAACATGCTCCACAACAACATTGATCTGGGTCGCTTCCAGCTCCGTTCCAACGTCACGATCAAATTCTCGCCTCGGACGACAGGGATCGTGCGTGCCTACGGTACCTTTGATGACCAGACCGGGCCTATCCAAGGTGGCAAGACCGTCTTCAAAATGGCACGTAATGCGAATCCGGTGTTATTCCTGCCGTATTATCCGAAAGACAAAAACAACCAAAGCACCAATCATCTGCTCTTCGGCATGGCGGATGAGCTTGGCACCTACACGAATCCATTTGCGGAGGTTAGCAGTGGTTTCAGTAAGACGAGCAAATCCATGATGCTGATGCAGCTGGAATTCGAACACAAATTCGCGGGTGTTTTGGAAGGACTTTTCGCCAAGGCGATATACAACATCAAGCGCAATTCCTCTTACGTTTTTACTCGGTCGTACAATCCGTTTTACTATTATATGCCACCGACCTTGGACAACAGCTACCAGCTGGTTCCCCTGAACCCGGACACTGGGACAGAGTACTTGACCTACAAGAGCGGCGACCGGACGGTGGGTTCTGCGCAGTACGGAGAACTCCGCATCGGCTACAACAAGCTTGTCAGCAAGAAGCATGACTTCAACGTGCTTCTTGTAGGCACCATTCGTGAGGAAGAGAACGCAGCGGTGCTCACATTGTCAAGTTCGCAGCAGCTTCAGGCATCCTTGCCTCTTAGGAACATCTCTACGGCTGGAAGATTCGCATATGGCTATGATTCCCGTTATTTCGCAGAATTCAACTTCGGCTACAACGGTACCGAGCGTTTTGCCAAGCGCAACCGTTTCGGTTTTTTCCCTTCCGTCGGCTTCGGCTGGATGGTGAGCAACGAGCCTTTCATGGCCGGACTCAAGGATGTCTTTACCACGCTCAAGCTCAAGGCAACCTACGGGAAAGTTGGCAACGACCAGATTGGATCTTCTTATGACCGATTTTTCTATTTATCGGAGGTTGAGATGAACGGAGTCGGCTACTGGTTTGGCACCGATCGGAAGTACCGCACTGGCATCACCATCGGCCGGTATGCCAACGACAAGATCACTTGGGAAATTGCGACCAAGACAAACTTCGGTTTGGAGCTTGGCCTCTTCAAAGACCTTACGATCCTTGCCGACTATTTCACGGAAAAGCGCGAGAACATCCTACAGACTCGTGCTGACATCCCGACGACCATGGGGCTGCGAGTTGTGCCCCAGTCCAACGTGGGTACGGCCAAGGGCAAGGGTTTCGAGATGGAATTGAAATACCAGAAGAACTTTTCAAAGGATTTTTGGACGGTGGTCAACGGAAATTTTACCTATGCCACCAGCCGCTTCAAAAAATATGAAGAACCGGATTACAGCGATGTTCCTTGGCGTTCGAATGTTGGGCAGAAGCTGAATCAGCCGAGGGGCTACATTGCGGAACGCCTGTTCATTGATGAGGAGGAAGTTCACAATTCCCCCATCCAGACCTTCGGAGAATATGGTGCCGGCGATATCAAATACAAGGACATCAACAAGGATGGAAAAATCACGTCCGATGATATGGTTCCGATCGGCTTTCCGACCGTGCCAGAAATCATCTACGGTGCCGGGTTCTCGCTGGGCTACAAAGCATTTGATGTTTCATGTTTCTTCCAGGGTTCCGCTCGTTCATCTTTCTTCATCGACGTGACCGAGGTCTCTCCTTTCCTGAATAAAGGCCAGCGGGCGCTCCTGAAGTGCATCGCCGATGACCACTGGTCCGAGAACAACCGGGATCTTTATGCATTTTGGCCTCGTCTGTCCGAAAAAGTGATCAGCAACAATGCCGTGCCCAGTACGCACTGGCTCCAGAATGGTTCCTTTGTCCGCTTGAAGTCCGCTGAGTTCGGCTACACCTTGCCAACCCGGCTGCTCCAGAGATTCCACGTCCATTCACTGCGCTTCTACGTGAGCGGCACCAACCTTTTTGTGTGGTCTAAGTTCAAGCTTTGGGATCCCGAGATGGCTGGCAACGGTCTGGGCTATCCGGTGCAACGGGTCATCAACCTAGGCTTGAACTTCAACCTGTAGGTTATTTCGTTGAAATTAAATTGCTTGAAAAATGAATAGAATATTAAAAGCAGCAACTGCTCTGACCCTTGCCGGATTGATTACGGGCTGCAATTTCTTGGATGTCGTGCCGAACGACACGGCGACCTTGGACCATGTGTTTTCAAACCGGTCGGTTGCTGAAAAGTTCCTCCGAACTTGTTATTCGCACCTTCCGGACCCCACCAATTCCTCTTATTACCCGACTTGGTTCACCAGCAGGGATGAATTTGACTACGGTTTTGAAAGCCGGACGGCAAATACGTATGCGGGCAAGATTTCCATGGGACAGCAGAACTCAAACGAACCATACCTTAACTACTGGTCGGGGCGGATGGGGGGAGAATCGATGTATGTTGCGATCCGGGACTGTAACATCTTCCTTGAGAACATCGAAAAGCCTCAAGATTTAACGGGAGAAGAACGGGTTCGCTGGATTGCGGAAGTCAAATTTCTGAAGGCCTACTATCATTTCTTTCTCATGGAACTCTATGGTCCGATAGTACTCGTCCGCAAAAACATTCCGATTTCCGCTTCTCCTGAAGAACTGAGAGTCTACCGCGAGCCAATCGAAGACTGCGTCAACTACATCGTGGAACTTCTGGACGAAGCCATCCCGGATCTTCCGCTGGTTCTGCCTGATCCGGCTTCTGAGCAGGGTCGGATCACGGCACCTATTGCTATGGCCGTTAAAGCCAAGGTTCTGGCTTGGGGAGCCAGCTCGCTTTTCAACGGAAATTCGGACTACAAGAACTGGGTGGACAATCGTGGCCGGCAGCTGATTCCAGACACCTACGATGTGAAAAAGTGGGAGCGCGCAGCGGTTGCGATCAAGGCGGCTATCGACACATGCCATGCGGCCGGCATGCGACTTTACCAATTCAACAAATATATGGGAGGACCACAGACTTTCCGAATGAATGACACGCTTGTGACCGAGATGACGATTCGGAAAGCGATTACTGAAGACATAGACAAAAACCCAGGCGTTATCTGGGCGACTCAGGAGCAATTCGACAACAACAAGCCCGGCGCCACAGGCTTTGTGGGCAATGTCATCCGGATGTTCTTCCCGTATCTGTATGCGCAGGATCAAGGTGCGCTGGTCAATTACCACAACGCTTCTTGGCAGATGTCCAATCTGTTCTATTCCAATCACGGTGTCCCCATTGAAGAGGACAAGACGTATGACTATGCCAACCGCTACAGTCTGCGCCGGGCCACGCCGGGGGATAAGCATGAGTCTTATATCGCCACCGGCGAGACGACGATCAACCTGCACTTCAACCGGGAACCTCGTTTCTATGCAGATTTGGGCTTCGACAGAGGCTTGTATGCCCTGTCCACGACTACCAAGGACGGAGGAGAGACTTTTAGCCCTTTCATCAAGATGCGCGAAGGGGAGATGAACAAGCAGCAGATCGGCTACTGGGTCAAGAAGATCGTTCCTTTCGAAGCCTCCGCCAGTCAGGGAGACAATAATAAATCGTATACAGCCTACGATTACCGTTTCCCACTGATCCGCCTGGCCGATCTCTACTTGCTTTACAGCGAAGCCTTGAACGAAATAAAAACGAAGCCGGATCCCGAGGTGTACGAGTGGATTGACCGCGTTCGGAGCCGCGCCGGCCTCAAAGGAGTGGTGGAGTCTTGGGCGGACTATTCTTCCAATCCTGACAAACCTACCACACAGAGCGGCATGCGTGAAATCATCCGCAGGGAGCGGCTGATTGAACTGGCCTTCGAGGGACAGCGCTTCTGGGATGTGCGTCGCTGGAAGATTGCCGACAAATACTGGACTCTGCCGGTCACACGGTATAACCTCAGCAAGAATGTCGAAGATGCCTACAAAATCGTTATCTATGCCGATGCACGCGAAGTGACCTTCAAAGACTATCTCTGGCCGCTGCGGGATCAGGATCTGCGCATCAACACGAATATGCTTCAGACCTACGGTTGGTAATTCTGAATTTGCATCACTAATGAAAAAACAACTGTTATGAATAAAATTGACATAATTGCGGCATCGAGCCTCCTGTTCATCTCTCTTGCCTCATGCGAGAGAAACAAGGAACTGGCTTCATGGAACGTCGGTCCGCTCGAGGAATATACCGTTACTCCGATTAATGGTGGGGCCACCATCACCTACGCCATACCGGACGATCCAGAGATCCTGTACATCATGGCGGAATATGAACGGAATGGAAAGACTTTCACCGAGAAGTCTTCAGTCCACAAGAACTCTCTCACCATCGAGGGCTTCAACAGCACCATGCCAGTCAAGGCGAACCTCTACAAGGTCAACAAACACGAGCAACGGTCTGCTCCGCTTTCAATCGAATTCACGCCCCTTGAGTCTCTGGTGTCCATCGCCAAGAATTCATTGAAAATCAAGGCGACATTCGGCGGAGTCTACGCAACTTGGGACAATCCTTCCGGTACTGAGCTGGGGGTTCGATTGATGGCGAACAACAAAGACAAGAACAACGAGCTGGAGACCCAGACCGTTTATTTCTCTTCCCTTGGAAAGGGCAAATATGCCTTCCGCGGCTTCGAAAACGAAGAACGAGAATTTGCCATCGCATTTGAAGACAAATGGGGAAATACTTCTGACACCGTCCGTCTTATGACGACACCGTTGTTTGAAAAGGTCATAGAAAAACCTTACGCCGATTTTCGATCTTCGATTCCGTACGACAATACGACAGACCTGGACAGCAGATACTCATTATCCCACTTGTGGGACAATCAAGGAAATGTCTCCTTCAACGGCTGGTTGACCAAATCGGGTTCCAGTGGGCGATCGTTCACCATCGACCTGAAAAAAGTGGTCAAGCTGAGCCGCATCGTCACGCACCCATATAATCACGATCAACCATACTGGCAGGTGAACATCACCGGCTATGAACTTTGGGGTACGGACAAGATTGATTACGAACTGCTCAAAGACAAACCATATTGGTTGGATGAAGAATCAGTCCGGGAAGGAGGCATATTGGATGTCAATCCTACTACGGCGCTGCCGGAGCATACCTTCAAGGATGACTGGCAGTATCTCGGCTTGCACATGTGGCCGGATTACCGCGCAGTCAAGGCGGACGAACGCGCATTCGCTGCGAATGGAGCTGAATTTGACCTACCAGAAGAAGCGAATCCGGTCCGGTATCTAAGGTTCTTCGTCCGGCAGGTGGTTATGTTACCCGTCGCGACTAATAACTATTTTTCATTGGGTGAAATCACGCTCTACGGAGATGACAATGTTCCCCAATATTAATGCAACGAACTAAAAATGGACAAAATGAAATCATTGCATACTATCTTTGGCCTCTTGTGGGTCTTCATGCTTCTTGTCGGATGCGACAAGATGAACGACGTTCAGAAAAAATTTGCTAGTCAGGAAGAACAGGTCTATTTGGGGAAGGTGGATTCGCTGAAGTGCGTCCCCGGCTTTGGTCGCGCAAAGATTGTCTGGAGCATTGGTTCCGATCCGAGGATTGAACGCACGATCGTCTATTGGAACATGCGGAAAGATTCGCTCGTGATACCGTTCCATCGTAATACCCCCGGCATCCAGAAGGACTCCATAATCGTGGAAAACCTGCCTGAAGGAACTTCCTTGTATGAATTCAGGAATACGAACAGCTCTGGAGAGAGTTCGCTCTATTCTTCGCTGTCTGTTTTTAGCTGGGGACTGAATTTCGCCGAGAGCCTGCAGGGGCTCCGTTTGCGTTCGAAAGAGTTCGACTATGGCCGGTCCGTTCTTAAGCTAATCTTCTCTGACTGCGTCGAAGGCGATAATGTGCAATACATAGAAATCCAGTACTCCGATGCCGACGGAACAAGCCATACGCTACGAGTCCCTCGCAATATGAATTCCATCGAACTGCCGAATTTCCGGAATGGAGAAACTGCAAAGTTCAGGACCGTCTTCTTTCTCTCCGATGGGATCGACACGGTCTACAACGACTATCAAACAGTAAGAGCACCGCAGGTGATTGAAGAATGCGGTACCAAGCTTACGATTGGGAATGGATTGGGAAACCGTTATTTTGAACATGAAGGTTCGCTGTGCGAGTGGAATGCGTCCGGTGATGTGGTTTTCTATGACCCGGACGGAAACGGTTCTTTCGTACGGAGCAGGGTGATTTCGGCACTGGCTCCTCCGGCGTACTTTAGAGACTTCTTCTTTTACGACGATGATAAATACATCGGCATCACCCGGGAGAATAAAGTCGACATGTACAGGCTCGATCTTTCAGCTGAATCTCCTGTGCTTGCTGTCGTGAAGAAGGGCTTCGGTAGTTCTTTCAACATGCCTTCTTTCATTCCCGCACGCGGTTTCTTCTACTCGTTGGACAAAGGAGTCCTGCGTGTCTGGTATGCCAACAACAATGCGACATGGAATAGCGGCAACGGCTCTACCGTCACGAAGGAGTTCAAATTTAACCGCTATGCCCTGTTCAATTACTCTTCTTTGCTTGTCATTGATTCGAACGGCTATCTTTGGGAATTACCGATCACGACATCGGGCTACCTAATCGCAAAGAACAAGATTGGTCAAGGATGGAGCCGGTTCCAGCGCTTGGTCACGGTAGGAAACAAACTGTTGGCTATTGATGAAAATGGCGATTTCTGGAAGTTTGATTTTGATGTGGATCATTATTGGATTGTAGATTAAATAATTTAAAAATGAATAAATTAAGTACTATCGCAGTACTGTCGCTCATGACGGCAGTTTCTTTCTCTTGTTCCGGGAAAGAGTCAGAGACGGAAGAACCGATGCCCGGAGGAAAGCCGGATGTGGTAGAACCCACTAATCCGGAAGTGAATCCGGCGCAGGACACCGAAGATTGGGTATACAGACGCAATGCCGAGACCGGAAAAAAGGAAAAATTTTTCGGAATCGGTTTTTGGGGCGTTCCGGGCTATGCCTTGAAAACTGAACCAGATAAGGATCCTGCGAACGAGGAAGCCTTCCGAAAATGGACTGCGAACAGCAATGTTATGATTTTGGATCCAAAATGCCTGCAGCCGTACATGAAGGACAAGCTGCTGGCGATTTCTGGATTCGCATGGCCGGTGTATGCTTTTTCTGGTCGGGAACCCGCACTTCCAACGTCGGCAGACCGGGATTACTACCGGATGCAATATCTGAAGGCGAATGTTGACAGTCCTGCATTCTTGAAAATGCTGGACGAGGCCGTGGCAGAATACGAGCACCGCTTCAAGGACTACTCGCATGCGTATGCTCCGATTGACGAGATTGCCTTGGGCGGGCTGTCCAAGTGGTACATCCCCGCCTCTGCTGGAGACAAGATCAACGAGCGGATCAAATCAAAAGCTTCAGAGGCGGTTGTATTGGTTGACCTACTTGGTCATGGCAGAGGGAGCACGTTCTTTTTTGAAAAGAATTTCCTCAAGTCGCACGCCATCATGCCCGCCAAAGTCCCTTACGACCTGCTGGATGAAAATGCGCGAAAACAGACGAAATATCCTTTGCTGGGCTTTTTCAAGGCACATGATGGAACTCCGGTGTACAGCTTCGATGCCAAGGGGAATTATTCCTATGCCAAGATTGAGATTGAAACCTTGAAAAGCCTCTGGTTCGAGAACGTTAAGCAGGTGGCAGAGGCCTATAAGAACAATGGCGATGTCTTCTCAATAAATGCTTTCAGTGATTTTTCCGCCAATCCGATTCTGTCCGCTGTCACGATGGATGCCCTGAAGGCCGGGTTGGGAAGGAAGCCGGTCTGGCTGTATTTTGACGGCAACGGCTATGCAAAGCCGAAAAATTTGGATCCTGTGGACTATGTCCGGCTTGTCAAGTGCCAGATCTATGTCTCGCTGATCCACGGTGCGACAGGCATTCTGTTCTGGAACGATCTGCACAAGCCTTCCGATGTCTTTGTGGCGCTACAACCGATGCTGGAAGAACTGCAGGAGAACCTTCCAGTCATCAAGCTTCAGACCATCGACAAGAAAGTGGCTGGGCATCTCCATCTACTTGTGAAGCAGGATGCCGAAGGAAAGAAATATGTGATTGTTGCCAACACGGACAAGTCCCGGAGCGTCGAACTGCCGTTCCCTGTGTCGGGTAAGAAAACGCTTACCCCACTGGAAGTTCTTGTGGCGGCTTTGTAATCAATGAACGTCCATAAACTTTTTTACGTTTACAAAAACATGCCTATGAACCTTGGAAGAATCTTGGCCATTGCTGCTTTCTGCACAACGGCTGCTGTTTCCGGAGCGGAAGAATCGTCGGGAACTTTGAATGACTGTTTGATCTCGCTGAAGGCGGATTCGTTGGTGGTTGAAAATGCGTGCATGCGCCGCGTATACGATTGGAACGGGGGAAATTTAAGTACGCGTTCCATTGTGAACAAAGAGAGCGGTCATGTCTGGATCTCCGAAGAGAACGGACCGGACATGGCTCTTCCCTGGCAGTCTGCAAAGGCGAAATTAATCTCTTTCAGCGTGGATGTCGTGCCGGAAAACAGATCGCACGAAGCCTTCTTAGCTGCAACAGTGACGTATTCGATGGATGAATTGTGCATCAGGCGGGTCATCCGGCTCTATCCGGACTGTCCCGTCGTTGCATCCGATTTCTTCTTCAAGGGGAGGCCGGCCGCCGACTGGTATAATGCGAAAGTTCTGCTGGAGAATGTCCATGACATCCACTTCGTCCGAATGGGGAATCTCCGGAAATTGCTTCCCGTGATGGAAAAGGTTTCGATGCCCGGCAAGCACTGGCGCTATCGTATCGTTGAACTGTACGAAATGACCGACCATCTGAACAATCTGGTCCGGGAAGAGGATCCGATTGGATATTATGAACGGCTCTATCGGGGCAATCTGCTGTTTGCAAAAAATGAAGAATCGGATCAAGGACTCTTCTTTTTGAAAGAAGCGCAGTCTCCGAACGCGCAGCTCAAGTACATGGGTGGAGATTATCTGGCGGCGTTTGGGCAAATTCGGATGACTGGACTGGGACTTGGCTCCGAGGACATCTCCCCTGACCATTGGACGCAAGGTTACAGCGCCGTGACGGGCGTGTACGATGGGACGGAATATTCCGCATTGTGTGCTTTGAAGAACTATCAATCCCGTCTGCGGAAGCATTATGCCACCCGTGACGAAATGGTGATGATGAACACTTGGGGCGACCGTTCAGACCCCTATTCGGCGCTTACGGAGAAATATGTGCTGGAAGAGCTGGATCTCTGCGCCAGACTTGGTATCTCGCATTATCAGCTGGATTATGGCTGGCAGACCGAAGTGGCGAATCTTCCGTTGTACGGACCAGGACCGAAGAATAACCGTGATAATCCGTACTACTGGCTGCCAGACAAGGTTCGCTTCCCGAACGGTTTCACTCCAATCATGGAGAAAGCTGCGAAGCTCGGAATCGAAGTCTGCGTCTGGTTTGAACCGAACTACTACGACAACTACGAACGTTGGTCGAACGATGCGGACTGGCTCATTCGATTGAATCGGCTGTACGGCATACGCACGTTCAAGGTCGACGGGCTCCGCATCCACAACAAACTTTCCGAAGTCCGTGTAGACAGCCTCTTCAGAAAGGTCTCCGAAGCATTGGACAACGATGTCTGCATCAATCTGGATGTGACGGCCGACCGTCGCTTCGGTTATCTCTACAAAAATAGCTACGGGAACATATTCCTAGAGAACCGCTACACGGATTGGGGAAACTACTATCCGTATCTCACGCTGCGCAATCTATGGATGCTCTCAAAGTATGTCCCTGCGCAGAACCTCCAGTTGGAATTTCCGAACAATTGGCGCTGCACTGACAAATACAGCGGCATGTTCGTTCCGGCCAGTTATGACTTTGAATATCTTTTCGCCATTACTATGATGGCGCAGCCGCTTGCCTGGATGCAGGCGCACAACCTGCCAGAGGAAGGATTCAAGATTGGTCCGGTAATCAAAAATTATCGCAAGTATCAGGCTGATATCCACGACGGCATGATTTTCCCGATCGGAGAGGAACCATCCGGGACCTCTTGGACGGGATTTCAGAGCGTCCAAGAAGGGAAAGGCTATTTCCTAGTAATCCGCGAACGCAACGAGCGAGAGAATGCTTCCCTTAAAACGTGGCTCGAAGCAGGTAAGCGGGTGAAGCTGACGCTGATTTCCGGCAAGGGGAAGAAAAGTTTTTCCGCCAAGGCAGGGCACTGCGGCGAAGTCACATTCTCGCTCCCTGCTGCTGATTCTTATGCGTTGTATAGCTACGAAATCTGTCAGTAATTGTGAGGAAGCACGTCCTGCTGCCATTTGCAGGGCAGGGGCAGGAAGAAATAGGTTGTGTGCATCCGCCTGCTAATTCGATTTGCAAAGGTACAATGCCCCCGACTCCCAGAGGCTTTCGATTCCGGATGTCTTGCATCGTGTTTTCCGTTTGAGCATGGACGGAGGTGGACTCTGCGGCGTACTTGAATCCTTATCCCGAACTAAAGTCAATTCCTTAAGGAAGCATTCCGGCGAATTATGTGCCGGGGCGTGCATGGCATACGACCCGTACAGGACTGGTGGGGAGGACGAGTCCGTTGCCTCAATCTGAAGCATTGTCCGTGGACAAGATGAAAAGCGAACGCGGCCATGGTGAAGGCGGAGCTTAATGTGAAGGTTGGGGTGAAGAAATCTTTCTTCGGGTGCGCTATGATAAGGATCAACATTACTTTGATTACGGAAGTTCGGACGCTTGTTCGCACAGCCGAGGATGCCGACACAGCCTCCCCTGGCTGCCTGGGGGAAAAGCATTCTGGATTATTCCCAGCCTGGATTCTGTTTCAACTGGGGATTCTTGTCGATTTCATCTCCGGGAATCGGCCAGAGATAGTCCTTGTCCTCGAACTTAGTCGTGTACTTGACACTGCCCATGATGTCCTTGATGTCGCGGTTGTTCATCACCTCCTTGGCCAGGCCCCAACGCTTGAGGTCATAATAACGGAGCCCTTCCGCAGGAAATTCGACGGCACGTTCGTGACGGATCCGCTCAAACACGGATTCTTTCGTCCGCGCCTCCAGCCAATCGGGGCCGCTGTTGATTCCGGGAAGATTGGTTGACGGACGACTCCGTACCATGTTTATGTATTTGACTGCATCCTCGATGCGCCCCTCTTCGTTGTAGCACTCTGCTAGCATTAGCAGCACGTCTGCATAGCGGATGATTGGGAAATCGATTGGGATATTGGAACGGTAGGTGCTCGGGATTGTTCCGTTCTCATCACCCCTCGGAACGAACTTGCGGAAAAGGTACAGGTAGTTCATCCCGTTATTGTAGCGATTCACTACCACGAAACCGTTTGTGGTCGTCACGCCAGCAGCATAGACAAACTCGGTGTCCTTGTTCTTGCCACCGATCAGACCGAGGTAATGGGTGTAGGGCAGTATAATCGTCTGCTGCATGCGCGGATCGCGCCGGTCGTACATCGCAAGCAGTTGATCACGGTACTCGGGATAGGCGGCCACGGTTGTTTTGTCAGCAGAAAGTGTTGCCCGGAGCGTCTTCAGTCGAACCTCCTCGCTTTCAGAGAAACCGGGGATGAAATCATCCCACTTGAATGGCTTTCCGTCCTTGCACTCGTACATGTCCACCAAGTCACAAGAAGGCATGACGTTGTTCCAGCTCGTTCCTAGCGTGGCGTTGCTGCCAAGAAAATGGGCATATGGCATTCCAAGCCCGTTTCCGATTTCGGAAAATGTCTGAATGGAAAAGATCATCTCGCTGCTCCGATGGCCTTTTGTCGTGAAGAGATCTGCATATTCCGGATACAGCGCATAGCCGTAGCCCTGGCCAGCAGGATCCAGCACGACTTCTTCGAAGTCCGCAGCGGCTTTTGCATATTCCTTGGCGTAGAGGTACACCTTCCCACGTAGCGAGAAGGCAGCACCCTTCGTCGCACGGCCTTTATCCGCATCCGGCCACTTCACGGGAAGCGCCGAAATCGCATCCTCCAAATCCCCCATCACAAAAGTGCGTGTCTCCTCCAAAGAACTCCTGGGGTTCAGAAGGTTCATGTAGTCCGCATTGTAATCGGTCTTCTCATCGTAGATTGGTACACCGCCGAAGTGATTCATCAAGAAGAAGTAGAACAGCGCACGCAGAAACTTCGCTTCTCCGATTGTCTGTATTTTCACTGTCTCATCTATTTCCATCGACTGCACATTCCTAATCACCTCGTTCGTTCGGCGGATTGCATCGTACGTGTCCTTCCAGCGGTTACGCACAGCCGAGGTACGGGGAGTCCAAAGTCCTCTACTGATGTCCCAGTAACCTTTTGCATCATACCCGAAACCTATGTCCGAGAGACAGTCCATCCCGAAGTACGTGCTGTAAAGTTCGTTGTTCCGCATTGCGGAATAACAGGCGTTCACGGCCTGCTTGGCCTGCTCCTCCGTCTTCCAAAATGTACCGGGGCTCAGCTGCTGCTGAGGAAACCGATCCAGATCATAGCATCCCGTAATCGCAACCGAAGCTACGAGTGCTGCAAGGCACAGAATATATTTATTTTTCATGCTCAATTAGTATTAAAATGTTAGATTGACACCGAAAACAACCTGTTTCATGGAGGGATATGCCATTCCGGGAACTTCAGGGTCTAGCCCCTTCCATTTCGTGAACGTGAAATAGTTCTCCAAGCCCATGTAGAAACGCAAGCGGGAAAGATCCACTTTTGATACAAGCTTCTGCGGCACCGTGTACCCGATCTGGATGTTTCGGATCTTGAGGTACGACATGGAATCGTACCAGAAATCGCTGTTTCTAATGTTGCGAGTATCCCCGTCATACAGAAGCCTAGGATATGTCGCCGCATCCTTGCGGCCCGCATACCAACGGCCATCAGCCACTTCTTTATTGATCAGACGAGTCCATCGAAGTATCGGAGTGTAGTAGTCGTTTCGAAAATAGCCACGGATGCCTGCCACACCATCAATGAAGATCGATGCATCGAAACCCTTGTAGCTTGCGCCGAGAGTAAGACTGTACAGGAAGCGTGGGGTCGAGCCAGTACCCACGTTTGTGCGATCCTCGTCATTCACGAGGCCATCCTTATTCGTATCCTTGTACAGGAAGTCGCCCAGTTCGGGACGACCGTAAGGGAATGCGTTCAATGGATTGCCATTCGCATCCTTCGCATTGTCGACCATCGACTGCACCAGATCCAGATCTTCCTGCGTCTGGACGATACGATCGACCAGCAACATGTAGCCTGTGTTAATAGGAAGGCCTTCCTTGATCATGTTCACGCCCGAAAGTGAGTACTGGTCTCCTTTGAACTTGACCACTTTGTTCCGGTTGTACGTGAAGTTCACATTGGCATAATAGCTGAAGTCCTTCAGATCGTCGCGCCAGCCCACGTTCAATTCAATGCCCCTGTTACGTACCTGCGCACTGTTCTGGTCTGGAACGCCGGCATTTCCCAGCACGCCGGGAGCTGGAAGATTTATCAGGATGTTGTGCGTGAACTTGTTGTAGCAGTCCACGTTACCAGTCAGTCGGTTTCCGAACATTCCGAAGTCCACCCCGACGTTGGTGACCGTCGTGGTCTCCCAAGTCAGGTTCGCATTCTTGATCTTCGATTGGGAGTACGCCAGCACGGGAACCCCGTTCAGTACATACTTCATCGCATCCAGCACCTGAATCGCTGCGTAATTATCCGTCGCATTGTTTCCCAGCGAGCCGTAGGAGACTCGCAGTTTCAAATTGTTCAGCCATTTGCTGCGCACTCCTGACATGAAGGGTTCTTCTGAAATTCTCCATGCCGCAGATGCGGAAGGGAAATTGCCCCAGCGGTTGCTGCCGATGAAGCGTGAAGATCCGTCCCTGCGGATGTTGAATTCTGCCAGGTACCGATCTGCCCAGCTCAGGTTAATCCGGCCGAACAGCGAATGCATTGCCCAGTCCGACAGCGAACCATTCGCAGTCATGGCACCGGATGCCGCATTAATCTGCGTGAGAGAAGGATCGATCAGATCCTCCTTCTGCGCAATGAAGTAGTCCGAGGAATATTGCTCCTGGCTCGCTCCTGCAAGCACCTTGAAGTACATGGAACCCAGCACCGTGCGCTCGTACGATGCAGTGAGGTCCATGAAGTTGCGGATGCTGCGATCCTCCCGGTTCTTTACGTACAGCTTCGTCCCGGAACCCTGACTTAGGATCTGGTTGGTCTGAAAGTTCCATGTGTCTATCTGAACCGGAATCGTAGACTGCTTCTTCGTGTAGAAGTTGTAGTTGTATGAACCATCCACGTTCAGTCCTTTGATCGGATTGAAGTTGAAGAAAAAGCGGCCGTTGAATGTATGCGCCCTGTCCTCGCCTTTCAAACTCAGGACATATAGGAGCGGCGAACGCGCCACTGGATTGTCTTCCGAGTTGTTAGTGCCGCCGTAACGGCCGTCCGGACTGCGTACCACTACCGTCGGTACGCACAGGATCGAGTTCGTGAACATACTGGAGAGATTGTCGCTGCCACGGTCTTTGTCGGTCAGGATACCGGAAAGATTCATCCCCACTTTTAGCCAAGACGTCACTGTCAGCTGGCTGTTCGAACGGATGCTATACCGGCGGTAGCCCGTGTTCTCGATTATGCCCGGGGTTTCCGCATAGTTGAACGACACGAACGAACTCAACCGGTCCGTCCCTCCGGAGGCCGTAATCCCATGATTCATTACGCCCGTCGTGCGGAAGAGCGCCTCGCCCCAATCCGTGTTCGGCCATAGCAGCGGATCACTGCCTTCGTTGTCGCGCCACTGCTGGATGTTCTTCTCCGAATATACGGGTTTGAGCTTAGAGTTTGCGGCAGCTTCGTTGATCAGCTCCATATAACGGACGCTGTTCGAGACCAGTGGCATCAGATGCCCCACTGACTGCAGTGCGTAATAACCGTCGTAAGACACCGTAATCTTGCCCGACTTGCCCTGCTTTGTCGTAATCAAAATTACGCCGTTTGCAGCTCGCGAGCCGTAGATCGCCGATGATGCGGCATCCTTGAGGATTGAAATCGTGGCCACGTCCTGAGGGGCGACCCTGGAGATGTCTCCATCCACCCCGTCGATGATCACCAGCGGAGAGGAGTTGTTGAGCGTACCTTGGCCACGGATCATCATTGTCGCATTGTTGCCTGGATCATTGTTCGCAGAACGCACGTACAGACCTGGAGCAAGACCTGCAAGGCCGACCGACAGATTCGTGATTGGGCGCGTCTCCGCAAGCTTTTCGATCTCGACGGAGGACACAGAACCCGTCAGGTTGACTTTTTTCTGAACACCGTAGCCGACAACCACGACATCTTCAAGCCGGTTCACGTCCATTTCAAGAACCACATCCACAACCTTGCGCCCCTCCGAAGGAACCTCCAGCGTCTTATAGCCGATGGACGAGAACACAAGGGTCGCCCCCGAAGGGATGTCCAGAGAATAAGATCCCGTCTCGTCCGTGACTGTTCCCTGGGAGGGATCTTCTTTGACGATTATGCCGACGCCGGGAAGCGGAATCCCGTCTTTGTCCATGACCTTTCCCTTGACTTCTGCTTTCTGAACTACTGTGGCTGCAGCAATGCCGGAATGGGTTCTCGCTGTCGGAAGCATTGAAGCCAACGGCAAAGCGTCGGCCGCAAGGACGAGCTGGAGCGCCAGTAGCACTAATGTGCACGATAATACGGTTTTTCTAAAAAAATCATTCATATTCAATTAGTTAAGATATGATGCTGCTATTGTCTCATAAACCGGTGCAGGAGAGCCATCCGCACAATTGCAGGTTCTGTTCACAGTGTCCACGCCCCCGGCTGTTTCTCATGTTATTAATTATAGGAAAGATAGGAAACTTTCGAGAATGGCATTTGTCACAAATCGAAATACAACCATCAGAAAACGAAAATTTTTCATCGGTAGCCTGATAGAAGACTCTATAGGGGGCTTTTGTCAAATATGTTTTTAAAATCAATTTGTATTTCATGGCTGCATCACTTTCGGGCTTCCTAGCAGAGAACCATTCTCTGTGCCGACAACCCCTGCGTCATTGCGCAGAAGCCACAACCGCACCGCCGGCAAGATGAAGGTCTGGGTTCCGTATTCAGAGTAGCAACCGCAGTCTAAGCTAGGCACCCTAGCAGGAATGCTAAGAAGCTGCGTATGCCCCGACTGGGCTTTGCAGTCTCGTGAGTTGCCTTCGCATTTCTTTGGAGGGGACGCACCATGCGTATAGCTAATTCTAAAAACGTTTTTGGGTAAATCGTGGGAAAGTATTATCTTTGAAAATAATGAATGGTATAAGGCGCACTAAAAGAACCTCATAGAATATTAATGGCACCACTAATTTTTAACCAATGGTAACTATCTTTCGTTTTTCTACCAAACTGACCTGTATCTTAGCATGTGTGCTTGCATTATGCGTAGGATGCAATGATGATGACAAGAAAGGAGGCTCTTCATCGAATGAATCTCTGGCACTCACGTCATTCCATCCTAATTACGGGAAGTATCAAGAAAAGGTCATCCTGCAAGGGAAAGGCTTCGGTGACCCTTCCCAGATGCGGGTTTATTTTAATCACAGAAAAGCACCTGTAATCGGAGTCAGTCGCGATGGCACGGAATTGTACGTGCAGGCTCCGCGGCTCCCCGGTGATACATGCGTCATCTCCGTGTCGAATGGCAAGGACTCTCTTTCCTACGAAGAGACATTCGCCTACACTGTTTCAACTACCGTTACCACAATCTGTGGCAATGGCACCGGCATCTATAAAGCCGGAGACCTGAGCGAGGCGCAAGTCGCTCCTTATTACTGCTGCGTTGACAGCAGCGACAACGTGTTCGTCATAGATCACAGCAGCTCCAATGGAGATGGCGGAAGCGTGAATGGCATAGCCAGGATTGATTTCAAGACGAATGAGCTGGTGACCATTTCGACTCAGTACTATGCGAACGTGCCTTGCGTCGATCCTATTACGCAGAAGGTCATGGCTCCTACCGAGACTACAGTCGGAATGTTCGTCGAAATGGACCCTAAAGAGATGTGGGGTTTGCGAGTGAGAGACTTCGGCGCGAAGATTGACTGGTCGAAAAGTTCTGTAGGACGGCCTGCGAACGGCTATAAGCACACTTTCGTGGTGAATCCTTCCGACGGATACATTTACACGCGCTACTATTATGGGCAGGTCGTGAAAATCAATCCTGTGACTTACGAGGCAGAGGTCGTGTGCGACACGCCTAACGGAGATTCTTTCGGCCTTACCTTCCGTCCAACTGACCCTAACGTGCTTTATGTAGCTTGCTGGAGCAATATGACAGGCATGTCCAATTCCATTGCGAAGATTGACCTTAACAAGGAGAATCCTGAGATGGAAAGGCTGACAAGTGGCATTACTGGCCACAGGGACGGCAAGATTGCCGAGGCTAGGTTCAATTGCCCGGCTCAGCTTTTCAGCGATAGTGACGGCAACATCTATGTTGCTGACTGCAATAATCACTGCATCAGGAGAATAACCCCGGAGAACCAAGTGGAGACAGTACTTGGAGTCCCTGGAAAGTCAGGCTGGAAAGACGGCACCAAAGAGGAGGCACTCTTCAAGTCTCCAAGGGGCATCGGAATAGGCAAGGACGGTTCTGTCTACGTAGCGGACTTCGGCAACCGGAGAGTCCGCAAACTATCTATCAACTAAAGAATATTCTAATGAAGAAACAGTTATATTTCTTGATCTCTATCATATTGATGATAGGATCTCTTCAAGCTCATGCCCAGACTTACAGGCTGGCAGGAACAGTATATGACCAGGATGGGCCCCTGCCTGGAGTCGCCGTCATCGTCCAAGGTTCTACAGTGGGAACGATGACTGATGACAAAGGGCATTTTTTAATCAAAGCTCAGAAAGGCGACAAGCTGATTTTCCAGATGATGGGGTTCAAGGACATTGAATATATCGTCGTCAAGGAAGACACCAATATCAAAATCACTTTCACTGAGGTAGCGCAGGAACTCGACCAAGTTGTCATTACTGCCCTCGGGACTACACAGAGGAAAATTTCCAATTTGGCTGCAGTCACTTCAATAGACGCAAGGCAGCTGGAGCAACCAACCACGTCCATCAGCAACCTTCTCGGAGGCAGGGTGGCCGGAGTCATCTCGTCTCTGAGTAGCGGAGAGCCAGGCAAGAACATCGCCGAGTTCTGGATTCGAGGCATAGGCACTTTCGGCGCAAATTCTTCAGCGCTTGTTCTGATAGACGGGCTGGAAGGCGACATCAACTCAATCGACCCTTCAGACATCGAGAATTTCTCTGTCCTGAAGGATGCCTCTGCCACGGCGGTTTACGGTGTCCGAGGCGCTAACGGAGTGGTGCTGATCACTACAAAGAGGGGAGGTGCGGACAAAGTCCACATTACCGGAAGGGCATCCATTACGCTTTCGCACCTAAAAAGGCTCCCAAATTACGTTGGTGCCTATGATTATGCTAGCCTTGCCAATGAAGCCAGGGAAGTTCGCAACGAAGAGCCTCTTTATTCAGATGTTGAGATGGACATCATCCACAACAAGCTGGATCCGGACATCTATCCCGACGTGAACTGGCAGAAAGAAATAGTGAAACGCAATTCCTGGAAGAGGTCTTACTACGTCAGCGCTCAGGGAGGAGCGAAAGTCGCCAAATATTTCCTCTCGCTTTCAATCAATCAGGAAGAAGCCGCCTACAAGGTGGACAAGTCCAGCCCTTACTCGCAGAATGTAGGCTATGACACCTATGGCTTTCGTTCCAACATAGACATGAATCTGACTCCTACGACGAAGCTGTATTTCGGCAGCACGGGTCATCTTACTGTGAACAAGAATCCTGGAGTCGCCGACACTGACTACATCTGGGCTGCTCAAGCATATATTCATCCTCTGCGCCTTCCTAAGGTCTATTCCAATGGCCAGCTTCCCGGAGTTGGAGAAGGGGCTGAGACATCGCCGTATGTGCTGATCAATAGGCTTGGCCGTCGTCTCGACACCGAATACCAGGCGAAGACGACCATCGCCTTGGAACAGGATCTGGGCATGATCACGAAAGGCTTGAGGATTCGTGCTCAGGGAGCATTCGACTACACCTCTTGGTTCAACGAGAGCCGCCACATACAGCCAGAACTCTATGAGGCAGTCGGAAGGACGTCTTCCGGAGAGTTGGTGACGATCAAGAGGGTAAGCGCGCAAGCGGCATCATATAGGAAATCGACGAATAATTACAGGAAATTCCACTTCGAGTCAACGCTGAATTATGATCGTCTCTTTGAAGAGAAGCACCGGGTTTCTGGCCTCGTGTACTACTATATGTCCGATGACAAATATTCAAAAGAGAGCGTGAGTAACATGAGCGCCATCCCTAAGAGGTATCAGGGAATTTCCAGCCGTCTGACTTACGGCTACGCAGATACCTATCTGATAGACCTGAATTTCGGATACACAGGATCGGAGAACTTCCAGAAAGGCAGGCGTTTCGGATTCTTTCCTTCCGTCGCTCTCGGATGGGTGCCGACACAGTACGAATTCGTGAAGAATGCGATGCCCTGGCTCAATTTCTTCAAGGTCAGGGCTTCTTACGGCACTGTCGGGAACGACCGGATCTCATCTAAGCGTTTCCCTTACCTGACAATAGTGCAGAGGAACACGGCTTACCCTTGGGGATCAGCCTCTGCGGAAACTCTTTGGGAGACGTACACCGGAGCCGACAACCTCAAATGGGAAGTGGCAACTAAGTTCGACCTCGGATTCGAGGGGACGCTTTTCGTTGATAAGGTAGATTTTGTTCTGGACTTTTTTAATGACGTGCGTGACGGAATATTCCAGGAACGCCAGCAAGTCCCTATCTATGTCGGACTTATGTCTAGGCCTTATTCTAACATCGGTAAGATGCGTTCATATGGTGCTGATGGCAATATTTCATTCAAGCAGAAGATCGGAAGCGACATGAACCTCACCCTCAGGGCAAATTTCACATATTCAAAGAATGATGTCAAGAACTGGGAGGAGTCCAACCCCGCCTATCCGTACCAAGAGCGATCAGGCTATCCTTACGGAGTTGTCAGGGGCTACTATGCCCTTGGCTTGTTCAAGGATCAGCAAGATATTGATACCAGCCCTGTGCAGTCATTCGGCGAGTATAAGCCTGGCGACATCAAGTACCGCGATGTCAACGGCGATGGACGCATTGATTCCGATGACATGGTTCCTATCTCTTACGGCTTGTCTTCCACCGGGGCAATCGTTCCGAACCTGATGTATGGTTTCGGTGGAGAATTCCAGTATAAACGTCTTAGCATTGGCGTGCTGTTCAAGGGAACCGGAAATTCCGATTTCTTTTATGGAGGGGCGGGCTATGTTCCTTTCGCTCTTGGAAAGTTTGGTAACGTGCTTTCTCAGGCCATGAAGTACGAAAACAGATGGATTCCGAAAGATTATGCGGAGAAGCATGGAATTCCGCTCGACAAGGCTGAGAATCCGAACGCCATATATCCTCGCCTGACATACGGCAGCAGTTCGAACAACACCCAGACTTCTACGTTCTGGAAAGGAAATGGAAAGTATTTGAGACTTCAGGAAGTCACAATCAATTACAACTGGTCGGCAAAATTCATGAAAAAGATCGGACTCCAGTCCGCAGACCTCCAGCTGGTGGGAAATAACTTAGCTGTCTGGTCTCCTGTGAAACTCTTTGACCCAGAACAAGCTCAGTACAGCGGTCGAGCTTATCCTATACCTGCCACAATTACATTCCAGGTTTACCTGCACTTCTAAAAAATCATGAATATGAAAACAATATCATACGTTATTTTAGCTTTGATCTTGTCGGCCGGGTTTGCCTCCTGCAACTTTTTGAGCATAGACGACTATTTTTCCGATGAGATTAAGATTGATGAGGTATTCGCTAATAAGAGAAATGTCCAGGCATACATCTGGGGCATGGCAGGAGATCTGCATGACGAAGGCTCTCTCTATCAGAATTCTGATTTCCCCGGACCCCTTGCGACAGACGAGGCCTTTACGATGTACGGCACCCAGCATGGCTACAATGGAATGAGGCTTGTTCTCGGAGAAATCTCTGCCAGCAACCCTTACTCCTTCTCCAACGTGTGGACGACAAGCTACCAGTGCATCAGAAGGGCGAATACCGTGTTCGCAAGGATAGATGAGGCTAAAGATCTTACCGCTCAGGACAGAGCAGAACTTCTTTCTTTGAATAGGTTCATTCGTGCCTATGCTTATTATAAGCTTTGGCTTGCGTATGGGCCCGTAATCTTGGTAGGGGACGAGGAAATACCTTCTAACTTGGATCTGGCAGATTATGACAGGCCTCGCGCTACGAATGCAGAGACTGTGGAATATATCTGCAGCGAGCTTGAAGAGGCAGCGAAATATCTTCCTGAAACCTATCCTCTAATGGAATTCGGAAGGCCGACCAAGGGGGCTGCATACGGACTGGTCGCAAGGATCAGAACTTATTATGCCAGCCCTCTCTGGAATGGAGGTGAAGCAGCTAGAAGGTGTTTTGGCAACTGGTACAGGAAAATAGACCGAGTAAAATACGTCACCACCGATGAATATGACGAAGAGCGCTGGGCCTTAGCTGCCGCCGCATGCAAGAGAATCATGAAAATGAATAAAAGCGGCGCACCAATGTACAGCCTGTTCACTGTTCAAGCAGATACTCAGACTCCTCAAATGCCAGAAGGCGTGACTTCGGATCCTGATTTCTACGAAGATTATCCTGTTGGAGCTGCTGGAATTGATCATTTCAGATCTTACTCTGAGCAGTTTAACGGAGAGGCTGTCATTCCGACCAACCCGGAATATGTATGGGGCATTAAGAGTTCGTCCATTACTGCAAACACTCGTATGTGCTTCCCTCTTGCTTTCGGCGGCTGGAACGGAATGGGCTTGACTCAGAAAATAATTGATAATTATTCTATGTACGATGGCCGCCCAATCGATAACTCCAGTTCGGAATACCCTTACAGCGAGACGGGTTTTACCACAATGCAGCAGAATTTCTCTGGCTACAGGCTCAATGCCGGCGTCTACAACATGTACAACAACAGGGAGATGAGATTCTATGCGTGCGTGGGGTTCTCGGAGAGATTCTGGCCTATGTCGTCCACCACAATGTCGGGGAAGTACAACCAGACGGTAACATATTACTATGACTCCCCTAACGGCAAGCAGAATTCTGCTACCGACTACACCCCTACGGGCTATGTCCTGGTGAAATACATTCATCCTAATGACGCATGGGACGGGGATAACGCCAGGAGAATGGACAAAGGCTACCCCATCATCAGGTACGCTGACATACTGCTCATGTACGCAGAATGCTTGAACCACCTTACGAAATCGTACGACATTACTCTCGGGGATCAGACCTATACAGTTTCTAGAGACCTCACGGAGATGAAGAATGCTTTCAATCTTGTCCGTCACCGCGCTGGGATGCCGGGAGTCAACAATAATGATCTTGCGGACGAGAAAACGTTTCAGAAAATCATTGAGAAAGAGAGAATGAAGGAATTCCTGCACGAGGGTCAGCGTTACTTCGACGTTCGTAGGTGGGGGATTTACGAGGAAACAGAGAATGAAACAATCATGGGGATGAACGTGGATGGCTCTAAGGAGAATTTTTATCAAAGAACAGTTCCGAATACTTCCAGAATCGGGGCTCGTCTCGTTCATAAGAAACTATACCTGCTTCCGATTCCACTGAGCGAAATCCGCAAGCTTCCTTCTTGCGACCAGAACCCGGGTTGGGAAAGCTAACATTAACACGTATCGAATCATGAAACACAAATACATAATATTAGCGGCTCTGGCAGCATTCTCCATCGTTTCTTGCAACGACAGTGAGGTGTTTGAGAAAGAGCAGTACAAGAACATCTTCGGATTCGTGAGCGAGTCTGACAACACTAAAAAGATGACGGTCAGCCTCCACTATGAAACAACCACGACGTACATGTCATTATCTATGGGAGGCACGAAGGCTCCAAAGAAAGACGTTAAAATCAACATCGTCTTGGATTCTACTCTAGTGGATGAATACAATAAGGCTAATTATGACGTGGATGTTGAGAAATATGCGGTTGTCATGCCTGCTGATAAATACGAGATCTCCAGCATGACTTGCGTCATAAAATCTGGCGAGGTTCTTGGCACTATTCCAGTCACGATTCACCCGGCAGGTCTGTCTCCAGATAAGGATTACATCATCCCGGTGAGGGTTCTTTCCTATGATGGTGCCGAACTTCATCCAGACAAGGGTTCCCTTCTGCTAAGGATAGCAATAAAGAATCAATGGTCTAATTCCAGCGGAATAGGTTATCAGATGGTGGGAAACAGAAAACTCTTGCCAGATGGATCTCCTATTAATATGCCGGGAACCAAGACAATTCATTGTTGGACTACGAGCAGCGTGAGGATGATGCCAGGGAATGAGACATTCAGTAAAGACATACACACATTGGAGGCAAAGGCAATGATAGCGTACATCGATGCTGCAGCCGATGCGAAAGGCTATCACAAGGTCACTCTGAAGCCTTACAGGGATCTTAAGGTGACGCAGCTCGATGATGACCCTGAATACCCTAACGTGTACGGCATCATAGATGACGGGTACAACACCTATAAGATCTTCTTGCTGCATTACAAGTATCAGATAGGAAATGATGTATATGAGATGCGAGAGGAGACGAGATTTCTCTATTCGGAGGATAAGGATGTGGACGAGGGTTTCGCTATCATAGAAACAAAAAAGTAGGAAACAGACATGAAAAAAATATTCTTGAATATATCGTTAGTCTCTTTGCTGGTGCTTTCTGCCTCATGCGACAACTTCCAGCGAACGGAAGTTTACCCAACCATCACCGTGGATTACAGTTCCGTGACGATGTTTGAAGGGGACGAGATTCAGCTGACGGCCAGTCCGTCCAGCCTTACGTTCAAATGGTCTACTAGCGACGAATCCATCGCGATGGTTGACAATTCTGGCTTGGTCAAAGCCATAAGGCAGGGATCTGCTTCCGTTCTATGCGAATCGGGAAACATGTCGTTTAAGACAGAGATCTACGTTAACAGAAAGGTTGCCCTGACCGATGTGACCATGAAGTGCGATAGCCTGATCGAGCTTGCAATCGGGGCTGCTGTTACCATTCCAGTGTCTATGGTGCCATCTGATGCCAACGACGTTCCAACCACGGATTTCAGTTGGTGGTCTGATGACGAGAATGTCGCCAGAGTAAGCCAGTCCGGAGTCGTTAAAGGCATAGGCACCGGAACTACTAAAATCCATTACCGTAAAGGAAAGTTCTCCAAGTATGTTACCTTTGACGTACAGGTTACCTTCCCGTTCGTGAAGGGGCATCCGTTCGTCCTTGCGAAAGACAGCACCACCGTCATCTGGTTCAGGGATTTCGACCGCGGAGGAATGAACGTAGCATTCTACGACACCGGTGGCGGTGGAGGCAATACTTACCGTGCGGCACACGGGGATCCGACGAGCTCCATGGTGACCATAGAAGGAGGTGGGAACATCGGTTATCTGGCGAGCGGAGAATGGTATATCTATTCTATCTCGGTGATGGATGCCGGGACTTATGAAATTGCCATAAATGCGTCATCCGGCTCTGGCGGCCCTGCCGGTAAGTATCATTTCGAAGTTGATGGCGAAAAAGTCACTGAAATTTTCCCTATTGCCGGAAGCGGCAATTGGGGAACTTTCATAGACGAAATCGTCCAGATTACTCTTTCAGCAGGCGATCACAAGCTGAAATTCTTCGCCGATAACGGTTCTCATAACCCTAAGCATATGACTTTCACTTATATTTCCGAATAAATGTAGGAATTACCATTCACAAAGCCTTGGAATCCCAAAATTTCAAGGCTTTTTTCAATATATTCACTATATTTATAAGAATTTTTTCAAACACTCTTATATGAAAAAAATATTCTTGATTTTCATCCTTGGCGGCCTTTTGGTATTGGGTGGTTTCCAAGGGCATTCGCAGAACGCAGATGGTGAGGCTAGGCTTCTCAGGTTTCCTTCGACGAATGGCAGAGAAGTGGTTTTCTCTTATGCAGGAGATTTATTCACTGTGCCGCTTCCCGGCGGAGAGGCTCGCAGGCTGACCTCGCACGTGGGCTACGAGATGTTCGCTCGCTATTCGCCTGACGGAAAGACGATTGCGTTCACCGGGGAATATGACGGAAACCGTGAGGTCTACATCATTCCTGCCGAAGGCGGGGAGCCAGTGCGACTGACTTACACTGCCACGAATTCAAGAGACGACCTTGGCGACAGGATGGGTCCTAATAATATAGTGATGGGCTGGACTCCTGATGGGAAATATATCATATTCAGAAATCGTACTGGTGATGGCTTTGATGGCCGCCTCTGGAGAGTTTCGGTGAAAGGCGGCATGCCAGAGATGCTTCCGCTTCCTGAAGGTGGCTTTTGCAGCTATTCTCCTGATGGCAAAAAGCTGGCTTACAACCGAGTGATGAGAGAGTTCAGGACTTGGAAATATTACCGTGGCGGCATGGCAGACGAAGTCTGGGTCTATGACGGCAAAGGTGTTTCAAAGATTACTGACAATCCGGCCCAGGACATATTCCCGATGTGGGTTGGCGACGAGATCTATTTCGTTTCCGACAGGGATATGACCATGAATATATTCGTTTACGATACCAAGACGAAGGCTACTTCGAAGGTGACGAATTTCTCTGATTATGATGTCAAATTTCCTAGCACCAACGGGAAGCTGGTTGTGTTCGAGAAGGGCGGTTACCTCTACAAGCTGGATCCTTCCACCAAAGCGGCGGAGCAGATACACATCACTCTCAGATCTGATTTGGTCTATGCCAGGGCAGAAAGGATGAATGTTGGCAAGAAAGGGCGCAACAGCTACAGCCTTTCACCTGATGGAAAGAGGCTAGCCGTGACTGCCAGGGGAGAGCTATTCGATGTTCCGGTTGGGAAGGGCATAACTAGGAATATATCGAAGTCTCCTAATTCCAACGATAGGAGCGCGGACTGGAGCCCAGATGGGAAATACATCGCTTTCGTAGGGGACGCCACTGGCGAGACCGAGGTCTATCTATACGATGTGTCCAATGGCGGCGAGCCTGAGCAGATTACCAAGGATAATGACACATACATCCGTTCGCTTCAATGGAGCCCGGATAGCAAGCATATTCTTTATACCGACAGGAAAAACCGCATCGTCGAAGTGGATCCTTTCGCTAAGACTAAGAGAACTGTAATGGAAAATCCAGAACAGGAGTTCTATGGGGTGAATTATTCGCCGGACAGTAAATGGATTGCATACACGAAGCCTGCCAAGAACCAGCTTTCGGTGGCCTATGTCTATAATCTAGCTTCTAAGAAGGAATATCCTGTTACTACCAGCTGGAACAATTCTCGAAATCCAGTGTTCTCATCGGATGGAAAATATTTGCTCTACACCGCAGATAATGATTTGCATCCAGTATACAGCCAGATAGAGTGGAACTATGCTTATACAGACATGAGAGCCGTGTACATGGTTATGCTGGCCAAAGACACTCCATCCCCATTGCTTGAGACCGACAGCGAGTCCTCTGCTTCTGACGAAAAGGCAGAGGGCAAGGAGGGCGCTAAGGGAAAAGATGAAGTGAAGAAGGATGACAAAGGGCCTAAGGCAGCCGATGTGAAGATTGACACTGATGGGTTTGTGGAGAGAACCATAAAGCTTCCTTTCAAGGCTTGGGATTATTTCTGCGATGGCAAAAAGGTTTGGTACTCTGGGAACGGTGGCACTCAGGTGTTCGATTTCAAGAAAGGGAAGTCGGAAAAATGCTCGGACAATAGAATTGTTTATCGAGCTGGTGACAAGTGCGGTTTGATGCTTGGCTCTGATTGGAAGGCCGTGAATTTCCCTGCTGACAAGGTTGGCGGTGGCGAAAGCGTAGATCTGAGCAATATGTTTGCTATGGTGGATTACGCTGAGGAGTGGCCGGAAATCTTCGATGAGGTGTGGAGGGCATTCCGTGATGGTTATTATGTATCTAACATGCATGGCCGCGACTGGAACGCAATCAAGGCGAAATATTCAGTGTTACTTCCTTATGTTAAGACTCGCTTGGATTTGAACTATGTCATAGGTGGCATGATTTCGGAGCTGGCTAGCGGTCACGCTTACGTCACCCCTGGCGATTACCCTAAGCCGGAGCGCATCGACATGGGTCTTCTTGGGGCGCGTCTCAGCAAGGATAAGAGCGGCTATTTCAAGATTGATCACATCTATCAGGGTGCTGCGTATCGTCCTGAGTTGCGTTCGCCAATGATGGAGCCGGGAATGAATATTTCGGAGGGCGACTATATCACTGCGATAGACGGACAGTCGCTGAAGGACGTGGACAATATCTATAAGTTGCTGGTTGGTAAAGCTGGCAAACTTTGCGAGCTGACGGTTAATAAGTCTGCAGCCGAAGGTGGCAGGAAGGTGGTTGTCACGCCGACTGCAAATGAATATCCTCTCGAGCATTATGAGTGGGTTCAGAAGAATATCAAGATCGTTGAGGAAAAGTCCGGCGGCAAGGTGGGCTACATCTACATTCCGGATATGGGACCGGAGGGTTTGAACGAGTTCGTGCGTTACTATTATCCTCAGTTAGACAAGGAGGCGCTCATAATAGATGACCGTGCGAATGGTGGCGGAAACATTTCTCCTATGATTATAGAGAGGCTTTTGCGTAAGGTTTACAGGATGACGATGTCTCGCACATCTACTCTGAACGGAACCGTGCCTGAGGGTACTCAGACCGGTCCTAAGGTGCTGCTTATCAACAAATATTCAGCTTCGGACGGAGACCTGTTCCCTTGGAGCTTCAAGGCGAACAAGATTGGCACCGTGATTGGCACTAGGACTTGGGGAGGCATTGTCGGAATCAGCGGTTCGCTGCCTTACATGGATGGCACTGACGTGAGAGTTCCGTTCTTCACTAATTATGATGCTGCCACGGGCGGCTGGATAGTTGAGAATCATGGAGTTGAACCTGACATATTAATTGACAATGATCCAATAAAAGAATATGCTGGTGAGGATGAGCAGTTGCTGAAGGCTATTGAGGTGGCTATGGAGCAAATTAAGACTCGCAAGCCGCTACCAAAGACCCCTGCGCCTCGCACCTTCAAGGACCTTGACCTCCCTCAAATTCTGTGATGAATTATGCATAGTCGCGGTCACGCGACCGGCGTAGGCCGGGTATTCGCGAGGCGCCTAGCCAAGCGAATACCAGAAGGCCGAGAGCCGCGGGGGATGGTAGGGGGCAGCGCCCCCTACCATCCCCCGGAAGTTGTCCTGAGCGGCTGAAAAATGCCGCTCAGG
>JAQYTJ010000036.1 GCA_028724885.1 Bacteroidales bacterium | reverse complement strand
GGGCATGTCGCTCACGCGTTACGCACCCTTCCGCCGGTCGCCGCCAGGGTATTGCTACCCCGCGATGCCCCTCGACTTGCATGTGTTAAGCCTGCCGCTAGCGTTCATCCTGAGCCAGGATCAAACTCTTCTTTGTATCTTTATCTCGCTTCCCCTGATCCGGCATCCTTCATCCTCTTTCAAGAAATCAACGCTCTCGATTCTTTCTCGGTACTTGCTTGTACTTCCTTCAGCCTTTTCAATGATCTTGTAAAAACCCGTTCCTTACGAGCGGGATGACAAAGGTACAACCTTTTTTTAGAATTGCAAAAATATTTTCATTTTTTTTCGATCACATCCTATTCATAGAAATTCTCGCCTGAAGCTCCCACGTCCTTATTCTATCTTTATAAAGGTTATTCGCATTTTCTTTTTCTATATCCAGAGAAGCATCCGAGTTATCGTCCCAGCGCCTGCAATCATAAATAACATCGTAAATGCGCCCAATCTGATACTCCCTGGATATTCTCAGGCCTACAGCATAATCTTCACCGTATTTTGTAGTAGGGAAATTGATTCTCCGCAGCAGAGGCACATAGAATCCGCGTGGAGCGCCCAATCCGTTAATTCTCAAAGCATTATTCCTACCATTATCCGGAGTCCATTCTTTATGATCTATGATTCCCGGAGGGATGGTCTCAAGGTCGAAATTAGTCATTCTGTACGTGCCGACGACCATAGCGCAGTTCTGCTCGTAAAAAGCATCCACGAATCTCTGGACAGCATCTTGGCAAGAATACATGTCATCGGAATCAAGTTGAAGAGCGAATTTACCGCAATGTGGGTGATGGATTGCGGCGTTCCAATTACCCCCGATGCCATGCCAAGTTTTATCCTGCGCAATGTAGAATAACTTTTCGTTCCCAAGATATTTCTTAATGACATCCACGCTTCCGTCCGTAGAGTTATCATCCACAACGAATACATTATATTTGAAGGAAGTCTTCTGGGCAAGAGCAGATTTTATGGCATCCCCGATCGTGCGAACTCGATTTTTGCAAGGGATGACTACAGAGGCCTCATATTCAAAAGGAGCATCCGAGAACTCTATGTGCTTGAAATGAGACTCCAAGTACCCTCCGATGTCCTTAAGGTGCTGAGTACAAGCCTTTTCCATCTCTATCTGCACATCCCTGTTCTTCGGATCGACATAATCAAAGATCTTCTCCCCTGACTTGCGAGTGTCTGTCTCTATCTCATAATATAAATATTCATTAATATGCACAAGGCTCCCCTTCTGCGAGACTTTCAGCCTTAAATCATAAAGGCCTGCGAATGAATATGCCACATTCATCCTGGATGCAGCCTCTTTAAGCGCAGAAGTTCTGTACACCAGCACGGATCCGAAATCGAAATTATCCCTGAGAGCCCCCATCTGATAATCTATCACTGGAGCATTCTTCCGCTGCCCTCCAAGCTCGTTGAAATGATCGGCATACAGCATCGCTGCAGAGGAATCGTCTCCTATCGCAACTATTCGCTCCAACGCGAACCTGCCAAAACTAAGGTCAGTGAATTTCGTGTAAATCAATGAATATTCCGCACTCGCCGCAGCAGCCATCTTCATTACCGCATCAGTGCAGTTTATGGATTTGACATCTATAACCTCGCAACCCTGGATGCTTTTCCCCGCAGCCTCAGGAAGCCTTAGCAGGAATATCTTGCCTACGATTTCCTCTTTTTTGAGACCCTCTATCGTTCTCGAAACTTGAATGACATCTCGAAAAGGGATGAAACAATCTATCATATTCTTAAAATTTAGTTAAATCGATCAAAGATAGCAAACAAATTCGAATATTGAACTCATGAAATATCACGTACGTAATCATCGAATTTGTCTCTGTCACCTTTTGCTTTATTCCTAACCTTGGAACGGTAATTATAGATCGTATTTGCCGAATAGTGAAGCAAACTTGCGATTTTTCCAGAATCTGTGATGCCGAGTTTGATGAGAGCGAATATTCTGAGTTCAGGCGACAATATCTCGCCTTCCTTGGGAACGATTTGCTCCCCTTCGGCAAGTAGATCGTTGAACTTGTCAATGAAATCCGGATACAGGCTGATGAAAGTCTCGTCGAACATCTTATAGAATTTCTGGATGTCTTCCTCGATCGGTGGCTGGTTCTCTATCTCGCTCATGAGATATTCAGAGTCCCCTCTTCTTAGATATTTCAAGACATGATTCCTGTATTTTCTTTCCTTCTCGATGTCATCAGAGATGCGGCTTAAGAATTCAGCGATGTAGGCCTCCTTCACTTTATCATATTCATTTACCTTAGCGTCAGCCAATCTCAAGCGGGCATTAACCTTATTGAGTTTGCTTTGATGATAGACCATCAGCAATAACATCAGGATAATTATGATTAGGAGGAATATGGCACATGCCACTGCCCAAGCAGTCCTCCGCGACCTTTCATGCTGTTCTTTCTGAAATGCCTGCTCTACGATAGGAAAAATCTGAGAAATCTGCCATGGACGAAGCTTGCCGTTAAAAAAAAGAGCGTCAGGCAGGCAATGTTCCGCATAATACCGGAATGCCCTGTCTACGTCCCCTTGGCTGAAAATCAGGCTGCTCAGGGTGTTCAGAGCCGCATTGTCCTTAATGGCGCATTTTACGTCAGTCTCAGCAGCTCTGCACAACCATTCTATCCTCTCCGACGCACCATTCTCATCCGAAAGGTAGAATTGCAGGAGATAACAAGCCGTGGAATATTCCCTCGACAGGGAATCTGATGCTTTGACCATCTCCCACGCATATTTTTTGGCCATGTCATAGTTCAGATGCGCCTCCTCATGCTCTCGCTTCATGTCGAGCCAGTCGTATGAATATGGTTTCAGAAGAGCGAACAAAGAATCACGGCAATTATCCCATTCGGCCAGCTGCGTGATTCGAATTTTATTATCAGAAGTGAAAGCCTTCATCTCGCCTGCCAGTTTGTGCTTCGCCTTAAAATAGCCTATTAGAAGATCCTGATGCACATCGGGATATTCGTATTTCGACAGAAGATTCGACGCCTCAATATAGTACCCCGCCAAGGTGTATTCCATCGCCAGAGCGAAATCTACTTTCTGCGCCTTGTATTCATCCTTTTCCTCAGACGCTATCTTCTGGCACTTCTCCAAGTATCTGAATGTAGAATCCGAGGAGTAGGCGGAAAAAGCCTCTGCTAATGCCATGCATTTCTCAAACTGGCGATCAGCATCTGAATATTTCGAATACATAGAGTGAATTAGCGAAATTTTCTCCAGGAATCTGGACTCATGCTCTGATTTAGATTCCAGCACACCGTCAAGCTCCTTCAAATAGACGTTCGTATTGGAGCCGCACCCGGGAAAAGTGAGGATGCATGAGAGCATTAGTAAATGTGAGAATTTCATTTCGGAGCATTCAACATGCTCAAAGATATAAAAAATGCCCGACACTCCAACAAAGAGTCCGGGCAATATTAAAAAGCAGGAACCTTACTTCTTTTCGAACCTTACGGTTTCGATCTTGTCGGAAGCAGCCTTGGAAAGGTCAATGGTGAGCACGTAAGTCGCACCTTCCTCAAGCTGGACGCCATCCGCAAGCTCAAAATTCTTCGAGTCGGTCAATTTCAGGAGCGAAGCAGCGCTGCCTTCGAGGTTGACAGTCGTAGAAACGTCTCCGTCGATTATCTTGCCGCACTCTCTTCCCCATCCATCCTGACCGAAGTATTTTGCGGAAATATAGTCATAGCGGAATCTGCCTCCCAAATCTGAACTTTTTTCTGCAACAGCCTTGCCAGTAAGCTGGAACACCATCGGCTGAACCTCCGCCATGCAGAACGATTGGCCAGGAGTGAAGCCTATCTGCTTTGTCATCATAGGATTAGCAACGCCCCATCCCATGAGCCAGAGCACGCCGTCATCTATGTTTCCATCCTCACCAGAGGCATTCTGACGAGAGAACTCAGCGTAACCTGCATCAAGGAACAAATCCACGTCGAATGTACCGCTTACCGCATTGAATCTAATCGCAGAGCCATCGAAATACAGGTAATCTGGATCAAGGAACCAACTCATTAGGTCAGTCATCGCTATTCCTTCTATGGCCAGAGCCCCATCTTTTGTCAGCTCGACATTATCGACTAGATAATGAGTTGACGAGATGCGCTTTGCCTGAACGCCGTTCAATTTGATGTCTAGCGAAGCTACAGGGATATCAGCCTTTTCTACGCTGAATACGGCAGCGTCGGCACCATTCGACACATCTACGACAAATGAATATGCCTGGCCAAGTTCCAAGCTAACTTCTGAGACTGGCTCTATGTTACCGCTGGAAGTGACGGTAACCAGACCTCCATCATTCACGGTAGCGAATGAGCCGAACTCTCCTCCCCAGCCCTTCTGATGGAAGAACTTGAAACTGTAACCCGAAGCCGTGATAGATTCACCTGCAATGAAAGTCACCTGATACTTCTTGTCTTCTATTTCGGACAAGCAGTAAGCCCCGTCGTCCGTGTTCCAGGAAGGGCCGACCGTAGGCTTGCCCATTCCGCTTCCGATTACCCAGATGGCGCCTTCTGACGTAGCAGCATCGAAAGTCGAATATTCAGTTTTGTTTTTCATCGCCTCAACCTTGATGAACTTATTCGTGAAATCCGCCGTGAGCTTATAAAGGCCGTCCACCGCCTTGAATGAAATGGTATTGTCTTCGTTCACCTTAAAGAAATCATAATCCAGATTCCAGTCGAGAATGTCAGAAATTGCAGGGAACGTGATGGCAGTACCTTTTAGCAGATTGACGATGTCTGTATTTGAGGAACTGCTCAGGCTGGTAGAAAGCGAGCCGAACGGAGCTGCCGAGAGCACGTATAAATTTGTTGAGATCGTGTATGTGCCGGCCTTGTTAGCCGTGAAAGGAATCGCATTCGGGGAGCCTACTGCCAGAGCGGAATTGTTCCACCCGAACGTGACCGTATGACCGGATTCATCAAGCGGCGCAGTAGTTATGATGCCAGAGGCATCCATTGGGAAAGCATCGGTGACAGCATACTGATAATCAGCTACTTTCTCCATCCTGTACTGGACACCAGCGATCGTGAGCGTCATGTAATCCGGATTAGGCCTTGATACGTTCACGTCCACAGTCTGGGTTGTGATGCCCAGCCCTGTGTTCTGGGCAGTGAAAGTTAGGGATGCAGTGCCATCGGGTATTTCAGCATAAATCGGGACAGCGATAGCAGCCGTATAAGTGCCCTCGGTCTTGGTCCTGATCGTAATGTTGCTGACAGTAGTCTCGTCATAGTTCAAGGCGGCTTTCAGCGTCGAGAGCGGGAAATCATCGGCCAGACTTATAGAAAATCTGACAGAATCACCCATAAATGCAGCATTGTCGCAAGAAATGATACTCATCTGCGGCCCCTTGTCCGTAAATCTTACATCCATGGCATCATCGCCACAAGCCGCAAGACCAAGCGCAGCGGCAAATATTGGCAGATATTTTATAATCTTTTTCATGATATTCATTGAAATTAGTCTTTCCATAAAATAGAAACTATCGCATCATTCGGCGTTTTGTAGCGAACTGAGTGATTCTCGGTTACGAAAACCAGCTCCTGCTCGCTTCCTGAATCATTGACGATCACGGCAGCATAGGAGCCGTCCGTATTCCTGAACACCTGATAGAACAGGTCTGAATGAGAATAGCCTCTAGTTCCGAGCCTTACCGCTCCAGGCCGAATCACTTTCGAACTGTGGGCAATATTGTAATATTGGCTGTAGTAATCTATGGTAGAGTAGTTCGAGGAAGCAATAGTCACTGCCCCATAGCAGGTAGTGCAGGAACCAGACGCATTGGTATAAGGTCCCTTATTCTCGTCAAGCATCAGATTCCACAGCGTCACTCCCTTGCAGCCATAGCTCATTGGGCGTAAGAATATGTCTCTCATGTCATTGATGAGGCATCCGGCGAAAGAGTAATTCCAAGTGCCGATGGAAGCTTCCGTGAAATATATTTCTTTATCAGGAGACATTTCTGATATGTGCGAAAGTTCCGAATACGAGCCTCCGTAATTATGCCAAGCCGAGCCTGCGCAATATTCAGATGCCTTGGCATCGGCATAGATATTCAGAGGATAATCTTTCTGAGAATCTACGTTGTCGTAGTTGTAATTGTGGTCGAAGACAAGGATTTTCGTATCCAGGCCGGCGGCCTTAAACGCAGGTCCGAGGACTTTGATGAAATCCCTTTCCACATCCCAGTACATTAGCATCGACATAGAGTTTCCTGCGTTTAGCGGTTCGTTCTGAGGGGTAACGGCATAAATGTCGAAGCCTTGAGCCTGCATATACTGGATCCATTTCACGAAATACTGCGCATAATCGTCATAATAATCTTTGCCGAGCGTGCCTCCAGTCCAGCTATAATGAGAACCTGTGCCATTAGCATTTACTTTCATCCATTGTGGTGCAGTCCATGGCGAGCCGATTATCTTTACGTTGGGATTTATCGCATAAATCTCCTTCAGCATGGGGATCAGGTATTTTTCATCATATTCAGGAATCCCGAAATTTTCGATCCCAGCCTTGTCACACCAAGTGTAACGCTCTATGGAAAAATCGGAGCCACCGATACAGACGCGGATTAGGCTGGATCCCAGCCCCTCCGTCGCAGAAAATATATTCTTTAAGAATGCAGTCCGGTCGCTATTGGACATCTTCATGAGATTATAACATGATGAAACTGTTATTGCGGCTCCAAAGCCATCGATCGTCTGATATTCCTCTCCGGTAAGCCGGACAGCATTAGGAGACATTGTGGCAGCCTTCTTCAATTCAACTTTTTCAGAAGCGAAGAGTTTAGTTTTGTTAGCAGTCGTCACCCAAACAGAAGCCGTCTCGCCTGTCACTACAGTCGTCGTGTCTGTGCCAGGCTCTGGCTTAGGATCATCTCCGGATCCCTCAGACTGACACCCGCAAGACGTGCAGCACAATACTGCGGCAATGAAGAAAAATTTTATGTTCATAATTCTAATATCCAGGGTTTTGTGTGAGGCTTGGGTTATCGTCAAGATCCGTCTGAGGCACTGGCATCAGGATAGACTCATCTGTAAGTGGCTCTCTGTCCTGCCAGTAGCTGTCTTGGACATGCATGGCATCGTGAACTTCCTTTGCCTTGTCATGGCGAACAAGATCGAAGAAACGGAATCCTTCGAATGCAAGTTCCAAACGTCTCTCTTTCAACACGGCATCAAGCATAGAGCTCTGGCTGGAAGTCGAGCTAGAAGGCAGATTTGCCAGGCCAGCGCGCTGACGGACCCGATTCACGTAAGCAGCCGCCCCAGCTAGGTCTCCTGTCATGGTAAGAGCCTCTGCATGAAGTAGATATATTTCACCAAGACGCATCAATATCCAACTGGAAGCATTCGTAGGCACTTTGTTCATGAATTTATACGAATCTGCCGGCCAATAATAGCTCCAAGAGCAGGCATCTGTCACGATAGAGGCATTCATTCTCTCGGTATCCCCTTCTGCCTCGTATGCTTCCACAAGGCTTCTGGAAGGAGTGATCCACTTCGCCCATGAATAGCTGTCGTTCGGATTATATGCGTTACGATGGAACATCATCCAGAACCAATTGCCAGAACTTCTCGACCAGGTTATCTCACATATAGACTCTGAAGAGTTACGCTTTGCGTCAGTGCCGTCATATCCCCAGAGATCCCCATAGTCATCCACAAGAGTGAAGCCCATGTCTTCTGCAGCCTGGCAGTATTGGGCAACCTTAGACCAATCACGATAATCGCTCTTCTCGGCGTAAACTCTAGAAAGCATGCCATCAGCAAAAGCCTTCGAGAATAGCATTTTGTTTGAAGGATCCACGTCCGGTCCATGCTGAGCGGCATATTCGAGATCTTCTATGATCTGTGCATACACCTTGCTTTGGGGCTGGCGGGCGGGGAAATATTCATCGTACACATCGTCGAGGTTCTCAGCCGTGATTGCCGGCGGTATCACAGTCACCACCGGCACATCCCCCCATAGAAGCGTCATTCGATAGAGATTGTAGGCTCTCCAGCAGAGTGCCTCTGACTTCCATTGGTCATGCTCTTGGACAGTCATCTTAACCGAAGAAGTGTCGTTTGCTGCGATGTCATCAATATTGCAAATTATCTGATTGGCATTGCTTATCTGGTTCAGGTACCAGCTCCAGTCCCTGACGACATTCTTATTTTCCGCATCTTGCTTGTTAGCCTCTACCGCCACTATCTCGCCGGTGGAAGGGCTGCCATTGTAAGCATTGTCCGCCCGGCATTCCGAATAGACCAGCCAGTCGTCGACACCGACTTCCTGCATAGCTTTCAGCCAGCTGTTATAGATAGAATTACGCAAGCCTAGCATGTCAGCTCTAGTGGAATACTGATTTTCCGTCTTTTCATCCACTGATACGTTCCCCTGGTTATAGTTATCCTCAGGATAGAGATCAAGGTCGCACGCAGAAAGCAGAGCAAGCGCAGCAATAGTTAGTATATTCAAAATCTTTTTCATATTCATTGTCCTCCATCCTCATTAAAAATCCACATTTACTCCGAAAGTCACCGATTTCACGTTAGGATAGGTGCCCCAGTCTATGCCCATGCTGGTTGCAGCGGTGGATTGGCTCATCTCTGGGTCATATCCCGAATAGCCAGTGATAGTGAACATATTTTCTAATGTCACGTAAGGGCTGATCTTCCTTACATGTATTTTGTTCAGGAACTTGCCTGAGAAATCGTACGAAAGCGTTATATTCTTGAATTTCAAGAAAGAGCCATCTTCAACCCAGCGAGAAGATGCTTTCAGGTTACCCAATTCGCCTGCCTTAGGTATATCCGTAACCATTCCTGGCACTCTCCAGCGTCTCAGAACGTCAGTGGTCTGATTGGCTCCCGTGTACATTCCAATCATCTCGATCTTGGAAGCATTGTAAACATCGTTGCCAACAGAGCCTGTTATAAGCAGGCTGAGGTTGAATCCCTTATAACTGAACGTGTTAGTCATTCCAAACGTAAAGTCTGGGTTAGCGTCACCGATGTAATGCTTGTCAGAAGAGTTTATCTTGCCATCCCCGTTCAAGTCTTTGTATTTTATCATTCCGGTCTCAGGGTCAACGCCTTCGGCAGTATAGCCCCAGAATCTCGAAAGAGGCTGGCCAGGAGTCATCCTGACGACATATTCGCTAAGGGCCTCCGACGTGACGGTATAGTAATACACTTGCTGGAGAGAAAGCTTTTCAAGTTTATTCCTGTTCATGGAAATGTTGAAATCGGTATTCCATTTGAAACCGTTCTTGTCTAAGTTCACGGAAGAGACCGCGAATTCAAGTCCCCAGTTGCTCATCTCGCCCTCATTGCGTGTGATGCTTGAATATGGAGCCGGCAGAGGGACGTCCATCAGCAGGTCTTTCGTGTATTTATAATATCCGTCAAGAGTGAATGTCAGACGGCTGTTCAGAACGGACATGTCAATGCCGACATTCGTCTGAGTAGTGGTCTCCCAGGTAAGTTCTTTGTTGCCGATGTTGGCTTTTGAGCCAAGCGTTGGAGTGGCTTCAGCATAATTAGGATCTGTCCAGTCGTAGTAATTGGTATTGTACCTTTGAACCCAAGCATAATCGCCTAAGCCAGACTGGTTTCCTTGCTGTCCCCAGCCGACTCTCAGTTTCAAATCATTCAGCCATGTAATGTTCTTCATGAAATTCTCGCCAGTGATTCTCCAAGCCGCTGAGGCAGAAGGGAAATACCCCCACCGATGGCCAGGCGCAAGCTTTGAAGAGCCATCGGCCCTGAAATTCACGGTAAGATAATACTTGCTGTCGTAGTTGTATGCTATGCGCCCAAGATAAGACATTATGCTCCATTCTGACATGCTAGTGCCTTGGCCTCGCAGGCCACCTCTATTGCCACCGTCTAGACCTTTAAGCACATTGTCATAGTCCGGCGAAAAATAGTTCCTGCTCCCAGAAAGGTATTCGTAACGAGATGTGGTGGCGGATGTTCCTGCCATTACTTCAACGTTGTGCACGTCGCTGAAGGAATTGGAATATGTGAAAATATTGTCATATACCATTCTCCTGTCATCGCTCCTGCTGTCAGAAGCTTCTCCATGCTGGGTCCTTCCATATGAAGTGTGGATAGGATCCAGGAAATAATACGAGTGAATCCACCTCCGGTCCATGCTGACCGTAGATTTAAAATTCAGATGATCCGAGAAATTGATCTGCGCATAGCCAGACATAATGGCTCTGTCCGTCGCAGAGTAGTTATTCTCCGTTCTTGCAATATTCTCAGAAGGGGTAGTCAGATTCGCGCCGTAGAACTCTGTCCAGTACCAGTCTGGATTGGTATAGCTCCAAGGCTTTGCGTAAGTAGGAGTGTTGATGACACTCAGCACGACTCCGGCACGGTTGGAACCTGTGCCAGAAATAATTCCGTTATTCTTATAATGCGAATATGCCACATTCGCGCCAACCGTGAGCCACTTATACAAATCTGAGTCAACGTTTAGCTTCACGTTGTATCTCTTATTGTAAGCTACTCTGAATATTCCTTCTTCATCTGTGTAACCACCGCTAAGATAGAACCTCGTTTTGTCGCCAGCATTCGACACCGAAAGCTGATAATTCTGCGTCACGCCTGTACGGTAGGCTTCGTCGAACCAGTCAGTTTCATCTTTAAGCCCACCCGGCAGAGTAGCCGCCCCAATCTCATCCATAAGGGCTTTATACTGTGCCACATTCAGGACATCATAGGTTTTCGTAACCTTGTTCAAGGCTACATAGGAATTAAATTTCACGATAGGGCCTTTGCCTTTAGCCCCATGTTTTGTGGTGATAAGAATCACGCCGTTAGCTGCGCGGGAACCGTAAATGGCAGCCGATGAAGCGTCTTTAAGAATCTGCATGGATTCGATGTCACCTGGGGACAGGTATGCTATGGCATAATTGCCGGTTCCCACAGGCACGCCATCCACGACGTAAAGAGGATCGTTGCTAGATGCGATTGAACTCGCGCCTCGGACTCTCACTGTCATTCCGCTTCCCGGCAGGCCGCTGGTCTGAGTCACTTGCACTCCTGCTACCTTACCTTGAATGAATCCAGACGTTTCAGTGACCGGCCTGAGTTCAAGGTCCTCCGTGGACACGGTCGACACAGCCGTCGTCAGGTCTCTCTTCTTTACGGAACCGTAACCTATCGCGACGACGGCATCAAGAGCCAGAGCCTCTTCTTCGACTGTGACATTGATGACGGAGCGTCCATTGACGCTGACCGTCACGGTCTTATATCCCAATGAAGAATATTCAAGCACGGCATCCGGACCGCTGACATTGATTTGGTACATGCCATTTGCATCTGTGGCGACTCCATTGCGAGTGTTCTTCTCGACCACGGTCAGCCCGACCAGAGGCTGTCCGCCCGAATCCGTCACTGTACCTTTTACCGACTGCCTCTGAGCGTGCATGGTCGTAACGCCCAGAAACATCATGAAAACAACGAGATATTTACGCATAATGTTTATTAATTTTTTGGCTGATGCTAGCCCAATAGTCATCTTCAAATATAGCGATCAAAGTGTTTTATCAGACTCGGCAAAAAGTTTAAAGTGGATTAAATGGAGAATGCGTTTAGCTTCATCATAGTAACTATCAGCATATTATATTCCATGCCAGAATAAACAAAATGTGGATTTCCGATAGTCGGAATATATATTATAATTGATTTCTCTGTTACATTTAACAAGAAAATCCGTTAATCTTTGAAAGACATTAAAAAAATCAAATAGAATTAATATATTTGTTTAACTAAATAACTATTATGACCAGAATCAATCTTTTATCTGCCACGGCATTCCGCATGTGCGCAATTGCCACGGCAATCTCAATGTCATTCGCGACATTTGCCCAAGAAACGCCAAAATGGCTGAGGAAAAATGCAATATCGCCGGACGGAAACGTTGTGGCATTCTGCTATAAAGGCGACATCTACACTGTCGGGATTGCCGGAGGGCAGGCAATCCAGATAACCAGCAATGGAGCCTATGATTCGGATCCAATCTGGATGCCTGATGGAAAGAGCATAATTTTCTCATCTACTAGGGAAGGATCCAAAGACATATTCATGACATCTGCCAAAGGTGGGAAACCTAAGAGGCTCACAGACTATCCTGGCAGCGAGACGCCTTTGTGCGTGCTTCCTGATGGTAGGATAATTTTCCAGGCAAACATTGGACAAGACGTCAAGTACGGCGGATTTCCTGGCTCGGCACAGCTCTGGCAGGTGGACACCAATGCAAAAAGGCCATTGCTGGTCACTTCGCTCCCAATCATGAACATGAGCGTTAATGCGTCGGGAACAGTCATTTACGAAGATTACAAAGGGTATGAGGACAACCTAAGGAAGCACCATGCTTCTTCAGTGACTCGCGATATATGGATGTACTCAGGCACGCAAAAGAACCCTGGCAGGTTCAGCATCAACGGGGACGGGGACTCGAAATTCACGAAGCTTAGCTCTTTCAAGGGCGAGGACCGCAACCCTGTGTTCGCCGCCGACGGAAAGACCTATTACTTCCTCAGCGAAGCCGATGGCACTTTGAACATCTACAAGGCTTCCATAGATGCCCCGGGCAGACAGACTCAGCTTACGGAATTCACGAAGAACCCAGTTAGGTATCTCTCTGCTGCGAAGAATGGAACGCTCTGCTTCTCATGGAACGGAGACCTCTATGCCTTGAGGGAAGGCGGCTCGCCTGAGAAAATCTCCATAAGCGTGTCAAGGGATCAGACTGAAAGCGATTTGAGGCACATTACTTTCACCAGCGGAGCCACCAGCGTGGACATTTCTCCCAACGAGAAGGAAATCGCAGTCGTGGCTCATGGGGAGGTTTTCGTGACGTCCATCGATTACAAGACGACCAGAAGGATAACGAACACTCCCGAGCAGGAAAGAAACGTAAGCTTCTCCAAGGACGGACGCACGCTTTATTACTCCTCCGAAAGGGACGGATACTGGGCGATATACAAGACATCTCTAGCCGACAAGGACGAGAAATATTTCACGTATGCTACTAAGTTGAAAGAAGAAAGATTCACCGATGCTGGGCAGACATGCTTCCAGCCGGATGTGTCCCCCGATGGGAAATGGGTGGCATTCTTGCGCAACAGAACCGAGCTGGTGATCAAGGCTACAGAAGGTGGCAAGGAGAAATCTCTCATGAAAGATGCGACATATTCCTACATGGATGGAGATCTCGGGTTCGAATGGAGCCCGGACAGCCACTACTTGCTGACCACATACCAAGCAAACGGCGGATGGAACAACACCGACATCGCTTTGGTAGACATAGACAACGGCCAGATCACAGATCTCACTAGGAGCGGCTATACCGATGGGAATTTTAAATGGGTTCTGGGCGGCAAGGCGATGGCATGGCAGTCCGACAAGTACGGATTCAGGAGCCATGGCAGCTGGGGCTCTGAGGACGACATTTACCTGATGTTCTTCGATGCCAAGGAAATGAGCAAATTCCTCCAGGATGAGGAAAGCGAGGCGATCGCCAAGGCAATAGAGGAAGGCGGCAAAGAGAAGACAGAGAAGCAGGTGAAGAAAGAAGAGAAGAAGGAAAAGAAAGATTCCGTGAAACAGGCCGAAAAGCCTAAAAAGCTCGAACTCGACCTAGAACACAGGGATTACAGGATAAAGAAACTCACCCGCTTCGCCGGCAGGCTCGGAGACTATTTTCTTACCAATGACGGGAAGAAACTCTACTATATCTCGCGCCTGGAAAAGAGCTATGACCTCTGCCTCCTGGATGTGAAGAAAGGGGACATCAGCGTGCTGAGAAAGGGCGTGAGCGGAATGCTGATTCCGTCAAGGAACGGTAAACACATCTACATCTGCGACGGAGCCACCATCACCCAGATAAACACTGACAACAACTCCACTAAGAACATTTCTTTCTCCGGAGACTTTGAATATAAGCCGGTTCAGGAACGTGAATATCTCTTCAGCCATGTATGGAAGCAGGTAAAGGAAAAATTCTACGATCCTGCCCTGCACGGAATAGACTGGGACGGCTACAAGGCCAATTACGAGCAGTTCCTGCCATACATCAATAATGATTTGGATTTCGCAGACCTGCTTTCAGAGATGCTAGGCGAGCTGAATGCGTCGCACACTGGAGCGAGATATTATTCATCATCAAAGCTCAACATCGGCAGGCTGGGCGTCATCTACGATTACGATTACGATGGTGATGGGCTGAAGATAGCCGAAGTGCTTCTTAACGGGGTCATAAACCTGGCTGACCCTGAAATCAAGGCCGGAGACATCATCCTTGCAATCAACGGCCAGCCAATTAAGTCAGGCGAAAGCTGGTTCAGGCTACTGCAGAACACTGTGGGCAAAAAGACTGCGCTGAAAATCAAGAAAGGCAAAAAAGAAGTCGAGCTGTTCGTAACGCCTAGCTCATACGAATCAAATCTCTTGTATGACAGGTGGGTGCAGCAAAGAGAAGACGAGGTAGACAAGCTCTCCGGAGGGAAGGTAGGATATTCTCATGTTTCCGGGATGGACTCCCCTAGCTTCAGGCAGGTATATTCCAAGATTCTCGGGAAATACCGCACGGCTAACGCAGCTATCATCGACACTCGCCACAACGGTGGCGGATGGCTGCACGATGACTTGGCATCGTTCTTGAGCGGCAAGGAATATCTTAAATTCCAGCCGCGCGGGAAATACATCGGGAGCGAGCCTTTCAGCAGGTGGACGAAACCGTCCTGCGTCCTCATGTGCGAGGACGATTATTCTGATGCCTCGATGTTCCCATACACCTACAAGACGCTCGGGCTCGGCAAGCTTATTGGCCAGCCTGTGCCAGGCACCGGAACCGCCGTATGGTGGGAATACATGATGAACGGAGTGGTGTTCGGCATCCCTGAGGTCGGATCGTGGGCAATCAAAGAGGGAAGATACCTTGAGAATATGCAGATTGAGCCTGACATCTACGTGGACAATGACCCTGCTTCGATTCTTCGTGGCGAAGACAAGCAGCTTGAAGCCGCAGTGAAAGAAATGATGAAATAAGATAAGCAAAATGGACAAGAAACTGGTCATAATACCGACCTACAACGAAAAGGAAAACATCGAAGCTATCGCCAGGAAGGTGTTTTCCCTTGAAGGAGTATTTCACATCCTGGTGATAGACGATGGCTCCCCCGACGGAACAGCAGCAATCGTGAAAAAGCTTCAGAAAGAGTTTCCTGACAGGCTTTTCTTAATCGAAAGGTCTGGCAAACAAGGACTTGGGACAGCCTATCTGACCGGTTTCCGATGGTCCATGGAGAATGGCTACGACTACACTACCGAAATGGATGCTGATTTCTCGCATAATCCCGAAGACCTGCCAAAGCTCTACGAGGCCTCCAAGGAATGCGGAGGAATTGCTATCGGATCGCGTTACTGCAACGGGATAAGCGTCGTGAACTGGCCCATGGGAAGGATCTTGATGTCCTACTGCGCATCAATATACGTGAAGACAATCCTGGGAATGAAGGTTCAAGACTGCACCGCCGGCTTCGTATGCTACCCTCGCAACGTGCTTGAAGCAATAGATTTAGACGATGTGCGTATGAAAGGGTACGGCTTCCAGGTCGAGATGAAGTACACGACTTACAAACTCGGGTTCAACATAAAGGAAGTCCCGATCATATTCGTTAATCGCAAGCTCGGCACGTCAAAGATGAGTGGAGGCATTTTCGGAGAAGCATTCTGGGGCGTCATCAAGCTTCGGTTCAGAAAGATTCACAGACGCAGCTAGATGAACCGTACTCTCCTTACCAACGCTCGGATGCTGACCGGGGAATGTTCAAGAGTAGGGGCTCTCGGCATCGAGGGCCCTGATATTGTTGGAATATGGTTCCGAGGAGAGGACGTTAGCGATGACGAAAAAGCTATCGAAGCTTTCCCTGGGGCGGAAATCATAGACCTTGGCGGAAGACTGCTGATGGCTGGCGGAATAGATGCCCACGTGCATTTCAGGGAACCTGGCATGACTCAAAAAGCCGACATGGAAAGCGAATCCAAGGCTGCCTTGCTCGGAGGAATCACTTCTTTCATAGACATGCCGAACACTTCCCCGCCATGCACTACTGTTGAAGCCTTGCAGGATAAGCTGGCCAGAGCCGATGGGAGGAGCTGGTGCAACTATGGTTTCCACTTAGGAGCGACAAATGCGAATGCAAGAGCGATAAATGAATATATTGCCGATGGCCTTGGAAAATATTTCTTTGGAATCAAGGTCTTCATGGGATCGTCTACGGGGAACATGCTGGTCGACAGGGACGATGCCTTGCGGAATATATTCGAGTTAAAATGGAAGCCAATCTTGATACACAGCGAGGACGAAGGCATCATTAAAGCCAATCTTGAAAAGGCAAAAGCCAAGTTCTGCGAATATGACATAGAAGGGCGCCTGGTCAGAGATGGGATTCCGTTCAGCGAGCACTCTCTGATTCGCAGCCGGAAGGCCTGCGTCAAATCTACTAGGAAAGCCTTGAAGTTAGCTGAAGAATTTGGCACGAGGCTGCATATCCTCCACGTAAGCACCTCTGACGAAGTTGATATGATTCGCGAAGCCAAGTCTCTTGGGGTTCATGTCACTGCCGAAACATCGGCGAATTATCTATGGTTCGATGACTCAGCTTATGACTCCATGAAAGGGCTGGTCAAATGCAATCCTGCCATAAAGACTGCACATGACAGGGAGGCCCTCCGCAAAGCGTTGGCGGACGGCACGATTGACGTTATCGGTTCAGACCATGCCCCTCACCTGCTCTCAGAGAAGCGGAGAGATTATCTCAATTGCCCTTCGGGAGTGCCTTCCGTGCAGCAATCGCTCTCAGTCGCTCTCACCATAGCGCATCAGTGCGGCATTCCTCTCACTAGAGTCGCTTCCGCATATTCAGAAAGCATAGCGCATATTCTTGGAATAGAGAGGCGAGGCTTCATGAAGGAGGGCTGCCGCGCCGACCTCACCGTGATAGACCCTGACGAAGAATTCACGGTGGGAAAACCTGCTTATAAATGTGGCTGGACTCCTTACGAGGGGCTGCGCCTCCGCGGGGCAGTAAAGATGGTCTTCCTGAATGGACAGCTTGCCGTAAGAGATGGCATCGTCATTTCCAGCAAGCCGTCAGGACAGGCTGTATGAGAGATCATACAGTCTTCAGCAAACGTAATGAGATACGATTGCGGTCCAAATCTACAGCAAGAACGCTCACCATCACGTGCTGATGAAGTTTCACCTTCTGGTGATTCATCTGCGAGACGTGAATAAGGCCGTTCTCGTGTATCCCGATGTCAACGAAAGCTCCGAAATTAGTAATATTCGTAATTATTCCGGGCAGTTCCATGCCCACTTTCAAGTCATCTATCTCGTAAATGTCTTCAGCGAAATTGAACTCCTGAGCAGCTTCGCGAGGATCAAGACCGGGCTTAGCCAGCTCTTTGAGAATATCATTTATAGTAGGCAGGCCGAAATCCCCTTCGATATACTTCTGAGGGTCAATCTTTGAGATAAGTGCCTTGTTGCCGACAAGTTCTTTTGTAGAGATGGCTAAATCGGCAGCCATCTTATCCACTATGTGGTAACATTCTGGATGAACAGCAGAGTTGTCCAGAGGGTTCAAAGCCCCGTGAATCCGCAAAAAGCCAGCACACTGCTCGAAAGCCTTAGGTCCCAGCTTCGGCACTTTCTTCAGCTGCTCCCGAGAAGAAAAGCCACCTATCTTCGTTCTGTAATCCATGATATTCTGAGCCAGCGCTGGCCCAATCCCGGAAACATAGCTGAGCAAGTATGGACTTGCGGTATTCAGGTTTACGCCAACGCTGTTGACGCATCTTTCCACTACATTATCCAGTTTTTCGCGAAGCAAGTTCTGGTCTACGTCGTGCTGGTACTGCCCTACCCCAAGAGACTTAGGGTCAATTTTCACAAGTTCGGCAAGAGGATCCATTAAGCGGCGGCCTATGGATACAGCCCCACGCACGGTCACATCTTCATCAGGGAACTCTTTCCTAGCGACCTCCGATGCTGAATATATAGAAGCGCCATCCTCGCTGACAGTATATACCTTCACATTGTTAGGGATGCCTACCCTCTTGATGAAATCTTCAGTCTCTCTGGACGCAGTCCCATTCCCTATTGCGATGGCCTCTATTCCATATTCCTCAATCATGGCGGAAACTGCCATAATGGATTTAACCTTCTCGTTCTGTGGAGGATGAGGGAATATGATTTCATGGTGCAGCAGGTTCCCCTGTTCGTCAAGGCAGGCAATCTTGCAGCCGTTCCTGAAGCCAGGATCAATCGCCATAGTGCGCTTCTGGCCCACTGGAGGAGACAGCAGAAGCTGCGTAAGGTTCTCTCCGAAAACGTTGATGGACTCAATGTCCGCCTTTTCCTTGGCCTCTTTCAGGATTTCGTTGCTAATCGAAGGCTCCAGGAGACGCTTGTACGCATCGTCAACAGCCTCCCTTATCTGCTCGCCTAGCCTCTGGCTCGGGTACCGATGCTCCTGGCAGAAATCATAATAAATCTTGTTCCCGCATTTCTCCGGATCCGCATCGATGCTGACGCTAAGGAAACCCTCGTTCTGAGCCCTTAGGATAGCCAGGAGATTGTGAGACGGAATTCTTTGGAGAGGCATGGAAAAATTGAAGTATGTCCTGTATTTCTGCGCCTCTAGGGATTCCGATGCTGCCTTGGTAGCTTTAGACTCTATCCTTCTGGTTCTGAATATGCTCCTGAGGTCATCGCGGATAGCCGCAGTCTCGGATATTCTTTCAGCGACGATGTCCCTTGCCCCCGCCAAAGCATCTTCTACCGTGGACACCTTGTCATTGAGGAACTTGCGGGCTTCCGCCAAAGGATCTGCGATGCTTACCTCCCACATCCGGTCCGCCAAAGGCTCCAGCCCCTTTTCTTTGGCAACAGTGGCTCGGGTGCGCCTCTTCGGCCTGTACGGCAGATACAAGTCCTCCAGCTCGCTAGAGACGACGCAATTCTCGATCTTCGAACGCAATTCATCGGTCAGCTTTCCTTGCTCCCGGATAGTTGCCAGAATGCCAGCCTTGCGTTTCTCCATTTCTGCGAATATCTCATTCCAATGCTGGATCTCAGACACTTGCATGTCATCTAATCCACCGGTCTTTTCTTTCCTGTAGCGGCTTATGAACGGAATTGTATTTCCTTCCTCGAAGAGCTGCACGCAGTTCTCCACCTGCCACTCTTTGATGCCCACCTTCGAGGCTATCGTCTTTATATATATATCTTTCATATTCAATGTATTATAAATTACAAAGCAAGTTCAGCATGGTCTCTTGCAGGTCAGTCCTGCGACACTACTTTCAATTCGTTGCGGTAAGCCGAAAAAATGTTCGACTTGGAGACGAAACCTAGATATGTCCTGTCATGCTTAACGACAGGCAGGTTCCACGCATCGGACACCTCGAATTTCTTCATGACGGCATCCATCTTGTCATCCTCATAGACATATTCAGGAGCTGTTTTCATGTAATTGTAAACGTGGTAATCGTTGTAATGCTCATACCTGAACATATCTTTCCTTATATCAGACAATGAAACATAGCCCTGAAACCGCTTCTTCGAGTCCAGCACCGGGAATATATTCCTCTTGGATTCAGAGACAACGTTCACAAGCTGCCCAAGGGTATCATCTATCTCCACGGGTGAGAAATCGGTTTCTATCACGTCCTGAACCTTCATGAGCGTCAGCACTGCCTGATCGCTGTCATGCGTCAGCAGAGCACCATCGTGCGCGATACGCTTCGTATAGATTGAATATGTCTCGCCGAGCCTGGTGGTGCCGAATGCAATCGTGGCCGTAATGATTAGCGGGAGAAACAGTTCATAGCCACCTGATATTTCAGCAATCAAGAATATCGCCGTCATAGGCGCCTGCATCACCCCAGCCATAAGGCCAGCCATGCCTACCAGCACGAAATTCTGTTCAGGGACAGTCATAGAAGTGCCTGCCAGCAGAAGATTGATTACCCTGGCAACGAAGAAACCCGCTATTGCTCCTACGAAAAGAGTAGGGCCGAATGTGCCTCCGACTCCTCCGCCTGCATTCGTAAAAGTCATGGAGAACACCTTAAGGATGAGAATAAGCAAGAAGAATATCGGCACCGACCACTGATTATTCGTCATGAATGCTAGAGGAGTCTGTCCCTCGATAGATATTTCTTTCCCATTCAGCAATGCGCCCAGGGAACCATATCCCTCACCATAGAGCGGAGGGAAAAGGAATATCAATATTCCCAGGCATACGGCGCAGATAGCCCATTTCCTGTACGGGTTCTTATCCTTCCCAATCTTATCCTCCATGAACAAAGTCATCCTGATGAAATAGATGGAGCAAGCGCCGCAGAAGAGTCCCAAGATTATGTAAAAAGGAATATTCTTAAGCGCAAATGGGGTCAGGGTGCATTCGAATGGGGTTGAATCTCCTAGGAATATGTAAGATATGACGGTCGCAGAAACTGTCGCTATCAGCAGCGGCATCATGCTGGTCATCGAAATATTGAACAGGAGTATCTCCAACACGAAAAGAACGCCGGCAAGAGGGGCTTTGAATATGCCAGCGACGGCAGCCGCAGCCCCACAGCCCAAGAGAATGGTCATGCTCCTGTAAGAAAGCCCCATGTACCTGGCGAAATTCGAGCCTATGGCTGCCCCAGTGTAAACAATGGGCGCCTCGGCTCCGACAGATCCGCCAAAGCCGATGGTAATTGAGCTAGCCACGATTGAAGACCACATATTATGCGGCTTTATCCTGGATTCATTTTTCGAGACGGCGACCAGAGCCTTAGTGACCCCGTGACCGATATTATCTTTGATTATGTATTTGCAGAAGAGCATGGCCAGGAACATGCCTACGCCTGGCATCACTAAGTAAAGAATCCAATTCTGCCAGCCCCCAAGCACACTATTCAGCCCTCTCTGAATGATGCCGATCATCGTTTTAAGGAACACTGCGGCCAAGCCAGACAAAATGCCGACCACCAGACTCAGTAGAAGCAGCTTGTGTGGTTCCGAGAATTTCATCAAGCTTTGCCTGAGCGGAGACCACACGTGCCTGGATATTGGATTCGATTTCGACATAATTGAGCAAATTTAAGAAAATATGACGAATAAAATAATGATGGGGAGAACCATCACGGCCCTCCCCATCCAATTGCTGATTAAAGGTTATGGAAGTACTTCTTATTTGAAAGGTTAATAATCAGTATTTTCCGGATCGAAATTCGTCCAGCCTTTATGCCAGTTATCATTAGCGCTGAAAGCTCCTATGTATGAAACTTTGTCGAAACCGCTAGATACCAAAGAGTGCATAAAATCTGCGCCAGAGAGAAGAGGGCTGCCCGACGTAGGAATATATCCTGTCGAGTCGAACCAGCCGTCTGAGCTTGCGACAACCTCATTGCCCTTCTGGGACTTGAACCAAGTGCTGGAGAAGGAGGTCTTGGTCGCATCAATGATAGCCTTGCCATTGGCATCGAATCCAGTGATGAGGTTATCTTTATAGGTCTTATTGAAATCAGAGCCTACGATTCCACAATCAATCATCTTCACATTCTGGACGTTAAGCTTGCCATTTGAAGCATTTCCCTGAGCATCTCCTCTCTGATTATCAATTATGATTCCGATAGGCCAGCCAACGATGACAGAATTGAAGCAGCTGAGCTGAGTGTTACGGCGAAGGTGCATGCCAGCCTGGAATTTCCCAAGGCCAGAGCCATTATTAGGATTGTAGCTACCTCCTTCGATGTAATCCGTAGTGTTCTGAAATCCGCCATCAACGGCTTTAGGCCCGATGAAAGTGACATTGGAAAAAACAGCTGTCGTGTGAGGAGAGGCATCGGTTCCGCCTGAATTATTATCGCTCTCGAAACCATTGCTTTGAGAGATGTCAGCAATTCTACTGTTGCGTATAGAAAGACAGAACTGAACCTTGCCGCTGAATCCGTTATCGGTGTCGAAATCGTCATCCCAGCCGCCGTAGGCAATCAGGTATTTGCAGTTGACTGTGCCGCCGAACCACTCGAAAGAATCATCATTGGAGAATGAAACCTGCACGTGATCAATCTGAGTGCCGCTTCCTACCGACCCAAGGGTGAGTCCGTTGATTTCCTTGTCAGTCTCGAACGGATAGCCGGCGAACTCTATTCTCACGTAACTCAGCACGCCTGAGTTGTCGGAGTCATCGTTCCCACCGTGTTTCGTCCGAGGGCCGCCCTCTATCTGGGCTTCTGTAGCATTGTGCTTTGCTTTCCCACAAAGGATCACGCCGCCCCAGTCGCCTGGCTTGCGGCTGCCTTTCGCCTGCTCGGATGTGAACACGATCGGTGCGTCTGCGGTTCCCTTGGCGATCAGCTTCCCGCCGCGTTCTGCTATCAGCGCCGCTTTGGTTTCCTTGTCACCTTTCAAGATAGTACCCGGCTCGATTGTAAGCGTAGCCCCATTCGCAATATATACCCAGCCTTTCAGCAGGTATGTTCCTTTCTTCAGAGTCTGCTTGCCAGTGAACACGAACTCCTGGTCACCATTACCAATCTGGGTGCCGTTGTCATCTACATTGGCATCACCGTCTTTCGAGAAAAGGATATGATCGCAGGCCTTCAATCCGCCATCGGTAGTCCATTTAGCCTCATTTTCAGGCTGTACGGGATTGTCTTTGCCATCATCTCCGCAAGATGTAAGGCAGAATGCCATTGCCAGGATGCTCATGCATCCGGAAATTCCAAAATTTTTCAGTTTCATTGTTTGATACATTAATTGTTATTGGTGTCAATTAAAACTTATACGTCAAGCTCGCCAAAAAGGTAGTTCCAGGCTTGTAATTCCTAGTAAGCTCCTCAACTTTCTTCATGGTGCCGTCAGGAAAATAAACTTTCGCAAACTGCTTGTAATTCACGTCTTCAGCAAGCAAGTCTCGGACTGTCAGCTTTGCTCCGAAATGCTTTCCGAAACTCTTCGATAATGAAATATCTATCACGTCCCTTGGCATCTCATATGAATCAGGAACCCTCAGCGACTCGTTATCCGATGTAGAACCCTCTGAGCGTCCTACGCCTATGATTCTTTTCCCAATCCTATTATAGAGCACTGCACAGTCAAGAGCCAGAGCGTCATTGTGATAGAATATTCCAGCATTCACCAGATAAGGGGATTGTCCCTGCATAGGCCTGTTTTCCTCTTTCGACCCTTTCGGGAACTTTACGTCGCTATCTATAATGGCTCCGTTCAAGGCAAGGCTGAAGTTCTTCAGGCCAATGAAATTGAGGCTTTTCTTGAAATCTAGCTCGATGCCTTTGCTGGAAGCACTCTTTGCATTCAAATAGGAATACACCAGGTCGGTTCCACCAGTCACCGTGTATGTCCATTCTATCGGCGAGTCGAAATATTTATAGAAAAACGCTACAGAAATGGTCTCTCCCCGCGAAGGGTAGAACTCGTAGCGCAAGTCTCCATTATAGATGTAGCAAGGATCAAGTTCGGTGTTTCCTTGTACGTTGGAAGCCAGGTCGAAGTCGTAGAATACCGATGGGGAAACCTCTCGGAATTCAGGCCGGTTGATGCTATACCCATAGGAAATACGCACCTGGTGCTTCTCGCTGAAGCGGTACGTCATATTAACTGACGGGAATAGGTCAGAGGTATTATATTTATGATCGAATGGGCTTTTTGCGTTGTCTCTAGTGTTGTTCGTAAGCACCATGTGGTTCCACTCGTAGCGCACTCCTGCATGAACATTGAATTTTCCAAATGGCATAATGGCTGCCAAATAACCTGCCACCAGATAGTCCTTTCCGTCGTAATTATTCCTCATGTGGGGTTCGTCAATCATATAGAACTTGTCTGGCCCGAAATATTCAGAATTGCTAAGAAGCTCAGTGATGTCCATATTCCTGAAGCCTGCGGGCAGAGTGTTATTACTGGGGTCCCAAGAATATATCAAGTCGCGAGTGAGATATTCTCTGGTCCTATATTCTGAATATATTCCCGTCTTGAGCGTAGGTGACCAGTCCCCCACCTTTAGCTTCTGTTCGTCATTAACCGAAAGAGACATTATGTGTTCACGCAGCCTAGTCCATTGTCGCTGCATGTCGTTCCCATTAGCAATCTGGATGGTTCCTGTCTCCGCAGAGTCATTCAGAAGGTACATTTTTCTGTCAGGGACATTTTTCCCGGCAAATGAATAGCTCAGGCTCCAGTCCAGCCCGTTGTCTCCAATGGTGTGCTTCCCTGTGAGCTGGGCATTATACGTCGTCCTGCTGCTGTAGTAATATTCAGCCGAGTGCTGCTGGTCCGACTGGGCGCTCACTCCTTCCCTCCAGGTATAACGGCTGTTTCCAAGCTGATTTAATATATTCTTGAATTGAATCTTGGTATTCCCGTCCAATGTCAGATAGGACAGATTCAGCAAAACGCCAGCACGCACGTTCTTGTTATACTGGTCATCGGTTGAAAATCTAAGGTAATTCGAGCGGTCTCTCTTCGAGTCGTAAACTCCGTAGAGGTTATTCGCCATATTCTCGAATCTCCTGCTGACATTAGTATAGTTCATGGCTGTAGTCAAGCCGAAAGTCCCTTTTGAAGCATCCCATCTCCTGGCAAATGACGCAGAGGCTCTTATGTCTCCCAGCGGAGTGCTTTCTTTCACTCTCCAATCGTTATTGAAGCCGTTATTATTTATGTCAACGCCCATCGAGTGCGTCTTAAGTTTTGCGTTCATTCCGCCGTCCAAATTCCTCATGCCGTCGTCGAAACCGAGAAAATCGGTTCCAGAAGCCTTCCCTTGGAGAAAATCATGGAAAGTTGCCGTTGTGTTCCAACCGCTTCCGAGCATTATCTCGGTGGAATTCTTGGCAGGAATGTCTTTGGTCGTTATGGATATGAACCCACCTGAATAATCGGCAGGATATTCAGGCGATGGTGTCTTTACTATTTCCAGGTTCTCAAGCTGGGACGAGGGGATTATGTCAAATGAAAAGGCTCTGGAATCTGCCTCGCTGCTGGGGGCTACTCCTCCATTGATCCAGACGTTGTTATATCGTTGAGACAGACCGCGCACCATCACGAATTTGTCCTCTATCAGGCTAATTCCGGGGATTCTCCTGATTACCTGGCCTGCGTCGCTGTCCTGAGACCTCACTATTTCCTGGGCGGAGATTCCGCTTACCACGAAATCGCTGTTCTTAATGCCTTGGACGACTGACAGTTCGGTTCCGCTTCTTTTGAAACCTGTCACCGTTGCCCCGCTAAGCGCCTGGGTGTCAGGCTCAAGCTTGACGAGTAATGGTTCCGCCTCGTTCAGCGCCTTGATTCCTTGTAGATAGGCTGTCTTGCTGCCCACGTAGCTTATTTCCAGATTGTAAATCTTCCCTGGGACAAGGCCGCTCAGGACGAAATTCCCATCCAAGTCCGAGATTGCCGCAATGCTCTCCCCTTCTACGATTATTGCCGCACCGATCAGAGGTTCGCCTGTGCTGCTATCAGTGATCCTTCCTTTGATGTCTGCAGGGGCGAGATTGGCCCCTGGCGATGTCCTGTCGTCATCCGCAGCTATGGATTGCGTAGCTACTGCCAGCATGGCGAGAATGACGCAGAATCTTTTCAAAATGCCCATTAACCTTTCAAATTTTCTTGACGCAAAAATATGCCTGAATTATTACTTCCATTATACAGTATGGTTACATTCAGTTTACATGGCTGTTACAACCAGGTTACATAAAAAAATTCACTAACTTCGAAACGACAATCATTCATGAATATGCGAAAAGTTAGATTTGGCTTGGTCGGGACAGGGAGAATCACCGACTGGGTGTTGAAAGGAGCTGTTCTGGAGCCTCGTTTCGAGGCAGCTGCGATATGCTCCAGGAGCGAAGACAAGGCCGCAGACTTTGCGGCAAGGCATAATATTCCAAGGACGTTCACAGACGTGGACGCAATGGCATCGGACCCTGACATCGATGCCATATACATCGGGACTCCGAATGAGACTCATAGAGACTTGGCGGTTAGATGCATGGAGCACGGCAAACACGTCATGTGTGAGAAGCCACTGGCTTCTAATGCTGCTGAAGTGGAGGAAATGATTGACGCGGCTCGAAGGAACAGGGTAATGCTGATGGAGGCGATGATATCGACGCTGAGCCCTAATTTCCTCAATGTTCAGAAAGAGGTCAGGCGGATTGGCGGAGTGAGGCACTATTCGGCGACATATTGCCAATATTCCTCGAAATATGACCTTCTGAAGCAGATTCTTGCAAGCCACAGCTCAAAAAGCCCGGTTCCGGAAGCGAATTCTCAGAACGTACCTAGTTCTTTCAATCCAGACTGCTCCGGAGGGGCTCTGATGGATGTAGGAATATATACTATTTACCCAATGGTCGTGCTTTTCGGAGAGCCGAAAGGGTTGACAGCGAAGGTAACGAGTTGCGATGTGCCAACGGCAAACGGGCCTAAGCCTATCGACCTGCAGGGAAATGTGATTTTTGAATATGAGGGCATGAGTGCTGAGGTCATGTACTCCAAGATTGCCGACTCGCTGCTGCGTACGGAGATTTCCTGCGATGCGGGGATTATCTCCCTGGATCAGATTCATATCACTCGGGACGTTACGTTTACGAAAAGAGGGGCGCCCACTTCTGGGCGGTCTGGAATGCCGGAGGCCGTGGACATAACAGTGCCACGTGACGCTGACGAGTACCAGTGTGAGTTCAGAGAATTCATTAACGTGCTTCAGTCCGGCAAGATTGAGTCGGAGAATAATTCTCTGGAGAATTCCCTTGCCACAGCTCGCATAATGGAAGAAATCCGCCACCAGACCGGCATTGCCTTTCCAGCAGATAAATTTTGAATAACGATCCGTATGACAACCAAAAGAACAACACTATTATTAGCATTAGCTCTGCTGTGCGCATGCTCTCAGGCGCCGAAGACTCTCCTCCAGACTGGAGACCTCGTATTCGTAGGGCTGCATAAGGACATGCCAGACTCTTCTATGTCCAGCGCAATCGCTGCCGCTACAGGCCCGGAGGACACCTTGGAGATAGTTCATGTCGGAATCATAGATGTTTCCGGCGACTCAGTTTACGTGCTCGATGCGACAATCAAGCACGGCGTGGACAGGCATCCTCTAGACACGCTGGTTCAGGATTTCACTCGCCATGACGGCACTAAGCCCGTACTGATTTACAAGCGATTGAAGGACAACAAACCTGCCCGAAAGTATGTTCGGAACGCCAAGCAGCGCCTCGGCCAACCTTACGATTTCAACTTTCTGCCAGACAATGGTGCCTGCTACTGCTCCGAGCTGGTACGAGACAGCTACTTCGCAGGAAATGAATATGTCTTCGAGAATAAGCCCATGAACTTCAAAGGGGCAGATGGCGAATATCCTGCATACTGGGTCAAGCTATTCGCCAAGATGGGAGTGCCTATTCCACAAGATGTCCCTGGCACAAATCCACGCGACATGATGCTCTCCCCTGCGCTGCAAGATATTCAATGATTTCTACATCACAACTACGGATCATCCTCTGTGGCCGTTTTTCCTGCAAGGTGATTTATCTAGCGGTTGTGCAAGAGTTCACGAGATAGACGATCGAGACATACGGGATGCCGGAATTGGTGGCGAGACCAATCTCGCAGGTACGGCTATTCGAATATCCCACCTTGCAGTCTTTCACCTGCTCGCGAAGCTTCCTAAGCGCATAAGCATTCAGCTCCGGATAGGACATGCCCTTGTCACCGGCAAAGGCGCAGCAGCCAACACCCTCTGGAACAATGACTTTGCTAGAGCACAGCGATGCCAGCCTGACGAAAGTTTCATCGACCTTCATCAGCCTCGTGGAGCAGGTAAGATGCACAGGCACCGGCTCGTCAGTCTTATGGAATTCAAGCCTATCTTTCAAGAATTTATAAATGAATTCAGCCGGCTCGTACAAATCCATGTCATGAATATGCTGCCTAAGATGATGCAGGCATGGGCTCTGATCGCAGAGAACCGGCAGTCTCCCCTCCTGGGATGCCTTCCAGATTGCATCCTTCATCTCCTTGAGCTTCATCGAAGCCACATCCGGCATTCCTTTGCTCTCCCAGATGGTCCCGCAACAAAGCTTCGACATATTCTCCGGGAATATGACTTCGCAGTTAGCTTTTCGCAGCAGTTCGCAAGTTTCCTCCACCAGAGGCCTCTTGAATGAGCTGTGCAGCGGCATTCCCATCATCTGATTCATGCAGCTAGGAATATACACGACCTTTAAGATTTCGAGCTTCGTCACCTGATTGGACTCGGCGGATGAATTAGCGGAGATGATTTCTTTCGGAATCTTATATGGGCCGGGAGTGGACGGAGTCCAGAGCATGATGCCGAACGAATCGTGAAGCCAGCGGCAAAGACCCTTCATGGCATGCGTTCCCAAAACATTTTCGCCCAGTCTTGCCGAGCCCAGCAGGAAACGAATCAAGGACTTGACACCGGCGAAATGCTTCGCCGCAAACATGCCTAGGGAACGACCGCCTGTATGGGACGGAAGGACTTCCCTGCGAATCTCGTGCGTGAGGTCTGCCACATTTATGCCCATAGGGCAGGACATAGAACACAATCCATCTCCGGCGCACGTCCTATCACCATCGTAAGCATATTCCTTTTCCAATATCCTCAGCCTCCCAGCCGCATCAGCATCGCCTTTCTCTGAAAGCAGCCTGAGCCTCTCCATCTCACGCCTCGCCACTATCCTAGTCCGCGCCGACATGGTGAATCCGCAGGACACGCAATTCACCTCGCAAAAACCGCACTCTATGCACTTGTTGATCTTCTCCAGCTTTTCTTCCCAACGCCCATTTAGCGCTGGAAGAGCCTTAAAATCACGCACATAACACTCAGGATCATCATTAAATATAACACCAGGATTCAATATTTCCAATGGATCGAATAAAGCCTTCACTCGTTTCATCAGCGAATATGCCTTCTCGCCCCACTCGTATTTCACGAATGGAGCCATGTTCCGCCCTGTCCCATGCTCAGCCTTCAGCGACCCATCGTATTTATCCACAACCAGATGCACGAGATCCTGAATCATAGCCTTGTAGCGATCGACTTCTTTCTGTGAATCAAATGCCTGATTGATAATGAAATGGAAATTCCCTTCCAGAGCATGGCCGTAGATGCAAGAATCGTCATAGCCGTGCTTGTCCAGCAAATCGGAAAGATCGGCAGTGGCATTCGGCAAATCCTGAATATGGAAAGCTACGTCCTCGATGAGGCAGGTGGTGCCAATACGCCTCATGCCTCCGACCGAAGGGAATATTCCGGAACGGATAGCCCAGTATTTTGAATATACAGCCGGATCCTCCGTGAACTTGAACGGAACGTAAGTTTTGAAGCCATCGATGATGGACGTTATTTCCTGAATATGCTGATGAAGTTCTTCCTCAGAGTCTGCCCTGGTCTCAATCAGCAGAGCTGTAAGATTCGGGCCCGTCGTATCGTTCATTGAAGCCAAGGAACGCTTATCCAGAAGCTCCACCGCATTGACGCTCATCTCTTTAAGGGATACGACTACCCTTGCCGCCTCCCGAATGTCAGAGAAATATATCATGGCGCTAGCCCTGAGACTGGACAACGGAAGCGTCTTCATAGTGACTTGGCTAAGGAAGGCCAGAGTGCCCTCGGAGCCAGCCAGCAGATGAGTTATGATGTCGAACGGATCGTCGAAGCGCACAAAAGGCAGAATATTGAGCCCAGTGACGTTCTTGATTGAATATTTATAATTAATTCGGTCCGTGAGTTCCTTGTCTGCACGAATCTCGTCTCTTAAAGCCTCTATCGCACGCAAGAAGTCCCCATGCTCGTCGTAGAAAGCCTTGCGGCTATCTCTCGACGAAGTGTCCAGCACAGTTCCATTGGCAAACACAATCCTCGCCGAGAGCAGTTCCTTGTCGCTGTTCGCATGCGTGCCGCAGCTCATGCCGGACGCATTGTTCATCACTATTCCGCCCACCATGCAACTGTTCACCGATGCCGGATCCGGCCCGAAATATCGGCCGAACTGCGCAAGAATCTTGTTAACTTGGCCACCCACGAGTCCAGGCTGCATCGTGATAGTCTTTTTGTCAGGAGACAGTGAATACTTCTCCCAGTGTTTTCCAGCGACTATGAGAACCGAATCAGTAATCGCCTGCCCCGAAAGGCTTGTACCAGCCGCTCTGAAAGTCACGGGGACGCTCATTCCGGAAGCCTCTTTCAGCAATCGGGACACTTCCTCCTCATTGTCCGACCGCACGACTATTTGCGGTGTCAGACGATAAAACCCCGCATCAGTTCCCCATGCAAGGCATTTCAAGGCATCGGCATAAATCCTTTCTTTTGGAATGAAAGTGCTTATTTTCTTAAGAAATTCAGTCTGCCGCTGGTCCATATCGTTTAACGTTACTGTTCGTTCAGAATTGGTTTAAAGTTAATAATTTTTCAAGAAAGATTGGCATTTTGGGGAAACCCGCTACGGCATATTCATAGAAAAGTCCTAACTTTGCGTAGGTTAGCATTTCTGAATATGAGAAAACTTATAGGATCGCTGGTCATCGCCATCATTGCTGGTGCATTAGGAATAGGTGCATGGATATTTTTTAAGGACAAAGGTCCTCGGGAGAGAGTGGATGCCCAAAACGGCAGCAAAGTTATCGTCGAGGAATTAAGTTATTACAGTCACGGTAAAAAATTGTTCGGCAAGGTCTTTAAACCAACGGACGAGAATGGGAATTTTCCAGATTCTCTCGGCAAACGGCCTGCCATAATATTCTTTCACGAACCTTTATACACTTCCATGCCTAAAAGCGTGCTAACCAGTCTGGCGTCACACGGGATAGTTGGGTATATGGCTGCCCTGCACGATGACAAAGATGCCCAGACCCTGCTCGATAAAATAAGGAAAGAGAAGTTCGTGGAAAAAGACCTAGTCTTTTTCGTTGCTGACAGTGCTTCAGCAAAAGCCACCATTGGCGCAGCCGCAAAACACAAAAAGAAGGTTGCGGGATTAGTCCTAATTAGGCCATCGGAAGAATTGACGAGTTCTAAGAATATGCATAAGTATGGCAAGGAGACCAGCATCGTCAAGAGCAACGAAAACGCTCAGATTCTTGAATATCTCGAATCTTGCGGTGCCCTCAAATAATATCGTTGCGTTCAGCCGCGCGGATGATGGCTGAGGATATTTCTCTGCCATGTAGAGGAGTCGATGTGGGTGTAGATTTCAGTTGTAAGTATTGATTCGTGGCCGAGCATATCCTGAACGACTCGTAGGTCTGCCCCGTGCTCTATGAGGTGGGTCGCGAATGAGTGCCGTAACGTGTGCGGAGATATTTCTTTGTGAATGCCAGCAAGCATTGCCTGCTTCTTCACCATGTTGAACATGGAAATGCGGCTGAGGGATTTGCCGAACTTATTCAGGAACAGGATGTCATCATATTCAGAAGAATACGGCTCCGGCCTCAGCGCAAGGTAGTTTTTTATGGCATCAGCTGCCATGTTCCCTAGCGGCACGACCCTTTCTTTGTTACCCTTTCCTACTACTCGCACGAAATGCTCGTCCAGGTAGACGAAAGAAATTTTTAATCCGACTGCCTCGGAAACCCTTAACCCACAACCGTAAAGCACCTCCAAGATTGCCCTGTCACGTTTTCCTGTCCAAGCGCTCAGGTCAACGGAATCCATGATTGCCGACACCTCGTCTTCCGAAAGAACTTCTGGCAGATACCGACCAAGCTTCGGGGAATCAACTGCATCCACGGGATTATCCTTCCGCTCGCCCTCGATTATCAGCCATCTGAAGAAAGAATTCATTGCGCTCAAGAGCCTAGCCTGAGAGCGTTTTGAGATGTCCTTGCGCTTTCCTAAGTAGGCCACTATGTCATCAGATGCAACTTCCGCAGGCTGCAACGACATAATGTCGAAAAACTCCTGCAAATCAGAGACATATGATGCCACAGTATTCGGAGACATCGCCCTCTCTATCCTCAGATAGTCCGAGTAATCCGATATTATCTTCCCCGTCAGATCCATCTACAGCGTACTGTACTTCTTGCCGTAATCGAGCTGCTGCCGGAGATAGTCGTCGGCGTAGACTATCTTGTAATCGACCACCTTGCCATCTTTCTCTACCGGCACGATGTCCGGATTCACGAAACCACCGTAAGGCTTCAAGCCCAGTGCATCATAACGAGCCTTCACTTCCTCGTGCAGCTGCCTATCAACATTCACGGCATAAACATCAATCAGGTTCTTTCCTGCCTTGTAATCCCCTTCCGACTTTATCCTTTGGATTTCAGCGAGCAGCTGGGCGAAAAGCCCGCGAAGCGCCTCGTAGTCATTGATCACGAAATAAGTCTTCCCTTCTTTTTTAACCTTCTGTATGACATTGTTCTGCGCCCCCTTCTCGTAGCACCATTCGGCGATGAGCTTGCGATTCTGCATATGAGCCTCTGTGACCGTGCGTCCTAGCTCAATCCTGTTCAGCTGGACCATCAGTCCGTTACGGATATAGCTATCATATTCAGCTTTGTAAGCCTCTCCGTCTGGCATTATGCCCAGCTCGACCAACTTGGGATCTGCAGCATAATACAGACCGAAAAGGTCTGCTCTTGCCTCTTCCAGGGCAGACTGATACTCTCCCAGAGCTGTGGAAGACACGCCCGGCAGAAGCTGTCCCGATCCATGCCCCAGGCATTCGTGCAAGTCGGTATGGATTTCATCGGCGTAGGAGCCATATTTCTTGTACCTGTCTATCTCCTCCTGCGAGTACGCGAACTCGTTCAGCGCACTGGCAGGTGATTCCTGCGCCGCCATGTCGTAAGCATGGGTGATGTTGGCGATGGTCACCGACTTCGAGCCGTAATCCCTGCGGATCCAGTCCGAATTCGGCAGATTTATCCCGATAGGGGTAGACGGATAAGTGGCACCGGCTAGAGCCACGGCGTTTACCACCTTTGCTGACACACCTTTCACCAGAGGCTTTTTGAAGCGTGGGTCGATCGGAGAATTGTCTTCGAACCATTGAGCATTGGCGCTCAGCACCTCGGTGCGCGCCGACGCAGCCGAATCCTTGATGTTCACATATCCCTCCCAAGTGGCTTTCCTGCCGAGCGGGTCGTCATAGTCTTCGATGAAACCGTTTATGAAATCTACGTGCCCGATGGTGTCCTGAACCCACTCCACGTTGAAGTCGTCCCAGAGCTTCAAATCTCCCGTTTCGTAATATTCAATTAATAGGTTCAACGCCTTCTTCTGAATCTCATTCTCAGCCACCTCGGCTGCCTTTCCTAATTCAGCGACTATCTTCTCCAAGGCATTTGAATATATTCCGCCAACCTTCCAAGGCTCTTCCACGACCTTGCCGCCCACCTTCACAACCTTGGTATTAAGGCCGTAGGCGACTGGGGTAGTATCATCCGGATCCACTATGGAATTGTAATAGTCCTCTACCTCCTTGCGAGTGACGCCGTCATAAAAATTCACGGCAGAGAGAGCCACGATGTCGCCACTGGAAGAGGTGGAGCGTCGTTGCGGATAGATGTCCTTTGCATATATCACATTCAGCAGCGTGTCGGCTTTCTCGCCCTCACCGATTGCCTCCATCAGGCTCTTGAAATATTCCTTCGAGCATTCCGGGAAGAACTTGTCCTCGGCATAGTGATGGTGCATGCCATTAGAGAAAAAGAGTCTCTTCGCATACACGGTGAATTTCTGAAAATCCTCGCTGTCGCGATCGCCTTTATAATCATTTAATATATCCTCAACCGCATGTCTTACTGGAATGTTCCATTTGCAATATTGGTCCCACGTGATATCCCGGCCGTACTTTGCAGCCTCTGAGAGATGGTAAGCATATTCCTTCTGCCTCAACGTCAAGTCTTCCCACCCAGGCACCTGATAGCGAATTACCTTCAAATCCGCAAATTCGTCCATCAAATAATGAAAATCCTCATTCTGAGCCGTCCGCTCATCTTTCTGTCCCCCTTGACCACATGCGCTCAGCAACGCAGCCACACCGAAAATTGTCAGCATATTCTTTAAATTCATAAGTCAAGATTTTTTCAATTGTTAAATATACGAAAATCTTTGCGACAAATTAAACGTTCCCGGGATTACGGCCATTTCTTAGAATCAATTTGCAGAGTTCTGCAAGGCTTGAATGAGACAACTCCGCCGGCACTCCATTGTCATCCTGCGCTTCCCACCATGTCATTTTGGACATGGTCCCCAATCAGCACCACCGCCAGCCCAGCCCTCTGCAACGGACGGCTTCACCGCCAGTCTCCCTTCCTCTGACAACGTAACTCCAAAAGCAGCAGCCAAAGCCTGAGGAGCGTGAGGCATCGCTACGGGGAAAATTGAAAATCAATAAGTTGCAAAACCCATCTCACGCTCTGTCAAAATAATGACCGAGCGTGAGTCACCGTTCCATGAATAGCTGAATATCAACTAGTTGCAACCGCCAATCGCACGCTTCCTTGTTCGCTAGGCGTTCAGCTGAACGAATGTGGTAAGACGCAAAGTCCGGCAGATGGGAAATCGAAAGGAAATCGAGTAGGATGTAGACGAAAGTAATCGCGTTATCTCCCGCTTCGTTTACCGACCCCTCTCACTCCCGTTCGGCATACGGCGGTTCCTTACACTCAGCGCAATTGAACGTAGCAGCCCATCAGTCAAGGATAACCGGCACGGCAAAGTATAAAGTCTATAGTCCTGCTCAATCTCTTCGGACATAAAGCGCGCAACCCTTTCCAGCTATTTTCTTGCTGACCCGGCTGGTTAATGAAGGCTCGGCTTCACCATGCCGAGATGAACGGGGACAGAAAAAGATGCCTCCTGCATCTCACGACGCAGAAGGCAGTTCAATTTTGTTTTTAGCTATTTTAATTATCCGTCATAACGGTGACGGTCCGTTTATTTTAAAAGGGGAATGTCTCTTAGCCAATCGAAGCATCCCCTTCGAATGAGCGATTAATTCGTAGCCTTCTTGATTGTTACGGCAAGAGTTATCATTTCTTCGTGACCATAGCAGTCAACGACTGTGATTTCAAGATTTTCTTCATGATCTGCAGTCACGGAATTCTCTTCTTGAGTCCTGGTCCAAGTAATAGTACCGTTGTTATAGCTAGGAGTCAGATAAGGATTTATCTGCTTCTTTCCAGTAGGATCAAGCCACGTTAGCTGAGTGCTCTTAACAGTGAAGTAGCTATTCTTGGTTATCAGAACCTCAAGATTGCCAGAGAACCTCTGAGCATCATAGCTATTCTTGACAACCACGTCACCAGCAATATTCGTAGAAGCATATTCACCGCTATTCTTCCAAGTGATCACTGGTTGCTTTGACTTAGCCCACGCATAAGTATTGGCCGATGCCCAGCAAGCGAACTTAGCGCTAAGCTTCTGATTAAGAGTGATTGCGTAATCTTTTTCAGACTCGCTGGAAATCTTGCCATAATTGATAGCCGCCGCGACATCATGAGCTGTTTTGCCATCAATGAACTGTTTCTTAAGCTGATATAGAACATGATCGCTAGGATCCTCTTCTGCGTTGTAAACAGTCTTTTGATTTTCCGTAACCTTACTAATCAAATTGCCCTTGTCATCAAAATCAGCCTTGTCGAATGTGAATATGATATTATCCGGTAATTTGTAGAAGGTGTTGTCAAGATCTATTGAGCCAGTCTCGCTCTGATCATTTGCAGACCATCCTAAATCAGGAACCATGTAAAGGGTGAATTCGCCAGTTGTCTGATTTCCCTGAGTAGGAAGGAACCTAAGCACTGTATTGTTAGATGTAGGCAGAACCTTAGTGATGGTCACATTCAGAGTGTTCACGACACGGGTGACTTCTGTTGTAGATCCAGGATATGTCGTAGTATAAGTGGCCTTGATGGTTCCGCTGAGGCTTGAGCCATCCTTCCAGTTACCACCATTGTTAACGCCAAGGATGATGAATTTAGCCTTTGACCAATCTGTAGTAGCAGTTTTCTTCTTGTCGAGGAGCTGATAGTAAACTTGCTCATTGCGCAGGTTTTCTTTGGTAGCATCGCTAAGAGTGAGAACACCACTGGCATTAGATTCAAAGCCGTTGCCAGAAGTAGCCGCAAAGTTTTTGCTGAGAGGGATAATCACCGTGTTCCCGGTAGCTTCGAGCAGGCTAGCCGCCCCAGTAATGCCAGCATTGACAGTAGTGATGGTATCGTTGGCAGCGACGCTCTCTGTGTTAGCTGCCTCACCAACTTGAACATAGAATGCACGTCCGTCAGGATCTACGAGAGTGCCATCATAGTTAACAGCAAATACGCGGAATCCAATGATATCGCCGTCGGCTTCTTTGCTATTGATCGTGATGTTGAGAGGCTTGTTCGCAGAAACTGTGGTGAACAGACCTGAATAGCTATAGCTTTTCCATGCATTCCACTCAGATGGAGTTGACTCTATTGCGGCTTTCTTATCAAGAGCTACGTAATAATTCTTGATTTTGGCTGCATCGGCACCGGTGAGTTTCAGCGTGAACATTCTGCCGACCTCGACTGGAAGCAGAGGCTGCTTATAACGAGCATCTTCATCATCTGGCGTTACGTTGTGATCTTCATCCATCGCAACTGACGGCGTAGGATAATCTTTTGTCGAATTAGCCCAAGTATATTCTTTTATGTTCTCGTCTATCTTTACAGCGTCCTCAGTTGAAGTCTCGTCGCCTGTCCAACGATTATGAATCTCCGTTACATTCTTATCGTCTACATTGAAATCGAGGACACTGGTATGCTCGTAGCTAACATATTTAGGATCAATATCGAATGTTGAAAGAACATAACGTGTGGAGTCACTTGGAGTGTTGTTAATTGCGATGGCATAAAGGATGTCTTTAATTCCATTTAACGTATTGGCGGTAGTGGCTTTATTGAAATCTTCCTCGGTAATATTCTTACCATCAATAACTTTAAATGGAACTCTCCATAAACTTGTACCAATGGTGCCACGGGTAATCAAACCATTGAAGCGAGTAGGCGTTCCAGCCACCACATACTCGAGAACCTCACCCTTGGAATTGATGAGTTTAATGTCTGCGTTTGTAATGTCAGCATTAGCAGGATTTACCCTGATCAGGAAGTTGGCTTCGGTTGAAATGTCGTCGCCCTTATCAAAGCTGACGATAGGATCGGAGGAAACGTATGTCTCGTCATCCCCGAACTTTGAATCTGTCGTAACAAGGCCATGCATTAATTTGAAGATCCTATGAAACATGTCATCAAGACTTCCTTCGTCTTCAACGGCCCCGCCAACATAACTTCCAAATAACTCGACGCTCGTAATCCCAGCATAAAGTGCATCGATTATTTTCTTGTTGCTCCCAACGCTCTTAGACAAGGTCTTGAGATCTTCCTGAGCCTTAGCTATAGCCTTGGAGTTCTTCAAGATGGTATCGCTATTTGACGATACGATCTTGCTTATGCTGTCAAGGCTTCCGCTAAGAGAATCTATCGTAGCCTTGTATCCAAGTGCGACCTGCATATCCTGCTCAAGCTTAGCAATTCTCTGGAGCGCAGCTGCTATGTCTGCCTTGTTGTTATTTGCAAGGTTATAAGCATCAACAGCTTGAGTTAGAGCCATTACAGCTGTGTCGTTAGCTGCCTTGGCAACTTGCGCGGCACCATCGGCGGCATCTTGAGCCTTTGTGGCAGCTTCGGCTGCTGCCTTCGCGATTTTGGCCACTGAGGTTGCGGAATCGAGGGCAGAGGTTGAAGCGTTCTGAGCTTTTTCCGCTGTGGTTTTTGCTTCTTCGGCAAGTTTACGAGCTGCCTCGGCTACTGTCTGTGTGCCCGAAGCTATTTCACTGACCTTTTTGATTTCTGCAGCATTAGCGTCAGCCAAATTCTTGACATCGCTGATGGCTTTTGAATTCGCTGTTATGCCCTCAGCATTCTTCTCAGCCTTAGCCAAGGCATCTTCGGCTGTTTTCTTGATGCCCAAAACCGTCGCCTGAAGATCAGCCAGATTTTTCTTTTGAGCCTCAAGATCGGTCTTAAGAGGATCGATTTGCCCCTGGAGGTCATCTATGTCATTGTCATAGTCCTTGCAGGAGTTAAACATACTCATAGAAGTGATAACCAACGCTCCTATGAGAAAAGTACTAATTAACTTTTTCATACTGGATTTTTGAGTTAAACAATATTTGTATTAGGCATTTGTTTTGCTTTGCTACTTTAAATCCGTTATATCTCTGCCTGGGAGATAAGAAAAATGCGATGACAGGTAGCTAAATGGCCTATCACCGCATGTTTTTCATTAAATTTCCAAATCTGGTCCTACTCACCGGTAATTGAGTGAATTATCTCTGAATTCGCCTTGTCTATCATGCATGCATCTATTGAAGTCAGATAGACCTGAGTCGTTCTTTCAGAGGAATGCCCCATCCCATCGCTGATTATGCTGATCGGGACATTCATCTGCTTAGCTATGCTTGCCCAAGAGTGGCGTGCAACGTACATTGTCAGAACACTGCGTATGCCTATCAGCCTGCCAAGTTTTTTAAGGAAATAGTTCAGGCTCGCCTGACGCTTCTTGAATTGCTCCCGGACAGGCATTCTCTGCTTCTCATTCAATATATTCAATAAGTGCAATCCATCCTTAGAAGGGTACTGGTCTGCTATTTCCTGCATTTCCCGAGTCCATGCCATTTTGAGAGTCTGCTTTGTCTTGCTTCTCTGATAGCTTAGAAAACCATCTCGGACATCTGTCTTCTTCAATTTTGCAATGTCCACGAAGGACATTCCCCTTGTATAGAAACTGAAAAGGAACATGGCCCTAGCGAACATCAGGCTTGAGTTCATGGATTTAAATGAATATATTTCCTTAACGTTTTCGGCGGAGATGGCTCTTTTGGCAGTCTTGGATATCCCAGTATAAACATTATCGAAAGGATGATTATTCTTAGCCAGGCCGGCTCTGACAGCATTAAGGTACACTGTCCTAAGAATCCTCATATAGAAAGATACGGTATTGAGCACAATCCCAGATGCAGTGAGAAAAGTCTGGTAATTCCTCATCAGGTCAGGCGTAATGTCTTCGAAAAAGACGTCCTTCCCCAACATGAATTTTCTGAAGCTGTTCAGCGTGCTCTGGTAACTTTCTGCAGTACGCACCCTGCCCATGCCTTGCAATTTCTCTATGCAAGACTTGATGTATTTATAGAAACTGCTGCTTTTGCTGGCTTTATTTACAGCCAGAGTTTTGCCATCATCGTCTATGTGGATGACTATTTCGCAATCGTCATCGTTTATAAAGCTATAAGGGATGTCAATGTTAAATTTCATTTTTTTTGGAAAACCGCATTAGAATTAAGTAACGATTAGTCAGCCATGTCCCCAATACAGTAAATTCTCGAAAAAAAAGTTCTGTTATTTGCTTGTTTAAAAAATAATCTCTACTTTTACAGCAGAATTATATCTCCCAGGCAGAGAATCGAAAGCCAAGGAGATATTTTTCTATCTAAACGGAACGAATAATTTTCTTTTAGGGACTTTCCCTCACGAAGAAAAAGCGAATGCCAATAATCGCTAAATACATGACTGACTGAACGTAAAATACTGCAATTATATCACTACATTACGGTAAAATTCATCTATGGATTAGATATTGCCCTATTGATCCAATAGCGTTAAATGTGGTCAACATTCAAAAAATTTTAGCCAAGATTTCTTTCGGCTCTTTGTGCGGGTGAAGGGCACAAAACCCAGATTTTAAGGGAAGCCAAAAGAAGCAAAAACAGGGTTTGAAGCACCTACATGGCACATTGCAAAGGTAAGTATTTTCTTTTATTTTCCAATGTTTTGCAAATTAGTACACTTTTAGTACACCTCAACAAGATTTATTTACTATATTTGTAACATAAAGGAAACCAAAAGAATACAAGAATGAAAACAGGGGTGAAAGATAACCCAAAATTAAGGGAACGTGTACTGACAGGCGGCAAAATTGCCCTATATCTTGAATATTACCTCGGTAGAACCTCAACACCAAGAACCGATGAACAAGGAAAACCGCTGTATTACACAACGGGCAAAATGGCTGGAACTCCTATGTATGAGGTTAAGCACATAAGGAAAAAGGAAGAATTAAAATTGTACCTGTATGCCAAGCCGAGAACACCAGAGGAAAGAACCCACAACACCAACACACTTACACGGGCAAAACAGATAAGGAACACCCGTGAACAGGAATTGTTGGCGGGTACAATGGGCTACAATGTAGCACCCAAGAATGAAAATGTAATTGCCTGTTTTGAAAACTACCTTGCTACATACACAAAGAAAGACGTTAGAAATGTTAGGTTAGCATTAAACAGGTTTAAGGAGTACATAAGGCAATATTACCCGCTTTGTGCTGTCAAACGTACAGAAGCCGAGATAAAGAAAATTGATGCACAATGGAAAGCCAGCCACAAGGGTATCAATGGAAAGCACGATATAAACCCAAATGAGTATTACCGTTTCAACCTTACCCAGAAACAGTTTAATGAAAAGATGGTAAAGGGCTTTGTTGACTACCTACAGGCCAACAGTACAGGAAGCGGGGCGGCAACCGCTTATGAACGTTTCAAGAAGATAGTTAGGAACGTGGCACAAGACGGGCAAATTTCAAAGAACCCGTGTGCCGATATTGTTTGTAAGAGAAATGATTGCTTTTCAAAGGATATATTAAGCACCGAGGAAATAAAGGCCTTGATACAAACACACGTTAGGAATGAGAACCCCAATATTAGGCGGGCTTTTATATTTACACTTTTCACGGGTGTAAGGTGGTGTGATGTTGTGGGGTTGAGGTACAGCAATATTGATTACCAGAATAAAACCCTAAAATTTGAACAAGCCAAGACAAAGGGGCACAGTGCCAAAAGTGTTGTAGAAATGCCGTTGAGGGATGATTTATTAACAGGCGTTATTGGAACACCAGAGGAACAGGGAAAGGGCAAGAATGACCTTATTTTTGAATTGCCAAGCCACACAATGTGCCTAAAGGCGTTGAGGCATTGGAGTACAAAGGCGGGTATTGATAAGCATATAACGTGGCATTGTGGCCGCCATTCCTTTGCAACAAATCTTCTGGAGGGCGGGGCAAATGTTAAGGTGGTGGCTGACCTGTTGGGGCATAGCGGCCTTACTTATGTTGAACGGTATGTAAGGGCGATTGATGAAAGCAAGAAGCGGGCATTGAATAGTTTGCCAACAATAGAAATGTAGTAATATTCATAATAAAGGGAAGCGATGAACAAGACTATAGAAAAGCCATTTTTGGCCTTATTTGGCGGGCTTACAAGCCCCGCTGCACATTGCCTTGAATGGATGGATGAAACCTATGATTTGGGCGTTTATCCAGCAAAACAACCAAGAGAACCATTGCCCCCAAAGTGGCGGGATTACTTTGATAACGTTTTGCCCCAGACAATCAAAACACGGGTTGAGGCCTTTGATGAAACGGTGGTAATGTGTGGCAATCCCAGCCCCTTGATGGAAGAAATTGAAAACAACCTCAACGAGCAACCGACACAGGAAGCAAAAGAACGGTATCTTTTTAGCCTGTTAATCCCGTTTAAGGAATTGGCCGACAAATACACCCCCGTTGCATTGATTGCCCAAGAAGAAAGGCAAATACAGGAAACTGAAAAGGATTTGGCCTATTGGAAGCAACAGCCACAGGATATGGAACTTACCAACACAGCTGGCAAACCGTCTGGAACGGTAAAGGGGCAAGTTGAGGCCTGTTGTAGTATGATAAGCCGACACCGCCAACAGATTGAAAGGTATAAGCACATAAGCGACCAATACAGGATATTAACGGGGCGTTGTGAGGATGGGGCAAGGTGGATGCAAAAAGACACCGTTGAGGCTTATTTGCACACTTTGCACAGTATCGCTTTTCATTTTGCAAATAGGCTGGATGCACTTTTGCTTACATACGGTATTGACCTGTTGAGGCTTGAACTTGAAAGCGGGGTTTTCCTTAAAGAACATAGGTTGATAACCGATGTTGACTACTATATAGGAAGCCGAGAACTTGCCCAAAAGTACATAGATGCACTACCAAAGGCAGGGAACAGCCAGCCTCAACAAGAAGCCCCAGAGTTACCCAAAGAACTGAATACAGACAAGGCACGGGGATTGATTGCAAAGGCTGTTGAGGCGGGTTATATCACCGTTGAGGCGGGACAATATAAGTGGAACGGTGAAAAGGTATTGTTGGCTTATTTTGCCGTGAAAGCCACAACCTATTTGGGGCTGAAAAAGAACTATAATGCTTACGCCTGTTGGAAACCATTTGAACGCCTGTTTAATGTAGCAAACTTAAAATGGGCAAAGGCTGACTTTGAAAAATATCACAGCGACTTTCACCCAACGGGCTATGAAAAAATAGACACACTATTTGAAGCCGACACCGAGGGGCAAAAGTGATTACATTGCAAACACAACAAAGTTTATATTTTCCACTTTTGTTGCTGGTTTGTTGCTTGAATTACAGCACAAAGACATAAATAACTATATATAAGCACCTTACAGCATAAAACTACTTTCCCATAGTGGAAAGAAAGGCTGTTTATTACCTCACCCAACGTTGGCCTAACGTTGGGTATTTTCTTTTCTAATGCCCTATAATTTTGCTTTTGCTTTCTTGGAACGGGAACAGTATGGCAAGCCCCGTGAAAAGGATGCAATGGCAAAGACGGGGGCGAACTTGCCAGCACCCCCAGACAGCCAGAACCTCAACAGCATAAATAAATGAGCAAAGAGGAAATAAAGGCTATTGCTGACCTTGTAACAGCAAATATTATTGGGTGTACCAAAGAAGTGCTTACCAGCGATGAAGCGGCACGTTATATGGGTATTTCTAAAAGTCACCTGTATAAGTTGACTATGAGGCAAGAGATACCACACTTTAAGCCCACAGGCAAGGTTGTATATTTCAACCGTACAGAGGTGGAACAGTGGCTACAAAGTAACCGTGTAGCAACCGTGAATGAAGCACAGGCACAGGCCGAGGCATACTGTAAGAAAGGGGGTGCACAATGATACTTACCGACTACTACAGGTTTGAAAAGGTGGCCTTGAAAAGTAAGTTGAGGATGGATTGCACGGCCTCAACACACAGTTACCAAGAATTTGAAGAAAAACGGGCAACAAAGGCCACAGCCGCCACAGCCAAGCGGGATGCAACCGAGGTGGGCTGTTTGGTGGTGTACTTTGGCGATGTTCCAGACAACTTTGGTGGCAACGTACACAGAAAGGCCGATAAAGCCCTTACAATAAAGGGGCAAAACCTTTCCAGCATATTTGTACCAGACACAGAAAGTGGGTTTGCCTATGGTGATTTTAAGGGCACTAATGATGCACTGTTATTTGTGTTCCAAAACCTCAACACTGTTGATGGAAGAATACAGGCGGGCGGGGGTATTGAAGTGTTTGTTGCAAGGGGCAAAAGTAAAGACCGTGTGCCCCTGTATAATCTTCTCACAGATGGTGGCCTTGATGAAGAAATGGAGGCTTTAAGGGAACAGGCAAAAACCGACTAAAAGGCCGTTTTCTATATTAAGACGTTTTTAGTTACCAAATCAGTAACCGCCAATATGTACGATACTGTATTTTTAAGGCTGACACAAGCCGAGGTTAACGGGGTTGATTTTCTGGAGGAAGTGCCCTGTTTTCTGGAAGATGTGGGCGAACATATCTACAGCGGTTTTCCATTCATTACAGGCAACCTCAACGGGCTAAAGGTAACAGCCAACAGATACCAACTAAAGGTGAAAGATGGAAGCCTTTGTAAATACCTGTTGGGGGACAATTTCCAGACAATGGGGCGGGGTGATACCCAGCGGGCTATAGAAAAGTTGTCGGACACCTTGCATTTGCCAATGGGCAAGGCCGTTGTTACCCGTATGGATATAGCACAGAATTTCATAGTAAAACACCCGCCACAGGTGTACTTGAACCATTTGGGGGCGTTAAGGTATGCAAACCGATTGCAAGAACCCAGCGGGCTATATTATAGCCTCAACGGTGGCCGCCTTTGCTTCTATGATAAGAACAAGGAACAGAAAAGCAAGCGGGAAGAAATACCAGACCTTTACAACGGTAGGAATGTGTTGAGATATGAAAGGCGTTACACCCAGAGAATAGCGGCCAAATTTGGGGTGGCCGAGGTAACGGGGGCAATGCTGTATGATGAGGCCTTTTACATTGAAGCCCTCAACAGGTGGAAAGCCGACTATCAAGCCATACAGAAGATAAATGATATAACACTTAATTTCCAAGCGATGAAAACCAAACAGGAACTTTATAAGATGGGTATTTTATCACTGACAGAACAGGCGGGCGGCCAAGTGGAAATGATAAACCAGATAAATGAAGCCCAGCAACGTGGGGAACTTACCAAGAAACAGGCCTATGATTTAAGGGTGGCCGTTAATGAGGCTTGCCAACTGAAAGAGGGACTGACAGCCCCAAATGAGGCAATACAGGAACTTGATAAGAAAGTGGCCGAGGCTGTACGGTTTTACCGTTGAGGCCTCAACACGGTTACCAAATTAGTAACCAGATTTAACAAAAGTTTACAAAGTTTACAGGTATATGAGTAAAATGAAACAGGAATTACAACAGGCGATAAGCCCAGAAGCAACACAGGTAAGCCAGCAAACAGGCCTTACACCGATACAGGAACAGGCGGCAATATTGTTGGCTTCTGGTGAAACAATAACCGCTGTAGCGGCCAAAATAGGCGTTAACAGAGGCACTATTTATGATTGGCAAGGTATTGTTACCTTTCAATGCTTCTTCAACCAGCAAAAGCACGATTACAAAGAACACTTGAAAAACAGTCTGTTTGGCCTTACCAATGATGCACTAACAGCCGTTAGAAATTGCCTACATTCTGACAATGAAGCAACCCGATTAAAGGCGGCAACGTGGCTTCTGGAAAAAGTGGCCGAGCAAAAGACGGGTGAAACCAATGCAAGGGCGGTTATTAGGGCACAATGTACCAGCGGGGTGGATGATTGGGGAACACTTTCCCACTTTGATGATAAAGCCTACAAGACCGAGTGCAAGCGGTTGGGAATTACCCCAGAAAAGTTATAAAGGTTACATTTGCAATGTAAACACCATAAAAGTAAACGGGCGGCCTCAACGGTTTGCCCGTTTTGCTGTTGTTGAGGTTGAGGCTTGCCAACATTCAGCGGCCAAAGTGTTTTAAAATGCAACACTTTGGCAAAATACCGTTGGTTATATTCTTATTGTTTCCATTGAATTGCTATATTTGTGATTAGAATAATATTATGTGATACTATGCAAAAGACTTTGCTTTTTTTTACTATTGCCATTATGGCCGTCTCTGCTTGTTCAAAAAGTAATGAGCCAGAAATAACACCTGAAACGAAGCACAACACCACACCTTTAGCTAAAATAGACAACATTAGTCTTGATTCAAATGCTTCTTCACAAACCGTTACATTATCAAGAGATGTGGAGAGTGATGAGGGAGAAGTCCTATTGGCTGATGGTTCAACTTGGATAAAACATTTATCTTTAAAAGGGAATACAATAACCTTTGATGTTGAGGAAAATCCAAACATAACAACGGGACATAGATTTGACACCATTCTTGTAAAAATTTCAAATGTACGTGTTGGGGCTATTTGTGTTACACAGGCAAGAACACGTACCCCGTTGAATACTATGGAATGGTGTACAACAAATGCTTCCTACTACAGAAAAGAAATGCCCAAATTGTCAGGTCAGGAGCTTACTAAACTAATTTATAATCTTGAAAAAACCACAAACGGGGCTGATTCATATAAAAATTACCCTGCTTTTGCCTATTGTATTGAAATGAATCACGACCCTGATAATAATATGGAATGGCATCTTCCATCAAATGATGAAGTTCCAGACGTAAGAGGGGATAATCGCTTTACAGACAATTATTATTGGACAGCTTCAGGGTTGAGGGATGAAAATTATGCTCACGTTTATAAAACCAACAGTGGGGCAACCACGAGACAGAAAGATAAAAAATATCTTGTATATGTTTTCAGGAACGGTTCAGACAAATAACAGATAAGCCAACAAAAACCGACAAAAAACAACATTTTTGGCCAATAGTACACTTTTAGTACACCAGTCCAAAAGATAAACCCCTCAAAATCAAATGATTAAGAGGGGTTTTATGTGCGGGTGAAGGGACTCGAACCCATATGCACTAGGCACCAGATCCTAAGTCTGGCTTGTCTACCAATTTCAACACACCCGCAAAACCTTTCGAGAAGAGAATCCGATGATGTGAACGAGATTCTCACGGGGAAAAGGACTTATGGAAGCTGCCCGATTCCGAGCCCGAAAGTATTACAAATTTAAATATATTTTCTGAAAAACTCGAATTTTCAGCGGACTATTTATCAGACTTTTTATTTTAGTGCTATTTATTATCTGTTTCAGGAGCTTGAACAACCGTGCCGCTGATAATCTTCTCGAATGCTTTCATGATGCCTTTCTCGGACGTACTGAGCGAATCGGTCTGAGCCTCAGAAGAATAGTCAAGCTGAGATTTTTTCTTCTCTATCGCCTCTTGAGACTGCTCAGTCCGCAGCAATGCCTGGTCGACCCCGCTTTGATAAATATTGTGAATTGAATTCACGAGATTGAGCCTCAAGGCATCCACCTGATCTTCAAACGATGGCAATCTGACGCTCTTGTACTTAGCTCTCCCAAGCTTCCAGCCCCAGTCGGAGAACGAGCCTTTCAGATTCACCCCGAAACGGAACGGAATCGGAGAGCGCAAAGCAGAGAAGTGGTACTTGAAATTCTGGTCGAACTTCTGCAGACCACTGAGAGCCAAAGTATACCGGTCTACCTTCAGGAGAAATGGGAAAATCTCAAGCTTATTGTCCTTCAATATGCCTCTTATGGACATGTCTGCAATCACGCTCGAATCCCTGTTCTTGAACATCAGCGTCTTGCGAAGCTTATTCACTTCCTTGCCACCCTCTAGCAGCAGGTTTTTGCCATCGACCTTTATGATGCCATTCAGGGTAGGAAGCAGGATATTCATTTTCTCATCTATCGTGGTAGTAGCAGCCATCTCACAATCCAGCAAGCCATTGAAAGCCTTTAACATAGGGACGATGCTGTCCACCGCAGGGAACAAATGGATAACTTTCTCGGCAGTGATGTTGGAAAGCGTGAGATCGAAGCCTGCTTTCAAGTCTTTCTTCGTCTTAGTGGAATAGAAACCCTCCAGATATGCCTCGCCCATATTCGTCATCATCAAGGTGTTCGTCACCTGAAGGCAGCGCTGCTTCATTTCGATGTCGGAAGAGAGATATGAAGTCTCCATATCCGAATATACGACCTTGTCGGCTTGAATATTCACTTTCGCATTGAGGTTGGAAGGCAAAATCACAGTTGAGCGCTCTATGGTGCTGTCTAGTACAGCTTTCTCCATCACCTTTTCCATATATTCATTGTCTGCGACGGACTCGTCAAGGCTCTCAGGCTTTACGTACTTGCTACCGGCGTTCAAGGCTTGCAATATCTCATCCACGTCTATCAGTACTGCATTCACGTTCAAATCTAGGTTCAGAAGCGACCTTTCCCGCCCAGAGAGCGCACGCTTCAGGCCGGTCAGCGAACCTCTGACCGAAAGCTCCGAATTTCCAGAATGAGCAGACACGTTGGCCAGCTCCAGCTTGTCATTGCTGAGCCTACCTTCGAAATTTGAAATCTTGTTTTCCAACGGAAAGTATGGGGTGATTACGGTTCCTTCATCTATTTTGAACTCTGCCAGGAAGTCCCAATTGCGAACATATTGCGCCATTGCATCGCTCAAATGGATGTCTATGTCCTTCTTTTTGAAATCTTCCTCGGAAAGGTAATCCGGAACGGATCTGCCCGCCCTCAGCAATCTGAAAGCATACCTGAAAAGCGAATCTCTAGGAACCAAAGGATACAGCCTGTGCAGCGAATCTAGTTTCTGCCTCCTGCTAAGCTCTGCCCTATCGTCAGGATGCGCAGACGCAGTCAGCCTGATGCCGGAAACAGAATACCTGTCCACGCCTGAGCGCAAGACCGCCCCATCATAATTGCAATTCAGATTCAGATAAGGAATAGTCTTGCCGCACGAGACCTCCGGCTTGTAAATGAATATGTTGCTGGCATCTTTGACCCCGACGAACACTGAATCCGCTCCCCTGAGACCGATTGCCGCCACTTCCAGGTGGCCATGGAGAGGATGCTTCCCTGGATTCGACTTGATCTCGTCTCTGGAATTGTGGGCAAGCAATTTCACGCCGCTGCCCCGTATGAACATCGAGGAGCCATAAGTTGCAAAAAGGCTGTCGGTCTCGGCTTTCAAGCAGGTGACACTCTCCTCTCCATTCGCATGGATGCCGTCCTCATCCCGTCCAAGATTGATAGAAGTCGATCCGAGATACGCCAGCAGGGTGTCGCGCGGGATGCTGATCTCGATGCCGCTGCTCTCCAGGGTACCAGACAACCCACAGCTAGAGAAGTTGTATGCATCCAGCTGTGACATGAGGGTGGTTCCCGAAACATTGCCCGTGAAATTTCCCGAGACAAAAATACCTAGGCTGTCAGGAAAAAGATAAGACAGAGAGTCAAGGTCCACCTTGATGTCGCTATCCAGAGTAATTGACGGATCACTGGCCAGAAGGTTCCCAGACGACCCAGAAAGATTCAGCTCAAGTCCTCTGAGCAAGAAACAGAAATCGGGCATATTGGCACGCAGCTTCCCGTCCTCCGTCGCCAAAGTCAAATCCAGATCCAAGGCACCCTTCTCGCCCATACCCTCGTATGTGATCTCGGAGCGAGGAATCCGCAGGCGCACGGACATATTCGGGAAAACGCCTTCGGAATATTCACCATCGCAATGAGCATCGAGGGTGATGGCTGCGTCGGTGTAGAATTTTCCAAGAACAGGGAAGTTATCCTTGAAAGCCGACGCTATCTCACTGACTCTCTGCTTGTCGATAGAGAGATCAGCCTTGATGTAAGGTTTCTGCTCTCTAAGCCTGAGATAGGCATCTCCCTTAACGAGGACGTTTGCCACAGAGACGGACAATTCTGGCACATCCAGAATTTTTTCGGCAAGATCTAGCTTGATAAGGCCGTCAATGTTAATCGGAATCACCATCCTTCCATTGGATCTGAGAGCAAGGAATGCCTTGGAATTCATCCCTACATCGAAATATTCGCCATGATTCTTAATCCGCATCTGATCCATCGCAAAAGCCAGCGTGTCAGCGGGCAGCCTTCCTGCAAAGAATAGAGAATCGAGAGACAGCGATATGTCGGTCTTCCTGCCTTTCTCTGTCGTAAGGCGGCCATTGAAAAACAGTTCCTTCAGGGACACGGTGCCGAATATTGTGTCGGCAGGATTTGTGTACACGACAAATGGTCTCTCCGACAGGCGTACCCTAGACACGGAAATCGGTGGCAGCTGATGCGAAGATGCATCTGAACCGTCTCCCAATGAGAATTTGAACACATTCCAGTTAGCGTTCAGAGAATCATACTGATGGGCGAAGACCCTAGGTCTCGAGAGTTCTGCCAGCCTTATGCGATATTTACCGAATATCAGCGAGACATAATCAATTGCCGCCGAGAATCTGTCGAAGTGGGCTAGGGTGTCGGTCTCATAGCCCCTCCCCTGCCTCATCAGGAAATCGTTGGCGCTCAGTGAATCATCGAAAGACGAGAATCTATCATGGGGATAAGTTATGGAGAAGTCGTAGATTGTGACGTTGAAATAAGGAAAGCTTCGGAACATAGATGCGGTGACCTTGTCGAACTCTATGGAGCCATCAATATATTCAGAAGCCACTGCGTTCACGACTCTGGTAATAACCTTCGAATTCAGCAGCACTTGAAGGACTATGATGACAAAAACCCAGATACCAAGGATGCTGAACAGGACAGCCCTTAGCGCAGCATATTTTCTTTTCTGCCTCATTTCCCTTAACATTTTCAACGAATCAGTGTTTTTAAGCAAAAATACTAAATATTTTTTGTTAATTAGTGCCAAACTAACAGCAATAAAGCTAATATATTCAATATTAATCTCGGCATTTTTCATTAGTCTTTCAAATGCCGCCGTCGCATCAGATGATATATTCGTAAGCCCGAGTGGCAATGACTCTGCCGCTGGCAATTCCTCCAATCCTCTGGCAACCGTGGAGGCCGCCCTAAAGAAAGCTGACGAAGGCACTACTATCCATGTGGACGAAGGAATATTCAGGATCACACGCCCACTTGAAATCTCAGCCACCGAAATCAGCATCATAGGTGCCGGTGAATATTCCAGATTGCCACTTTCATGGAAAGGGTTAGATCCAGGCCAAGGGGCTGCCGCTCAGGATGCATCCGTAATGATTTCCGGCTCGCAAGGAATATCATTCACAGATTGCGAGGTTGCCCACACGGGGAATTACGGAATATGGTTCAAGGAAGGATGCGAGGGATGTTCCGTAAGCCGCTGCTGCAACACGATCTAGGCATCGGATGGATGAAGATAGGCTCTATGTCGCTTTCAGACCCAATGACGAAGAACGTCAGCGTGGACAACTGCATCATTAAGAATGGCTGCCACGACGTGGAGTGCGGCGAGGGGGTGATAATATTTCATTCATCCGACAACGCCGTCACTCACAATGAAATTTGCAACTTCTACTACACATGGGGTCTCCGTTGGCTGGGTGTGGGGATATGCTCCTAGCCCGGCGAAAAGGAACAGGATCGAATATAATCACATCCATCACATCTGCTGGGGGACTGCTGAGCGACATGGCCGCAGTCTATACGCTCGGCCTTTCAGAAGGCACTGTGGTAAGCAATAACGTGGTTCATGACATCCTCTCTTACGGTTATGGAGGATGGGGGCTTTATACAGATGATGGCTCTACTGGAATATTGATGGAGAACGATCTGGTCTTTGGCTGCAAGAGCGGCGGCTTCCATCAGCATTACGGCGAGAACAACGTAATCCGAAACAACATATTCCTAAACCAAAGCCTAGCACAGCTTTAGGCGACGCGAGTAGAAGATCACAATCCTTTCACTTTCACTTCAAATATCGTCTGCAACACTGATGGGAATATGTGGGGACACAATTGGAACAAGTTGCATTTCGTCGCTGACAAGAATCTCTATTGGCATTTCGGCGGCGAAGCGAGCTTCAACGGACAGAGCATTGGAGAATGGAGGAAGGTCACAGGGAAAGACATGCATTCAATAATTGCAGACCCTGCGTTCGTGAATATATCGTCCGGCGATTTCCACATGCAGAAAAAGAAGGCGCTCAAGAGCGCATCGGCTTCAAGCAGTTCGACTGGACGCAGGCCGGAGTAAGTGGCAGTGACGAATGGAAAAGCCTCGCAAAATATAATCCGGACAAAGTTCGGAGCTTCGACCGGATTAAATCAAAGGTGCTGATAGGAGATTGATCAGCCCCTGCCTGAATTCTTTATCATCCTGCGTAACCTGCTTCCGAATTCTGTTCTCGAGAGCAAGTTTTCGAGCGTGATTGGCATTCTCCAGCGCCAATAATGAGGTACTTCGGCTGGTACGTTTATGCGCTCGTCTTTCGGATCTCCTTGGTAACGGACTTCAGCATCTATCGAAGCCCAGTCCTGCAATGGCAGGATGCAAAGCATTGATGGCGACAGGAGATGCTGCTCGATGATTCTTTCGCAAATCCATGGCTCGCAGAAGTATGGTGTGTCACCATTGCAGTGCAGCATCTCGTGATAGTACCGGTCAGTGAGCGCTCTATCTTCTTCCCACCAAGCTCTTAGCGTGGATGTATCGTGTGAACTGGTCGTGCATACGGACTGGTAAGGATATTCTGCTGGGTCGCCGAAGTCTTTCCCTAACTCCTTCGGCATCCTTTGCACCTCAAGCGAGAGTATCCGGAACTGCCTCATCGTCTCAGGGACGCACTCTGGGATCATCCCCAAGTCTTCCCCGCAAGCCAGCATTTTCGTTGCGCCCAGAAGAGCCGCAAGCCTCTTCATGGCAGTTTCCTTCCAGAGGGCATCATTCCTGTGATAGAAGAAATCGTCAAACAGCCTGTTGAATCTATCTTTGAACGAAGAAGTCAATGACTTATAGTCGCCGGTTCTTTTGGCCGATATTCTCGGATGGTACAATCCATCATGATGGGGGTCCGGGACGAACAGCATAGAGTTAGGATCGAAGCCCATTTTGCGAACTTCGTCGCCAGAGTACGGAAGCGCAGGATTGAAGTGCCCGTCAAGCCCAGATTTCTTATCGACAGGGATTTCCCAGATTCTGAAGAATCCAAGAATATGATCGATTCTGAAGGCATCGAAATATTCGCTCATTTTCTTCAGGCGCTCTTTCCACCACTCATAGCCATCCTTGGCCATCTCATCCCAATTATATGTAGGGAACCCCCAGTTCTGACCATCTGCAGAGAAAGCATCAGGTGGTGCTCCTGCCTGGGAGTCAAGATTAAATAACTTTGGGAAACGCCAAGTTTCGACGCTCGTCCTAGAAACGCCGATTGGAATATCTCCTTTGATGGCTATGCCTTTAGAATGAGCATATTCAACGGCATCTTTCAATTGCCTGTCCAGATGATACTGAATCCAGTAATAGAATTCTTCATCGTCTGCGTGTTCGCGGCAATATTCATTCACCCTTGCCTCGTCATATTCGGAATATTCCTTCCATTTATCGAAATCCGCAGTTCCGAAATGATCCCTGAGTACGCAGAAAGCGGCATACGGCTTTAGCCAATAGGCGTTCTTCTGCATGAAGTTCTTGAAATCTGCGCCAGAGAGCGTTTTATGCCCGTCCCTATGAAAAAGCCACCTCGCCATGTATTCCTTTTCCTTAAGGACTCTTTCGTAATCAAGATATTGCATAGAATTAAGCTCTGCCTGGGATTTCCTATATTCCGGATCAGGCTTATGCCCCGCGCCAGTCAAAGACAGGTAGATAGGATTCAAGGCGAAACTTGAGATCGCACTGTAAGGATAAGAATCTGTCCAAGTCTTGGTCGTCGTCGTGTCGTTGATTGGCAGTACTTGGATTATATTCTGGCCTGCATCAGCTGCCCAATCGGCAAGCTTTTTCAGATCCTCGAACTCTCCCACGCCGAAACTATCTTCGGACCGTAGAGAGAAAATAGGGATTACCGTGCCTGTACCCCGCCATGGCTTCCTCTCGAAATCAGGCAGCAAGTTAAGGATAGCGAGGAAACTGTCTTTTGCCGGCACTTCCGCAAGGAAATGATTCGGTCCCGATTCCCACAGCTTCGGGCTGCCCTTCTTGGAATCCAAAATCACGAACTTGAACTCGAAAGGCTCAGCTACGTTCAAGAATATAGTTCTGTACGGTGGGTCCTCGTAACCAAGGGGAATGAATTTCTTCCAATCATCAAAGAGAGGGCCGCTCCCTGTCATAGCAAGCACTTCTCCTGAACGTACGTCAGGATAGGAAAGCGTAAAAAAGACATTGCCAGCCACATTAGTTTTAACAGGCTTATTATGGAATATGACGTCCGTAAATGCCTTAGACCACAGCGGCATATCATCAGGAGCATCCACCCAGCGATCGCGAATCTGAAGGCTGAAATCGTCTTTATTCTTTACTTTATCAAAAGGAATGCGGACAACATGCGATCTCCACTCTTTTCTGATGACATTTCCATCTTTCAAGACATAGAATGAATATGAGATCTTTTTAGCGACATCTATGTCTTTGACAGATGCCCAGACTCCGTTTATGACCCTAATCATATTCTCGGGTCCCTTCCCGAAATCGATGGCGACGGTTTCTCCGTCATTAGTGAAATATTCAAGGCTTATGTCGACGTGCATATTAAGAAATTATTAGTAATTTACCTTTTACTGAAAATATTATACCCGAACATCACGTTTACAAAGAAAATTTTATATTATTAAATCTTTTGAATATCAAATGCTCATTTCTCGAACGTGCACATGTTCACCTTATATATAGGAATGTGCGTCATGCGATATTAAACAATCCCAAAGATTATGTAATTTTGCGTCATGCAAAAGGAAGATTTGGAGATAATGGCCCCCGCGGGCAACTTCGAGTGCCTTCGGGCAGCGATTCAGGGCGGAGCGAATTCGGTATATTTCGGGATTGGCAATCTGAACATGCGATCGCATTCGGCGAATAATTTCCAGCCGTCTGATTTACCGGAAATCGTCCGCCTGTGCAGGGAAGCAGGCGTAAAGGCCTACATGACTTTGAATATTGTGCTTTACGAAGAAGATTTGGAGCCGATGCGTGAGGCGCTTGACACTGCGAAGGCGGCTTGCGTGGATGCGATTATAGCTTCTGACATGGCGTGCATCTCATATTGCAGGCAGATTGGTCTGGAGGTGCACATCAGCACTCAACTGAATGTCTCCAACGTCGAAGCGCTTAGGTTTTATTCTCAGTTCGCAGACGTGGTGGTACTGGCCAGGGAACTAAACCTGCATCAGGTGAAACATATTCATGAAGCCATAGAAAGGGAGCATATCACCGGACCTTCCGGGAAGCTTGTGCGTATTGAAATGTTTGCTCACGGGGCGCTATGCATGGCCGTTTCCGGCAAATGCTACCTGAGCCTGCAAACTTACGGGGCTTCAGCCAACCGAGGGGCATGCTATCAGCTGTGCCGCCGCGGCTACGAGGTGACCGACCTGGAGACAGGGACGAAGCTGAATATCGACAATAAATATATCATGTCGCCTAAAGACCTCTGCACCATTGAATTCATGGATAAGATCATTGATGCCGGGGTTCGCATTTTCAAGATAGAGGGCAGGGCAAGGAGCGCTGAATATGTGAAACGCACGGCGGAGTGCTACAGAAAGGCGGCGGATGCCGTGTGCGATGGGACATACACTCCTGAATATGCGGCATCGTTGAAGTCCAGGCTTGCCGAGGTGTTCAATAGGGGTTTCTGGGATGGCTATTATCAGGGTGCCAGGCTGGGTGAATGGAGCAAGGTTTATGGCAGCCAGTCTACCCGCACGAAGATTTACTGCGGAAAAATCACGAATTGGTTCGATAAAATCGGGGTTGCTGAAATATTGATTGAATCCGCCCCACTGCACATGAATGATGACATTCTAGTGACAGGCTCTACCACTGGCTTATTCGAAGGCACGGCTTCAGAAATCAGAGTAGACCTAAAACCTGTTCCGGAGGCCACGAAAGGCAGTTTCTGCTCCATCCCGATCATTTTCCCTGACGACTGGAAAGGCGAACATAAGCTTCGCCGCGGCGACAAAGTCTACATCTGGCAAAAAGCCAAATAGAACCTCCATCGACCTCCGCCGTCTGCACTGCCGTAGAGGAAAGCCCAATAGGACTGCCAGCAACTTCCGCCGTCTGCACTGCCGTAAACGGACCAATTCAACAGCCTGTATTTACAACTAGGTTTTCCACGATAAATCTCGCAGATGACTGTCGAGGGACATGCCGCTGAGGCCATTCCTTGCCAGGGTATCTCGACATCGACCACTTTTTTACCCAACGATGTCGCATGGCACCCTTCTACAGTACACTACAAGCCATATTCAGCGACAGGGCTTTACAATGAGGACATGCGGACGAATCATCAAAAATGACTTTACGCATAACTTTGCGTAACCATAAAATTATTTATTTAACACGCTATCCAATATTTCTTGCGGCAAAAGAACAACACGGCTTAACATGGAGACGGAATAGACGCGGTTATCCTGGCACAATTTTCGGGCAACCGCTATTTTCTCCGGAACAGTAGCTATGGAAATACGATCCCGGCCAAACATATCTCTGAACAATTTTTTTGCGTCCTCACGAAGTTCTACTTCAGTCGCCTGCTGAACAAGTTTATGCTTAAAGCAGGCTTCAAGTTCCAGTTTCTGATCCTTCTTCTGATGGATAAAAGATATGAATACGTAAGAAGAACCGAAAATATCCTCCACCCTCTTCCAATCGAAATAACAGTGTGGCAGAATCATGCATTCATCAGTCATTCTCCACCACTGAGGCAAATTCACATGGGTATGGAACGTCAATCTTTGCCTATACAAAGACAACTCACTCAAAGGCCTGCCTATGTTCTCCAGTTCTGAGTGATCAACAAAATATATGTCTCCCGGCCCCCACTCATATTTCCAAGGCATCAAAGGGAATTTTGCAGAGAGGGCATTCCTATAGACATATATTATTTTATTCTTTAATTCATCCGAATCATAGATCGGATCTAAGCTGACTTCCAGATCCCCATTAATATGAGATGACCTGCCTTTCTCATTGAGGAACCTGTTCAATATTGCTATGATCCTTTTTGCAAATATGTTGCAGTTTCTTTCGGTGCCAGAAATAATCGCATGGAAGTGGGTTGACATTACCTGGTCTGTTAGAATCCTGACATTACAAGCAAAGGAAGAAGCAGCTATCATATTCATTATGAATATATAGTCTTTTCTTGTCTCACAGAGGAGATTTACATTGGTGCCGTTTGAGTAAATGTGGAAACAATCATTAACAGAATCTGGTATGTAAAAATTTTTCATGTCCAAGCGAGATTAATATGTTTTGAAGCTACTCATATTTTCAGTTATATCCAAGACCTCTTAGAATATTATCTCGATTGATGCCAGCAAAAAACGAAACCTGATCTCGCAGATGACTGTCGAGGGACATGCCGCTGAGGCCATTCCTTGCCAGGGTATCTCGACATCGACCACTTTTTTACCCAGCGATGTCGCGTGGCACCCTTCTACAGTACACTACAAGCCATATTCAGCGACAGGGCTTTGCGAAAAAGATTAATATCTGTGAAAGGGATGGGAAGCAGGGAATATGGCTGTTCTATGCATTCTGCAGAAATTTACGGGGGCCTTCGATGGAGCGCCAGTAATCGGAATCGAAGTCTGATGGGGTGACGAATGGGCCTTCATGACTTATCGTGAAGCAGAGGTAGTTGATTTTGTAGCCTTGCTTCATGAACATCCGCTCGTAGAATGTCTGGACATCGGTCAGGGCTGCCATGATCTCTTTGTCTAGCCCTGGAATCGCATTGTTGCGATTAGATCCTGAATCAAGTTCAGGATGACGAAGGGATGCGTACAGATCCTCTCTTGTCATTCCGGGCTTGACCCGGAATCTAGGCTCACAGACAATAGATCCTGAATCAAGTTCAGGATGACGGGGGGTGTTAGATCCTGAATCAAGTTCAGGATGACGGGGGGTATTAGGTACTGAATCAAGTTGAGGGTGACTGGTGCTGATTGGCACATTTGGGTTGTAAAGATCCGTGGTGGCGGCTAGGATATTCAGGCCATTCGCCACTACGACAGCTTTAGTGTATTCATAAAGAAAGCGACTGTCCGTCTTAAGGTGAATGCGTCCGCCTGAAGCAAGAAATTTTCTGTATCTTTCCAAGAAAACCGGGCTGGACAGGCGCTTATTCGCACTGCCTAGCTGCGGATCGGAAAAAGTAAGCCAAATTTCAGAAACTTCCCTCGGCGCAAAGAACGCCTCGATCAATTCTATTCGAGTTCGCAAGAAAGCAACATTCGGCAGATCATGTTCGACGGCATACTTCGCCCCCTGCCATAGCCTTGCCCCCTTGATGTCAATCCCGATATAATTGCTAGACGGAACTCTGCGAGAAAGGTCAATCGTGTACTCCCCTCGTCCGCAGCCAAGTTCCAGCACGATAGGCTGAGCATTCGCAAACATCTTCGAATTCCAATTACCTTTAATAGGATGATCAAGCACACGGAAACCACCATCGGACTTGTCAATGACTTCCGAGGCAGAAGGCTGTAAGAGGCACTTAAAAGTCTCATTCTCAGCGAATTTTCGAAGTTTCCCGTGACCCATTCCAAAGACTTAGCAATAGATGATTAATTGCCGTTATTCATGGACGGGCCGTCCGACGAGACACGCCTGTCGGCAGGTGCCGCACGCCTGACCGCCGGAACACCTTGCTTTTCACCAGCCTTGACGTTAACCGAATCTGCCTTGTAATCGCCTGCGCCGCGCTTCCCCTTCCAGCGTTTCTTATTTTTCCTAGGCCGTTTGTCAAACCTTGTTATCGCATCGTCGCCGACAGCGGAAACGAATTCCGGCGCAGCAGAAGGCTCGACATTTGGCTTTAAAGACTCAGGCTTCTTTCCGTATTTATTCATTTCAATGATTTCCTTTACCTTACGAGCAGAGAGGGGATATGTCTCAGACAAAGAATTTTTGTCGTAAGAGAAATACATAGTCTCGCGAAGGATGTCTGTCTTCACCAGGAAAGCATGACCATCCTGGAACTCGAGAGGCTCATTAATTTTTGGAATGTGTGACTGCGCTTCCATATAGGCTGCCACCTCGTAATTCAGGCAGCATTTCAGTTTTCCGCACTGACCGGCAAGCTTCTGCGGATTCATTGACAAATCCTGCACGCGAGCCGCCGATGTCGATATCGACTGGAAATTCGTAAAGTAGTTCGCACAGCAAAGTTCACGGCCGCACACCCCGAGGCCACCTATCAGGCCAGCCTCCTGACGTGCCCCGATTTGCTTCATCTCTATCCTGATGCGGAACTCCTCGGCGAAAACCTTAATCAGCTGGCGGAAATCCACGCGCCCATCAGCAATGTAATAAAAAATTGCCTTAGTGCCGTCTCCCTGATATTCTACATCACCGATTTTCATATCAAGGCCTAGCTCTGCAGCAATTCTGCGAGCCTGAATCATCGTATCTTGCTCCTTTGCAATCGATTCTTGCCATTTGGCGATATCGAAAGGCTTCGCCTTGCGATAAATCTTTTTGAGCGGATTCGTATCAGGATCGATGCCCTTGCATTTCATCTGACGACCGACTACAGGTCCCTCCAGAGTCACAATTCCGAAGTCATGACCATTAGCAGCCTCGACGATGACCAGATCACCCATTTTTATGCTCTGTCCAGAGTCGTTAATGTAAATTCCTTTACGAGTATCCTTGAAACGAACCTCGAACAAGTCCTTGAATTGCTCTTGGCGAACGCCAATAAGCCAATTATAATCCTCCAGCTTGCAGCATCCGCGCCTGTATGTGCATGAGTACTCCCCCGTCTCAGGATTGTTCGAGACCATGCAGCCACGGTTGCAGTCAAATTTTATATTTTCTTTCGATGCGTTGTCCATTATGCGTATTTAAAAAATTCCGTAAAGCCTGTTCACGACATCACAGAATATGATTTTCTGATTCACGTTGCGATCTAGCAGCATCCGGGTCCTGTCAAAGCAAGCCAAAGCCTGCCTAGGAAAATTTCTCCTGCTTCGGTCTGCCAAAGCCGAAAAAAATTGCCTCTCTTCTTCGGAATATGCCGAAAGCCCGGGAAGTTTTTGCTGGAACAGGAATATCTTTCTGAGACATTCTCCTGCAAATTTACAAAAAGCTTTCTGTTTTTCACGCGATGCCATCGCAGCAGCCCTTTCTCCACAAGCCAAGGCACCTAAAAGGTCTCTGGCAGCGAGAGACGTCATTAGATCCTTGAATATGCCCATCTGCTCCTGATAATCTTCCCTGTCCGAGAGAAAGTGCAATGCTTCTCCTACGCTGCCGCCAGCAATATCTGCAGCCTGAGCAGCCTCAGCCTGCCCTTTGCCAAATTCAGAAATCAGGATGTTCACGATTTCATCCTTTGAATATGGCATCACCCTCATCGCCTGGCACCTGGAAGAAATCGTAGGCATCACCTTTTCGGGCGCATGGGTGATCATTATGAATATTGTCTTATCCGGTGGTTCCTCAACCACTTTGAGAAGGGCATTGGCAGAAGACTGGTTCATTTTCTCCGGAAGGTACACGACGATAGCCTTCCACCCACCTTCGAAAGATGATATGAATATTTTGTCTAGGATTTCCCTAGCCTCTGCCACATTAATTACCGCCTGCTTTCCCTCAATGCCGAATGCTGAGCTGACTTCATTTTCCAATGAATACGGATTTTTCACCATCAATTCTCTCCAATATGGGAGGAAAAGCCCTGCCAGCAAGTTTTCCTGCTTCTCGTTCACCTTAGAACCAATGGCCACCGGATAAACGTAGTGAACGTCCGGATGAATCATGGCCGAAACTTTATGGTCATGATTGAATATGGAATCGAGAAAAGCCATGGCGATTTTCATAGCCCCACAGCCGTCATTCTCATACAGCATCATAGCGTGCGGAATGCGTCCACTGGAAACCATGAATTCCAGCGACTTCACCGCATCAGCGTTGCCAATTATTTCTTCAAGCCTCATTTGTCCCTGTCAGCCGTGAATTCGGCAATCTGTGCAAGATAGCTTTTTTCTTGCGAATTAGGAAGCACAGACAGAGATTTTATTGCCTTGTCAACATATTCATGAAGTTTCTCGCAGGCACCTTCTAGGCCGTCATGCTGGAAAACGAAATCCCTGATCTCCGCCTTATACGAAGGATTCTCATGAATGTCATTTACTTTCTGCCTCACGTAATCAGCCTCTTCATTGCTCACGGTTTCTAAAGCGCAAAGAAGCGGCAGCGTAATCTTCTGCTCGTCCAAGTCTATTCCCACAGGCTTCCCAATCGCGCCCTCATCATAATAGTCGAACATATCGTCGCGGATCTGGAAAGCCAAGCCTAGGTAGACGGAATATTCACGTATAGCTGAGACCACGTCGGCAGCGGCATCAACGGAAATAGCCGCAGAATAGGCCGCAGCCTCAAATAATGACGCCGTCTTATTGAATATAATCCTCAGGTAATCCTCCTCGGTGGTGTCCCCGGTCTGAGCCTTCTGCAATTGGAGCATCTCCCCTTCAGCCAAATCGCTGAGCGTCTTGGAAAATATTCTTATTACCTTGTCAGTATTCTTTGCAGCATCAAGAATACTTTTCATCGCCTTCACGAGCCAGAAATCCCCTATCAGGACAGAGGCATTGCTGCCCAAGATGGACATGACAGTAGGCTTGCCTCGTCTTTTGACGCTGCAATCCGCCACATCGTCGTGCAGCAACGTTGCGTTGTGCAGCAGTTCTGCGGCAGCGGCGTAGCGAATGCTATCATTGGTGATGTTTCCTTGAGAACATGCCCTTGACACAAGCAGGGATATCATTGGGCGGAGCTGCTTGCCGGAATTCTTAAGTATCGAGTCGTTAGTAAGATTCAGAAGCGTTATGTCGCTACGCAAAGACTCGGAAATCAGCCTTGTGATTGAATTCCAGTCTTCCCCAAGATATGACCTTATTTCATCCAGGATCATATCTTCGAAAGGCTTTCGGCAAATTCCGTGACCGTGCTTGGAAATTCAATCAGGCTCCTAGAGCATTCGTCAAGCATTCCCGTGGACACGAAAAAGTCCAAAAGACTGGCAAGTGGATCGTAGAAGCCATCTACATTCAGGGCGAAGACTTTGCCATGGTACCGTTTCAGCTTTGCCAGAGTCAGGGTTTCTATCAATTCGTCTAATGTTCCTATGCCGCCAGGAAGAGCCACAGCCACACATGTGCCTCGACGCATCTCCTCCTTCCGTTCAGACATGGTGTCCGTCCAGATGACTTCGGACAGCTTTGGGTAAGCCACTTCCGCCATGAATTTCGGAATCACCCCGACATGCTTTCCACCACACTCGACGACCGCGTCTGCGACGACACCCATGGTTCCTTTGACCGTACCGCCAGACACTATGACGTAGCCTAATGAACAAGCCGCGCGAGTGAGTTCTCGCGCAGCCTGATTGTAATTTGGATTTATCTCACTGCTGGATGAGCAGAAAATCGCAAGTCTCTTTTCTCCTGACATCAAATTCCTATTTAGAAGAAAAACGCCAGCGAGACAGCTACGCCATTGAAGTTGTTTCCGTCATTGACGGCATCGCGAACCTTGTCGCCCACCGTGTCTGCGATATTGCCGGAGTCATAGATATTCCCGAAATTCCAGAAATACTTGATTGAAAATTGCAGTTTCCAGAAATCCAATCCGGCGCCCACGCCAAGGCCATATTCAGCTTTCTTGAGTTCGCTCTTGATAGTTTTTGCCTGGCCATCATTGCTGGACCCAAGTCGGTAGCCCACGAAAGGCTCTGCGAAGGCATAAGGGCGCAAGAACCCGAGATCCGGCCCCCACTGAATCTGGACAGGAAGCTCCAGATACCCAACTTTGGTTTCGAAATCTTTCCATTGTGCGTCATCAATTTTGCCGACTGACGTTCCTTTAACCTGATAAAGAAGGCTCGGCTGAATCGCTAATCCGGAGACAAGCGGCAGCTGTGCGGTGATACCGACATGATAAAGAGAAAGGGAGCTGGCATCCACATCCTTCACATGTGACTTTGAGGAAGTGAGCCCACCGATTATTCCGAATGATGCCCTATTGTAACGCTGGGCATTCATTCCTACCGTTGCCATGCAAGAGATGGCAAGAATAAAGAATAGCCTTTTCATAATGAAAATTTATAACAGTGTATTAAGTTTGGTAGTGATTTCGTTTTTAGGGACGTTGCCGACCAGCTTGTCTACGACTTTCCCGTCTTTGAAGAAAAGCAGTGTCGGAATATTCCGTATCCCATGCTCTCCGGCAGGTGCATCGCACTCGTCCACGTTGCATTTGACGACCTTAACCTTACCGTCATATTCGTTTGCAATAGCCTCTACAGTAGGGGCAAGAGCGCGGCATGGGCCGCACCAAGTAGCCCAGAAATCTGCCAGAACTACGCCTGAAGAAACCAAATCATTAAAATTTTCGTTTGTCGCAATTATTTCCATGATACAAAAGTTTAAAAATTTCGGAACAGAACCTCGCAATTTCCGTTCCGAAACAAATATAAGGAAAAAAGATTACTATTCTTCAGGAAGAGTCGACTCCTCAACATTCCAAAGGAAAGTCCTCAGGCCGAGATCCGGCGATGCCTTGTCCATTTTGTCTAGTTCAGCGAGCAGATGCCTGGCTTTCTGGTCATCTTTCACGACAGTCAGAATTGCGTTGTTCTGAACCGGCCAGGCATGATTGCCATAATGCGGCTCGCCATTCATCTCACCGCGACCTTGAATATCCAGCCACTGAGTGAACCCTCTCTGGTGTTCCCGATCCAGAAGACGCAGGACATCGTGTCCGAATCCTTGATTGTACGATATAAATAATGCTTTCATATTCAATGCGATATATTAATATTTCCTATGCTTTCGCAATTTTCGTCTCGGCATTTTTCTGCTCCTTGCGCTGCCTGCGCTTCTCCTGGAAAGAGCTCACTGCGCAGTAGATCACAGGGATCAGAATAAGGGTGACGACGGTCGAAACCGTAAGGCCCCAGGCTACCGTAAGGCCAAGAGGCCTCCACATCTCTGCACCTTCCCCTTGGCCGACGGCCATAGGAATCATTCCAAGGACTGTGGTCAAGGTGGTCATGAGGATAGGGCGCAGACGACTCCTTGCCGCCGTTACGGACGCTTCCACGATGCTCATTCCTCTCTCCCTCATAAGATTGGTGTAATCGATGAGCACGATACCGTTCTTAACCACGATTCCAATCAGGATCAGCAAGCCAATCATTGCCATTACGCTCAATGGCGTGTTGCCGATGCGAAGGCCTAGGATTACGCCTGTTATGGCGAATGGCACGGAGAACATGATTACCAGCGGACTGATGAAGGACTCGAACTGAGAAGCCATCACCATATATACCAAGATTACTATCAGTACCATAAGGGTTAGCAAATCTCCGAACATGTCCTGCTGATCCTCGTAACTTCCTCCTATGTCAGTAGTGATGTTGCTCGGCATGCTGGTTCCCTTGACGATCTGCTCCGTGGCAGCCACGGCATCGCTAAGCGCATGTCCCCTTGCAACGACTCCGTTGACGTCAATATAACGTTCACGATTTTTCCTCTCGATGGTAGGAGGCACAAAGCCCTCTTGGATAGTTCCCAGATCTTTAATTCTAACGGCATTTCCAGTAGGGGTATAGACTATTGTGTTGGCTATGTCCTCGATGCTCGCCCTGTAGTTCTTCGGGTAACGGACGCGAATGTCATACTCTTCACCTTCCTCTCTGTAAACCGAGGTCACGGAACCACTCATGGCAGCACTGAAGGCAGCCGCGGCGATAGTAGAGTTAAGCCCGTTTATAGCAAGCTTGGTCCTATCGAAATCTATGAGATATTCAGGAGTATATTCATCACGGCTGAGGGTAACCTGTGAGAAGGCCTCGTTCTCAAGCATCTTCGACTGTATCTCTCTAGCTATAGATTCGGTTTCTTCGAAATCATATCCGTAGATTTCAAGCTCCACTGAAGAAGCTCCGCCTACGCCGCCCATGCCTTCCCTGACAGTTGCTTTCCGAACCTCAGGGTAATCCCTCAAGTCTTTTCTGATGATGTCGGCTATCTCGGTGGAAGATCTCTTACGCTGCTCCATCGAGCCTAGGTTGATGTTCATGGAAACTATGTTCGAGCCATTGCTCTGTATCGAAGCCATGGTGTTGTCCGAGCTAGCCTGTCCGAACCTGTATTGCAGCACCTTAATCTCTGGAATCTCTTCATGCAGCCTGTCAGCGAATTTCTTGGCGAAATCGCCAGTGACGGTCTGCTCGGTTCCAACCGGCAGCTGAATCTCAACAGTCAGACGGCCTTGATCCTGGTTAGGGAAGAACTCGGTCTTTATGCCAGGCCCTAAGAAAACCAGCACGGCCACGAATATGGCGGCGCAGATTGTGACCACGAGAACCTTGTGGCTTACGGCCCAATTGATTATCCTAGAATAACCATTCGATATATTCCCCAAGAATTTCTCGACAGGATCGAAGATCATCCTGTGGAGCTTGCCAGTCTTCTTCTTGTTAGTGAGCATCTTGGAGCAGAGCATCGGAACAAGGGACAGAGACGCAGCCAGAGATATAGCCATGATTATGCTGACGATCCAGCCAAGTTGCTTGAATAATATTCCGGCCATACCAGACACCATAGTCAGAGGCAAGAACACGCAGAACATCGTGAGAGTGGATGCCATGACGGAAATGCCTACCTCTTCCGTACCGTGAATAGCTGCTTCCTTTGGTTTCTCTCCCCTCTCCAAGTGGGTTGAGATATTCTCCAGCACGACTATGGAGTCATCCACGACCATGCCTATCGCAATTGACAAGGCCGACATTGAAATGATGTTCAAAGTGTTGCCTGTCGCGAAAAGGTAAACCAGAGATCCGAGCAAGGCTATAGGGATAGAAAGGATGACGATGAACGTAGCTCTCCATCTGCCAAGGAATATAAAGACGACTAGCATCACCACCAGAAGCGTGATAAGAATGGTCTCCTTCAATGAGCCAATGGTATTGATGATGTTGTCGGAAGAGTCGATGACGGTAGATATTTTAATGTCCGAAGGCAGAGTAGGGGCAACCTCTGCGAGCTTTTCGTTCACTCCCCTAATCACATTCACCGTATTTGAGCCGGTCTGCTTCGTTATGGCAATCATGGCAGACTGCATGCCGTTGGTGAAAGATTCCTGGGATTTCTCTTGCGGACCATCAAAAATAGTGGCGACATCTCTCAAATACACCAGATGGCCATTAGACTGCCCAACCACTACGTCAAGCATCTCCTGAGGATCTTTGAATTCCTTCTCCACCCTCAACGTGTAAGTCTCCGAACCGATGTCGATGTTTCCTGACGGGATGTTCCGGTTCTCAGCCCCAAGAATCTGGGAAATTGTGCTTACCGAAAGTCCGTAGGCTTGAAGCTTGTCCGGATCGCAATAAACCTGAATCTCACGCTCTGGAGCGCCAACTACCAGCACGCTTCCAACGCCGTCCACACGCCCTAGAGGGGTCGTGACCTTGTCGTCCAATATCTTTTCGAGGCCCGGAAGACTCTCTCCTGCCTGAGCGGACAGGATCAGCACAGGCATGTCATCCATTCCAAACTTGAACAATACCGGGGTCGAAGCTCCGTCCGGAAGGGACTGGCTGACCAAGTCCAGCTTATCCCTGACATCATTGCAAGCCTGATCGATGTCGGTTCCGTATTTGAACTCCAATACGACAATAGAGATATTCTCCTTAGAGTTTGAAGTCATGTCCTTGAGATTCTCAACGCTGTTTAGTGAGTTCTCAAGCACCTTAGTCACATTCGACTCGACATCCGAAGCACTCGCGCCCGGATACGAGGACATCACCATCACGATGTTGGCATCGAAATCCGGGAACAATGCCAATGGAGTCCTCACAAGGGAGAACACACCGAATATGGCAAAGGCCAAAAATACCAAGGCCGTCGTGACAGGACGATTTACTGATGATTTATATAGGCTCATCTTAAATATTCAATTAATCGTTAGATGAAAGAACCTCTACTTTATCTCCATCCCTCAGGCTTGTGCTGCCCTTGGCCGCAACCCGGTCGCCTTCGTTCAACCCGTTCAGAATCTCGTAGCTGGTACCGAAATGCCTTCCGAGGGTAACAACGGTGCTGTTGACGGTGCTGTCAGGCTGCACGACGAAAACTATCCTGACGGAAGAACCCTGCTGCTTCACTACAGCCACGTCTGGAATTACGATGCTGTGGTTCACTCCGAATTCCACGCTCACCCTTGCGAACATTCCTGGACGAAGAGACCTATCGCCGTTTGGGACTATTATCTCTGTCGTGAAGGTGTGAGTGTTAGGGTCGATCGTAGGGTAGATCTTGTTGACGGTGCCTGTGAACTCCTGTCCCGGCAGGGCATCGGCGGTAATCTTCACTTTGTCGCCTTTCTTGACCTTGGTGTAGTCAGTCTCTGAAATGCCTACGAGCAGTTTCACCGGTGTTATTTGCTCAACCACGTAAATAGGCTGTCCGGAATACATGTCGCCTTTATCGTAATTTCTCGCAGACACCACTCCGTTAAGAGGAGAGCGTAGCACAGTGTTCTCAAGCAGATTGTCGTAAGCCCTCTTGCTGACGTTGTAAGCCATTTCTGAGGCGTCGTAATCAGACTTGGAGACACCGCCCTGAAGGTAAAGGCTCTTAAGACGGCCAAGCTCTGTCGAATCGTTCCGAAGCTTCATCCGGGTCTGGTCTAGCTGAGCCGCATCCATGATTGCCAATATTTGACCTTTGGACACGAAATCTCCAATATCCGCCTTTATCTTATCAATTCTCCCGCCGGCCTGCGGAGCAATATTGTTAACCGCAAACGCTTCCACCGTCGAAGAATACACTTCCGACTGCGGCACGTCCTGCATCACGGCTTCGGCGATAGAGATCCTGTTAACGTCATCCACTGTTTCCGTCTCAGCGGTCTTCGTTTTATTGCCGCTGCAGCCAACCATGGCAGCCGTTACCACGATGATGGCTAATGTTTTGTAAATCCTCTTCATATTTCATTACTATTTTATATTCATTACCTATTTTCCAAATCAACGTTTCCTTCCTCATCAATGAAATCGTGACCGATGATCTGCTCAAGATGCGCCTTTGCGACCTCGAAGTTGTAAACCGCCTGGGAAACTGCTAGCCTAGACTGAGTAAGGGCGAGCTGCGCATCATTCAGGTCAGTTATGGTGCTCCTCCCGACTTTATAAGACTCAGCGCTGATGTCGTACGCTTTCTGAGCAGTTTGGACGGCATCCTGAGCGGCAACATAGCTCTTTAGATTCGTCTGCATCGTGGTCAGGTACTGCCGGATGCCGATTTTGAGCTGGCGCTCCGTTTCACGCATCTGAAGATCGAGCTGAGCGGCCTGCACCTTAGCCTGCCGGACCTGGTTCAGCCTCTTTCCTCCTGAAAAGATGGGGATATTAAGGCTGATGCCTACATACGAATATGGAGTCCAATGGTACTGGCTGAACTTAAAGCTATTCTCCATTGCGTAGTACTGGTAGGAATATGCCACCGAGAGAGTTGGCAGGTAAGCAGCCTTCTGAATCCTGATATTCGTCGCAAGCTCCTCCGCCTGGATGGCCAGCTGACGCATAGTCGTGTTATAGTCCATGGACAAAGAATCAGAGATCGACATGTCGTAAGTCATGTTATCCGAATAATCATCTAACAAGCCCGCCACGTCTATGGACTCGTCCAGATCAACTCCCATGACAGCCTTCAACTGCCAAAGAGCCAAGATTATCGAGCTTTCCGCATTGTAGACATTCGGGATGGCGTTAGCAACCGTTGCCTTTGCCCTTGTATATTCAAGCTCAGAAGCCTTCTGGGCGTTGTATCTCATTTCGGTCTGCTTGAAATTGTCAACGGCATTCTCATAAACGCTCTTGTAGACATTGAAAGCCTCTTTAGCGAGCAGGACAGAATAGAAGGCCTGCTTCACCTGCGTGACCATGTCCAGCCTGGACGATCTGGCCTTCTCCACCGCAAGTTCTACATCCTGCCCCGAAAGCTTGATGCTTTTCCAGAGCTGCACATTCACGATAGGCATCGTCGCTGTCAAAGCGGCGCTCCATGTGTTCCAGCGACCGACCTCGATTCCGCCGCCTGATGACTTGCCAGAATCGCCTCCACCCGGAAGAGATGTGCCTGTGCTATCGCCAGGAAACAGGGAACTCATGTCGAAATCCATGTACATCACCTGTTTTTTAATTGTTCTCTGGAAGTTTCCTGAGGCATCTACCTGCGGGAAAAGAGAAGCATAAGTTCCTTTCTTTGCGTAGCCAGCCTTCTCTATGTCTTTATCGGCCACTTTGACAGACACGTTCTCGCTCAAGGCAATTTCTAGCGCCTGATCCAGCGTGAGAAAAGTAGTGTCCGATGATGCATGCACAGGCTCTGCGTTATCTTTGTACTGTGCAGAGACGACGACCGAAGCCATCGCCATGCCAGCCACAATCAACATTAATCTTTTTGTTGTCATATAGTAAATTATTCTGATATTCTGTTTTCGTGCGCCCCACACCGTGGCAGCCTGAATGCCTTGGAATTCTTTGCCTCGCTTGGATCTTCTGCTTTATTGTATTCTTCCCAGCCTTTATTAGACAGCAGGGTATGGGTTATTATGTCAACGATGGTTTTCACGAGAGCCGTTGTTGATGGTCTTTTCCTCTTAGATGAACTCAAATCGTAGGCAAATGAGTTGAATCCATTGAATATTATGGATATTATAACCAGACATGAATCTTTGTCTATGTCGCTACGAAAAAATCCTTCTCTAGTACCCCAGTCTATGAATTCGCCCATAGCCTTATTGGAGGCATTGAGGTTATCTGACATGACGGTCTCGAATGTCTTTGGATAGTATTTCTTAAGATCGTACGTAGCTCTTAAATAATTTGACTCGCACATGTTGTATTCGTCAATCATGCTTGGTAGGACTTTCAGCACCTGCACGGGATTCCTGGTTCCCATGAAAGCCACCATCATATCATGCCTCTCCTCCAACTGGAAGTAGACAGTGTCTCTCACCAAGTCTTCCTTCTTTGCATAGAACACATAGAAGGTCTTCTTGGATATTCCCAGCTCATGGCAGACCTCGTCTATCGACACGTCCCTTATGCCGCGCTCCATAAAGAGAGCCAGCGCAACATCCATTATTTTTTCTTTTGTCAGTCCTGTCATTTATGAATATTTTGATTTCATGCCCTAATAAAGACGTGCAATATTATACAAAAGCATTGCCAAGATTGCGATTTTGCGAAGATTTTTTCAATCGCTAATCCTCGGTTTCTCTCACTAATAAATTAATATATAATTTGTTAAAACGATGCACTCGGAAACTATGAAAATTTTATAGTTTCCGAGTGCAAATTTTTACTTTGTTTCTATGCGAGTCCGAAATGGCAGAGAGCAGCCGGAATTCCGTCTTCGTCAACGGACAAAGTGACGTAGTCAGCAACAGCTTTGACATCGTCATTGGCATTGCCCATAGCCACCCCTATGCCTGCATATTCAATTATAGAAATATCATTGCCGCCGTCCCCGAAAGCCATGCACTCTTCTCTCTTGATTCCAAGGCTTTCCAGAATCTTGGCAGCGCCGTGAGACTTCGAAAGCCCCTCATTGACTATGTCGCAGAAATACGGATGCCAGCGAGGGTATGTCAGTCCGCGGAGCACTGGCACGAAGCGAGAATTTACCTCTTCTTCAGTCATGAATATGGAATATTCATATATGTCATTATTTTCTGCCACCTTCCTGATATCGCAGAATCTGTCAGGCTTGACCAAAGTTTGATTTGCCATTTCGGTGGAAACTTCGTTCATGCAGTTGATCGCTGCCACATCCTTGGCAAAAGTCCAGCATGGAACATTCTCCCGCATGGCGAAATCGGCTATTCGCATCGATGTTTCCTTTTCTATCGGACTATGGTCTACAATCTTGCCGTCTACAACATTTATGGCCCCGTTCATGGCAATGTAGCCATCGAAAGGGAATCCTTCAAGCTGCCCGAAAAAATGCGGGCTTCTCCCTGTAGAAATGAAAAGTTTCAAGCCATTGTCCCTGGCTTTACATAAGGCAGACTTCAAGCCTTCTGACATCCTGTGAGTGCTGAAACTCAGAAGAGTGCCGTCAATGTCGAAAAACAATGCTTTTATCACTTCTGCAGGCTTTTTGCATAATGAGTGGGTCCCTGCTTCTTAGGTTTCTCATCAGAAATGATTGCCGCAGCAGGAATTTTCTTCTTGTAGGCCCAGATCAAAGCTATTATGCCGAGTATAACAAATGGTATGCTGAGCCACTGGCCCATGTCTAATGCCATGCCCTCCTCGAACTCGACTTGCGGTTCTTTGATGAACTCAATTAAGAAGCGCATTCCGAAGCAGACTATGAAAAATATCCCAATGAACGTGCCTCTGTAGGTTTTATTGAGGCGTCTGACATAAATCCAGACCAAGATTAGGCCAAGGATGAAATAACTGAGTGACTCGTAAATCTGAGTAGGATGTTTAGGCTCAGTCTCTCCCCTGCGCTCGAAAATAAATCCCCACGGCAGGCTGGTCACGTCGCCATAGATCTCTGAGTTACACAGATTTCCGAGCCTGATGAATGCACCTGCGAATGCGACGGCAATTGCCAAATGATCAACGAGCCACATGAAGTCGATATGATATTTCGGGCCGTATTTATGGGCGAACCAGATCATGCAGAGGACTAGCATTATCGCACCGCCATGGCTAGCCAAGCCACCTTTCCAAATTTCAAATATTTCGAGGAATCCTTTCCAAGAACCAAAATAATATTCTGGCTGATAGAAAATGCAGTGACCGAGCCTAGAGCCTACCAAAGTACCGATGAGAAGGGTGAAAAGCAATGGATCCAGCATATTCGTGTCTACACGCTCCTTCTGGCAGAACTTGATGAACATCCAGTAGCCAAGAATGAAACCAGAGACGAATAGCACGCCGTACCATCTTACAGCGAAACCTCCTATCCTGAATATCTCAGGATTCATATTCCAGTTTACGAATAGCAAGCCAAGCATTTCAAATCACATTTTCACAAAAGTAGTAAAAAATATTCTGAGAAACATGTTTCTAGAACACCATATTCATCGCCGCCTGCTGCGCCCGTGTGCTGTGGGCGGCATTCATCTTGCCGAAGTTCCACTTTACGCCGAAGAGAATGTAGCGCCCCATGACGAGGCGAATCGCAGATGCAAGGGCCAGGGCGGATATGAGGAGGATTCTTCTCATTCGGATTGAGGTTTTTCCATAAACAATTCACCCTTCAAGAAGGTCACTTCGCCTGCTGCGTATTCATATCCTTTCGAACCCGGACTGGCAACCTGAAGGTATTTCTCAAACCACTGGAGAGCCTGTTTGTAGTCCTTCTTGATTTCATAGCAATATGCAATGGAGGAGAGGGCCGATATGAACTTGGGATTATAGCGGTAAGCCTCCTTATAGTGCTCGATGGCCTTGTCCCAGGAATCTCCTCTCCTGTAGTATCCCAACCCATATTGCTGATGCAGCCGTGACATCATGGCCGAGTCGGGTTGAATCATATTCCAAGCTTTGTCCAGCCAAGGTTTCACTTCCTTCTCGAAAGGACGATAAGCGTCCATTTTTATGACAGCAATGGAATAGGCAAGATTTACGTCACTTGAATCTATTCGCCACGCAGCAAGAAGTTCATCCTCCGCCCGCCAAAGAATTTGCGTATGCCAATAGCTCTGCCCTAGATAATAGTGGATGGGATAAGAGTCATTCCCGACTTCCTCCTGCCGGCTGAACACCTTGACTGAGCCATCGTAATCTCCTTTCCGCTAGAGGGCAAGGCCCTTGAGCGGAGCAATGGTGGCATTGTCGGGGTCTACTGCCAGAAATGGTTCCATAATGGCGACCGCCCCATCGTAGTCTTCTCTCATGATCAGAATATTGACTGCTTTTGCTACCACCGATTCATTCACCGGTTTCATGCCAAGAGCCTTGCGATAATACCAAAGGGCAGAATCGGCTTGTTCCATCTGGCGGAAAGCATCACCAATATAGCTGACTACAGCGGGGATGGAGTCCAGTTGCAACACTTCACGTCCGGTTTGAATGCTTTGCGGATAGGCTTTGAGCCGATAGCTGGCCTGCATCAGCCGAATCTTATAAAGAATGCTTCCCGGCGCAAGTGACGAAAGCAGTAAATAGGTGCCGGAGACGCTTTCATAATCGCCACTTTGGAAATGGCAGTCGGCCAGTTCCGAGAGTACCTCTTCGTCCATCGCATCTGGCTGCACCATGGAAGACAGCAATTTTATAGCCTCGTCCGTACGGTAGATGCTTTTCAGGTACCGTGCCTGCGTGAGTACAGAATCCCGATGCGTGGTCTGCGCCCCCAGGGGAACGGTGACAATCAACCATAGAAGTATCAGCAGAGCTTTTCTCATTTCAGCATAAAGATTACGGGGTACACAAATGTAACAAGAACTGATTTTCCATGCAACATGCCCGGCTCCCATCTGGAAGACGCAGAAATCACCTTGAGAGCTTCAGCATCTAGTTCTTCGTGTGCGCTGCGAAGCACTGTGACGTTACGTACAATTCCATGTGAACCGTATGGTTACACGGCCTTCGATGCCATTCTGTTTGGCATGCTCAGGATACTTCAACTGACTGTTCACCCATTTGGAAAACTCCATGATGCCGCCTCAGTTAAATTTGGGCGTGCTCTCAATGAGACTGTAGGGAATATGGTGATGGGGGTCGTGGCCAGTAATTGTGTGAAAAATACGTTCCGAGGCCACGGCTTCGTCGGGCGGATTCGACACAAGCACCAACTAGCGAGCCAGCGCAAGGGCATAGCCGTCACTGGAAGGGGTGTGCTAAGTGGCTCGTTGTGCTTTTGCCGAGCGAGGTTCCGTGCCTCTAGGGTGGCTGTAATTAAAGTTGGCGTGTAAACACCCAAGATGTCATGTAGGGTGTTCGCATGGCATGCCACGTCGGAGAGCCTTGTACATTGGATAGGTTCGCTCGGCAAAGGCATCTGGACTGGACTCCACGCATTGGTCGCAGGATGACGAGGTAAAATGCTCTAACCATGGGCTTGAACCGGAATCTAGGGTTACGGAAGCAGATCCTGAATCAAGTTCAGGATGACGGGGTGGGTCGAATAGATTCTTTACAAGTTCAGGATGACGGGGTAATACGCACAGATTCTCGGTTGGGAGAATGGCGGAATGTACTTAATAACAAGTAGATGCTAGGATGACAGGTGCAGTCACCAGGTGGGGACATGCACAAAAAAAGCCCAACATGTTACTGTTGAACTTTTCGTGGGAGCTGAGGGAGTCGAACCCCCGACCCTCTGCTTGTAAGGCAGACGCTCTGAACCAACTGAGCTAAGCTCCCGAACTTTTCCGAAGCTGTTTTCGTATTTCGGGATTGCAAAGATACGACAGATTTTTAATTCTGCAAACTTTTTTGGAACATTTTACCGGATTTTCTTGAATTATGATTCACTGTGTTCATCACAAGCAACCAACAGAAACGATCAAGAGCGCAGACTCTATTCGTGCGTCATGATTCTGGCATTATTATTGATTCTGGGAAATTCAGCTTTTAAAAATCTCTGTAGCATTGAGCGACGGACAAATATTAATATCTTATGTTAAAAATTTCTAATTCAGCTTTTACCATCTGCGCGACGCTCATGCTTTTGTTTTCAATTAATCTGCCTGCGCAAGATCACAAAACCAACAACGGCTATCACAGATCTCTTGGGTTCGACGTAGGGGCACCATACGGGCTTGCCGGAGTCTCATACGACCAAAGGTTCAAACCAAATTCAAAATATGGATTCAGGACGGGTATCGGCTATGGGTTTGAATATACTAGCAGTTTCATTAGAGGGGACGCTTCTGACCACCAAATCTCGGTACCTTTCACTGCTTATCGGCTCTTTGGCAATGGAAGAAACAATTTCGAACTGGGACTAGGCATGAGAGCAATCTATGAGAATGAGGAATATACCGAACTGATTCAGGAAGGTGACGTTTTACGCTTAAGAAACAAGAGGAGGAATGAATATGGAATCTCTCCCCTGACGCTGACCACTGGTTACAGGCTCGTGACTTCACGCCGCTTCCAGCTAAGGGCAGGAATCATGTCACAAGTCCTCTATCTCCAGCATAACGGCTGGAGTGCCAACGTGTTCTACCCTTACGTTGGCTTCTCCTGGAACCTCTAAACCCATGGATATACAGGAAAGGGCCGGCTAGCGAACGCAAAAATATCACCGGGCTAGCCGACCGAAAAGCCAATGACAAGGAATTACACCCAAAGCCATTAACAGAACGTCTCCTGCAAGTTGCCAAGCAGGGGACGTTTTCTGAATATTGCCGCAAGCCAGGCCTTTGCCTTACTGGGCAGACTTTACTGTGCCTCGGTACTTGTCGTTGGCACGATAATGATTCGCATAGAGAGACTCGATTGTTACGACAGGGGCGACGAACTCACCTTCGCGAGTGACGTAGAGGTCTTCACTGGCCACAGTGTCTTCCTCCGGATAAACATCATAGAAGAACTCCGTGCGGTCGAACTTGACATCCCTGTAACCAGACGGAGTGAAGCTCCATGCATTGTATGCAATCGGGCGGCCCCACCAGCCATACCAGCCAGAAATCTGCTCCACCGGAATGAAGGCAGCCTCGCGCGGAGCGGTGAGTTTCACGAAACTACGGTTCTCATCGCTATGTATCTTATACTCGGCAGTAACCTTGTCGCCGACGTGCAGCAAAGTGCCAGGATAAATTTCAAGCTGGGTAACCTTGCCCTCTGCTCCACGGACTTCTTTGTAGAAATGCCTTTCGATGGTAAATCCGTTGCCTGCGGCCTTGATGTCCTTGATCGGATTGCGGTATGTCTTCACGAGGCGGATTACTTTAGTGGCAAGCACCTCAGAGGAGCCGCTAAGAACTGAATTGATTCCGTCCACGTAACCAGGATCGGCCTCCCAATGCTGAGTTTCCTTCTGGAGCATTATCCAGATACGGATTCCGTCAGCGATTTCCTTCGCTCTGGCAGAAGCGGTGGTCGCAGAGGAGCCGGCGAACGAAGCAGCGACAGACGGCAGCGCCGCTACAATATATTCATTTGAAAACAGGCCACAGAGCATCGAGTGAGCATATAGTTCGCTCTCGAGCAAGCCGCGCCATGGCATGACGGCATTAGGATAATACCAGCCACCATTCTCGTGTTCTACGGCATATTCAAATAACGATTGCATGTCGGCTGCCATAGATGCATTCATCCGAGATGCTGCGGAAAGTTTGATTCCCCAAGCTTTGGCAAGGCTGATGCCTCCGGAACGATTCACGAGGTTGCTCAGAGTGCTGATCCTGCGAGCCTTGGAAAGAATCTGCCCTTTCAGCCCCCTGCCATCTTTAGCCGAAGGCGCCAGGTAGCCATCGATATATTCCTTGAAATCTTTGAGGTTTTCGCCGAATTCTTTTTCGCCGCTCTTGGTTGCAGGATCTACCTCGAATGGGACTTCCGAATATAGCGACCTGACGAATGCATACTGTTCATTCGAGAGCCAGCCGCACCAATATGGGAATGCGTCGCCATGGATGAACTGCCTGGCATCAAGGAATTTCACTGCGGATTCTGCATTGAAGCCGGAAACCGCAAGCCCCCGGTCGCGAAGCTTGGCGAACCTTTCCAAAAGAACCGCCGTTATAGAGGCATTGGATTTCATTCCTTGGAACCAGCCGAATCCACCGTCGGCGTTCTGGCAAGCGAATATCCTGGAGATTAGCTCGGAATCAGGCATCTCTACCGTCAGAGAATCGTCAAGCTTGCGAGCGACGAGGCGCACATACAATGCCTCAGAGAGCGACAGCACATCTTTCCCGGCAGGCTCGGCCTTGTCAGGAATGGCATCCATGAGCATCTGGCGGATGTCAATTTCACTATATTCCGCACCCTTCGATGTAGTGCCGGTAAACTGTCCTTGGAGCATCTTCAATACGGCTTTCTCGTCCGCTCCAGGGAGAACCACTGCTGAATGCGCCTCGGTGATGGTCTGGGCAGCATCGTAAATCGGGACGCTGACGAGAACTGCATCGGAGAAGGTCTTAGCGTCATCCTCGAACACCACCTTCAGGGCAATGTTGTCGAAATCTTTAGGGTCAACGTCGAACTCCGCTTGAATCGACTTTCCGGCAGGAACTTTGACTTTCTTTGCGAATGATGAATATGGTTTCGCGCCGGCAATGGCAGGGCCAGTGCCAGAGGCTGCAGAGACAGAGCCGGAGCCGGCAGGGATTGCGAACTGCTGCAGGACTACCCTGCCGTCCACATCCTTGTCGGAAGAGTTAGACACTGAGGCAGACAACACATATTTATCGCCTTTGAATAAATATTTTGGCTCCGCCACAGAAACTTTCACGGGGATGGTGACCACCATCTCCCGGCGAGCCACGGCGTTATGCATCTGCTTATCGTGGGCGAACACCTGCACGACGAAAGTAGACAGCTTGTCCGACGTAGTGAAATTCATTGAAACATCCCCTGAGGCATCTGAGCGCAGGAACGGCTCGAAAGCAATCGAAGTCGAGAAATCGGAGCGAACCGGAACATCCTCGGAAACCTCAGCCGAAACCACTTCGGCCTCAGAAAGGCCACGCACATAAACTTTCTTCGACTCTGCGCTGGCATCGTAGACAGGTTCCTCTGCGGCGATTGCATTGTCCATTGTTGCCATAGCAACCGCCGGAGCTGAAGACCGGCTGAAAAGCTTGGCACGATGCGGCTTCCCATAGCCCACGACTACTCCCTCTAGAGCGAGGCCAGCGTCGTCGGCGATTCCTCCGTCCGAAACATAGGTGCTAGGATATGCAGCATGCCAGCACGAAAGGTTTACCGGATGCCAGCCATTCGAAGCAATCCTTTCGGAACTCTTATCGAAAATGGCAGCGACCGCCTCTGCGGAAGCGCCTGTCTTGAACGTCAATGAATATTTAGTTCCAGGCAACGCCTTGTCGGTGAAAGACTTGAATTCGAGTGGCATTTGCAGGTCATTCCTCTCGCGAGACACTTCACGGCTGAACTCGTAATGAGTGCCATTTCGGAAATAGAACACCAGCAGGCGCACTGCGTCAGGATATTCATTCTTATATTCAAACGAAACAGTCTCAAGCGAGCCTGACTCCCCTACCTTGCCAGTCAAGTGCACCATCCTTTTTTCCAGCACATTAGACCTGTCGTCGAAAAGTTCGACGACAGCCCATACCGAGCCACAGGAAGCGCCGATCTGCAGGTCTATGTTCTCGCCGCTCTGCACTTTCCCGTCGGAAGCAGAGCCAGACAGCCTGAATATGTTCTCTACCTCAGCTGAAAGCACCTTGTCAGAATCAGCGACTTTCAAGAGCCTCATGGTAGCTTCAGACCTTAGAGGCTTGCCTGCGGATGTTAGCTGCTCGACGCTAGCCTCAACTGAATATGCGCCAGAAGCCTTAAGGGAGAATTCTTTAGCCTCACCAGACGCGGTAGTTCCGCTTTCAAGCACCTTTCCGGAAGCGTCTTTCAATGAATATTTCACCGGCACCCTTACGTTGACGCCCGAAGAGTTGCGTACCGAGAACACCACTTTGGCGACGTCATCGGAAATCAAAACCGACTGGCCGTACCTAGCCATGCCAGACAAAAAATATGGAGCCTGATCATCAGAGTCAAACTGCACAGACCCGTTGGCAGAGTTACGCAGCGACATGCCAAGGTTCAGCGAATTGACTACATAGACAACCTTGCTGAACTCCTGTGTTTCGCCAGTCTGATCGACGACTTTGACCGTGAATCTGTAGAGATAGTTATCCTTGGCAGGAGGGCAGGAAATCTCGAACGAACCATCAGAAGCGACGTCAACTTTGCCACCGGACAGCTTCTGGCTGAAATTGCCGACCTCATAGGTAGCGCGGGCAGAAGACAGAGAATGCCCGGAATAACTCTTCAGATGGCCACGGACCGTGACAGTGTCGCCCTCGAAATAGAGGGTGTCGATGTCGTCGAAGGTCACGTCGAACGTAGGCAGGACGTATTCACCTACCGTGAGGTAGCAGTCGCTGGAGAATTTGCCGTCGGTAATGACCAGGCGGAAGCCACCGTTCCTGCGGTCTTTAGGAATCTCCAGCTCGCCTGCCACGGAACCATATTCATTGGTCGTAAGTTCCAGCGAGCCAGCCGCCTTGCCTTCGGAATCGATGAGTTCGGCCTTGACTGAACGTCCGGCCGGCATCACCGAAAGTCTCTTACGCAAATCACCTTGATAAAGCACGGCTTTGAATTTCACGCTTTCGCCAGGATTGAAAGCCTTCTTGTCAGTCAGGATGTTGCAATATTCTGACTCGGAGCCATCGGAACGTAAAGATTCCAAACGAGGGTATATATCCTGCCGCGCAGAATTCTTGACGTACCCATCAGCATCTTTGCAAGAAGCCTCAACGAAGGCAGTCACGTTTTCAGCCAGCTTGGAAGAAATGGCATCAGGGAGCGGGGTGAAGCCGTCCACGGCAACATCCTTGGCACTTGCAACCAGGTTGCCACTGACGTACAGATTCAGGTCGACGACTTTTTCAGGCTCTCCGCTCTTCCAGTCTGCCACATAAAAACGGAAATCCTTCCCTTTTCCTCGAACGGCTATCGAGAGCCGGTGGCGGGAAAACGCTGCATCGCTGGAAATCTTGCCATTCTTGACTCTGACAATGTAATCCCCATCATCCTTGCAATTGAGTTTCACCTTCACTGTGTCCTGCACATAAAAACTCTTCACTGGATTGACTACAGTCTTGGTCAGGAGCGGCTTTGCATTCTTTTCATTTCTGGAGAAAGAGAGAACCGCATTCTCCATGTTCCGGAATATTACTAAAGCCGTGTCTTCCTTTACCTCAACGCTGAGGTTTTTCGAGGTGAGATCTTGCCTGAAATAGATAAAATCGGTTCTGGCCGCCCAAGCAATCTTGGACTCAATGCCACCTTTGCTGACATAAGATCCCGACTCATCGTAATATTTCGAAGCTTCGTCGTACAGCCTGCGGTACTGCGCAGAAGCGGCATTCACCGCATCAAGGCTGTCTTTCTCCACGCCCAGAAGCATGGACTTCGCTAACAGAGAAACCGCCTTCCCGGAATATTCATCAATATATTCATTGCAAAGCGAAATGCACTTCGCGTAGTCACAATCCAGCAAAGCTATCTGATCGGACTTCGACAGGAACTTCAGAAAAGCCCCTGCAGGGTAGGTGCCTTCAACTTCAGACGAAAGTAGCGGATAAGATTCTGACTCTGAATATCTTCCCGAATGCCTTGCCAGTTCATTCCAGAGCACGAACTCATAGTCGTTGCGAATCGCATCAGGAATGAGCCCTTTCAACAGCCAGGCAACTGATGAATTATTGCAGCGCGTGTAGAAATCATCCCTGCGGAATGCGCTCAGCTTATTTTTGTAGATCTTCGCAGAATCAGCCCACGAGCCATCAGAGTCATTCCTGACGTTAAGAAGATACGTGAGCAACGGGTCATCGTATTCTCCCACAGCCTTGGACAACTCGTCTTCAGCCTTCGCCATATCCTTCCAGTTCCTCCGAGAGATAACATTTGCCTTCCGAGTCACAGCATCGTAGAAATCCCATGCGCAACGCTGATTCTTCGCCTCTTCCGCGATTGCGGAAAGCGCATCTTCTTCCTGTTGGGGAAGGTCCGCCTTCTCAGCCTTGTAATATTTCGACCAGAGTTCGGTCAGTACGTGTCCTTGTTTGTCAGCTTTCGATGCTTTTTTCTGATTCATGCCTGAAATTGTCGTCAGTGCTGCGAGCCCAGCGATTAGGATTAGAACTAGCGCACTCAGTAACTTTCTATTCATATATTCAAAATTATCGCTTAATAAATCCCGAAGCCAAGAAATCTTGCATCAGAGGCTCGGCTTCGCTTACAAGATAGGAACTTCCTCCGACATAGACAAGAGGCTTGTCAGCCTCTCGAGAGAGCGAAATTGCCTGCTGGAGGGCAGTGGAAACGTCCTTAGCCACATGCAGCCTTTCAGTGTTTCTGCCCTGCTCTTTCCAATATTCCCTGCACGTTGAATATAGCTCATCCACAGGAAGCGCCCGCTTGATTGCCGGTGCCGTGAAAACATATGTGGCATCTTCCGGCATCAGGGGCAATATGTGCGAGAGATCTTTATCGGCCATGACGGCGTAAACTATTATCAGCGAGTCACATTCACCATTATTCGACATCGACTTCAGCTGGTCGAAATTCTCTTTGAGCGCTGGGGGATTATGCCCGATGTCCGCAATAACGAGAGGCCGGCTCGACACTCTCTCCCATCTGCCGTGAAAGTCCATGCGGGAAGCAGTGCGTTCCAAGGCATCCTCTACCAATAAAGAATCTTTTAATTTTGAATATGCATCCTGCAACCTTCGTGGCTCAGATCTCATCCTCTTCACATCGGTTAATATGTCGACTGCGGCAAGCGTGGTACGGAGATTCTTAGCCTGGTACCAGCCCTGAAGATCCATATTCTTAAGAATATGTTCTCTGCGGTTCCAGAGTGAAGGCGCTACGTCTTGCGCAAATGTTAAAGGACACAGGCCGGATGCCTTTTTCTCGAATACCGAGCGAGTTTCGGGAAGGTACTCCCCAACTAATGCAGGAACGTTTTTTTTGAATATTCCCGCCTTCTCACCTGCAATTGCCTCCAGCGTATGCCCCAGCAGGTCGCAATGGTCCATGCCGATGCTGGTCACTATCGAAAGTTCGGGAGTAATTATGTTCGTGCTGTCCAAGCGTCCTCCAAGCCCAACCTCAACCACAGCAACGTCAACGTGGATGTCAGAAAACCATTTGAATGCCATGCCTGTCGTTATCTCGAAGAACGAAAGGTCCAGACTTTCAAAGTCAGCCTTGTATTTATTAAGAAAGCCAAAGACATATTCTTTGGGAACCATCTCCGTGCGGACTCCTTTGGATGCAGCCGAATCTGGGACCAACACCCTCATCCTCTCCCTGAAATCTACCAGGTGTGGGGAAGTGTAAAGACCAACTTTCAGCCCTGTAGAGCCAAGCACAGAAGCCAGCATATTCGCAACAGAACCTTTCCCATTCGTTCCTGCTACATGTATGCTCCTCCAATCATCGTGAGGATTGCCGAGGATGGACTCAAACTTCAGAATGTGTTCCAAGCCTGGCTTATAGGCTCCTTCCTTCGCACTGAATCCAACATTCTGAATTGATGGGAAACGAGTGAATATGGCATTTAGCGCATCATTGTATTCTTTCTCAGAGTAATTAGACATATTCATAAAATTTCACGACGGCGGCTTATAAGATTTCTCTATGGCAACCGTTAAATACCAAGCAAATTTACTATTTTTGTTAAATACGTGCTTATTATTGAATAATTTCAATGAAGAAAATCCTTTGTTTTCTAAGCCTTATCCTGCCGGCAGCATTTTGTTCCGAGCACGAGATTACGCCTTCCGGCACCTGCATATTGACTTCCGTCTCTGAACCCCTGAGGTAGCGAACGAAGCGAATACGGACTACAGGGATACCTTCATGTGGAGACCTAAATTTCAGCCTTGCTTTTTCCAACGACGAGTCTCGCTACGGATACGAACACAGTGAAAATGGGACGACCTTTCGCCAAATATGATTTATTGCCGACGACTTGAAAGGATTCACCAGGAAGACGGCCTCACTCGGTATGTAATGCATCCGATTACGCTCCTATAAAGCTCTATCGCATATTCCCATGTACTAAATTCCAGAGAAGCCACAATAACTCTTTTCCTCGTGTTGCAATTGCTTCTTGAATCTGCGATGGACGTTTTGTCTTTGAACTGAAAGTAAAATTGTTTACTTTTACAGAGTTATTCACGAAGAATGAAAGAAAACATTTCTGTACTCAATTCTACCTATGTCATCGACGGCGTAACGATGGATCTGACACCTGCCGAGATTCTCGATGATTGCCTCCGCATGCCCCAGGGCGAGGCCAAGAGCAATCCTGCCTTAGAGCAGTCCTCTGTGAAAACCACTTTTGATCCGATCGTGGACGAGACTACGGATCCTTCCCCTGCCCTAAGCACAATCGACGACATCAGCCCCGAGGAGTGCCTGGAGAAGGTAATGCCTCTGCTTGGATCTCCAAAGGGATGCTCGTCGTGCTATTCCGGACCCTATACAAAAGGAATAATCGCCAAGACGTTGCTGGACTGCCTATGGATGCACGGGCATTTCAGGCTCAGCGACCTTTTGCTGACCGCCAAATGGAGATGGGCGACAAAGCCTCTGGGCAACATGGCAGGCTTCTACTATTCCGTCGAGGCTGCCTCGGAATACATGCAAGGCTTAGGGATAGGGCTGAAAGAATACTCATTCAAGGAGAGCGACAAGGCATGCTGCGTAGATTTCAAGGTCGGCACGATTGCAAGAAACGTCGGCAATATAGTTGGCAATATAAATGAATATGACGACGAAGAGATTTTCGATCTCTCCGGAAACAACCCATTCGGAAGCGACCACCCTTCAATAGGCACGCGCAGGGCGATTACCAGTAAGCTCGCAGCAGATCCGGACAGCTGGCTGATCTACGTGCCTTTCGACACCTGCGATTTCAGGCTAGGCAATTCGCTACTTGGCAAAGCGCTTGGGAAAAACGTTGATATATTCCCTGAACTCGGAGACGCCGACTACTTCATGGACTGCTTTGAAGTCGTGAGAGAGTTCGTGGAAGATAAAATAGCTGTCTCCGCAATTTCCGTGGCAGGCGGAGGGCTGCTCTCGGCATTGAAGTTGATGATCTCTGATGGCATCGGAGCCACTGTAGACATAAGCGGAATCATGAATTCCTACGATGAGAAGAATTTGCTCAGGGTACTGTTCTCCGAGATTCCCGGGGTCCTGCTCCAGGTAAAGGATGCTGATTACGACTACATTGATGCCGAGTTCTTGCTCCAAGACGTGGCTTATTACCCCATCGGACACCCGGTCCTGAATCAGGACAAGATTGCCGTCAAGAATGTCAGGAATCCGAAAATCTCAGACATACTGCTATCCCTTATGAGCAGTCAGGCCTCTGAAGGAGAGGATTGATTCAGATGCTGGAAATACAATATATCAAACTAATATGAAAATTAACGCAAATGCCACCCAAAATCACGGCGTGAGGAAACCAAAGATCTTCGTGCTGGATACTAACATCATACTGCATGACTGCAAGGCCATCAGAAAATTCCAAGAAAATGACCTAGTTATACCTATCACGGTTATCGAGGAGCTGGACAAATTCAAGAAAGGCAACGACAACCTGGCTTACAATGCCAGAGGATTCATGCGAGACATCGACCGCATTACTGACGGCCGCACCTTCGGGAAGGACGGGGTTCCCATAAGCAAAGGGCTGGGGAATATCAAGATAGAACCCAATCACCCTTTTCCCGAGAGCATGAATGGAATGTTTTACGAGGATACTCCCGACCATAGAATCTTGGCGACGGCAATCTGGGTAAGGGACAATAATCCTGACAGGTTCGTTGCACTCGTCACGAAGGACATAAACCTCAGGATGAAGGCGAAAGCAGCCGGCATGGAAGTCCAAGACTACCTCACCGACAGGATCCAACAGGATAAAGTAGAGAATGCCAACCGCGAGGTACAGATTCTTGAGAATATTCCTCAGGAGGTAATTCAGAGGCTTGCGAACAGTCCAGAGAACAGCGTAGAATGGAAAAGCATCAGCAAGACCAAGCCACGTGCCAACCAGCTTTATAAGATAAATAAAAATGGTGACACAATCTGTGCTAGGTACGATGCCGACATTGATAAGATATTATTGGTGAAGACCCACGATGTCTATGGCATAAAGCCTCGCAATCATGAGCAGAAATTCGCCATAGATGCCTGCCTGAACCCCAATATCCAGCTGGTATCCATGACAGGAGGTGCCGGAACGGGAAAGACCCTGATAGCATTGGCATCAGCCCTGGAACAGGCCGACAAGTTTGACCAGATAATTCTTACCCGTCCGACCATCGTGCTCGGCAATCAAGACATCGGATTCCTGCCAGGGGACCAGAAGACCAAAATGAGTCCTTTCGTTCAGCCTCTCATGGACAATTACAACGTGATCAAATCTCAGTTCCGTCCAGGGAGCAAAGAAGCTGCCAGGCTGGATGCCCTAATTCACGACGAGAAGCTTCTCATCTCTCCTCTCGCATACATCAGGGGGCGCAGCCTCGGGAGGGTCTACTTCATCTGCGATGAAGCCCAGAACCTAACCCCTAATGAGATAAAGACCATAATTACCAGAGCTGGAGACGGCACAAAAATGGTCTTCACAGGTGACATATTCCAGATAGACCAGCCATACCTCGACCAATGGTCCAATGGACTGACGCATCTGAATGAGAAAATGGGAGGGCAGAAACTTTTCGAGCATATATTCCTTCGAATCGGGGAAAGGAGCGAGCTTTCCGACATTGCTGCAAAATTGCTATAAATTTGAAATGTTCAAAGTTGTATAATACATTCCTTTTTTATACATTTGCGCACGAATTTTTTGATGAAAACTAATTTAAGAATATGTTAGAGAATAAGAAACGCGTTTATCGGTTCGGCGGGAAGACCGCGGAAGGAAATGGCCAGATGAGGGAGCTCTTGGGAGGGAAAGGAGCTAATCTAGCAGAAATGAGTAAGCTTGGAATGCCTGTTCCGGCAGGCTTCACCATCACTACAGAATGCTGCACTGAATATTATTCCTTAGGAGGCGGATACACCGACGATCTGAAGATAGACGTCGCAGCTGCCATGAAAGCGACAGAGAAAATCATGGGGCGCAAGTTCGGCGACCCTTCCGACCCACTTCTTGTCAGCTGCCGTTCAGGGGCAAGAAGTTCCATGCCTGGAATGATGGATACGATCCTGAACATAGGGCTGTGTTCGAAAACGATTCCAGGGCTGATCAAGAAAACAGGCAATCCTCGTTTCGTCTATGATGCCTACAGGCGCCTCATCATGATGTATTCAGATGTCGTGATGGAAAAGGCTGAAGGAATAGAGCCTGCCGACGGCGAAGGAATCCGCCAGCAGCTTGACAGGATGATGGATGAGCTGAAGAAAAAGAAAGGTTACAAATCAGATACTGAGATAACCGCCGACGAGTTAAAAGAACTCTGCGAGAAATTCAAAGCGAAGGTCAAAGAAGTTCTTCACGTCGATTTCCCTGACGATGCCAATGCCCAGCTGTGGGGTTCAATCGGAGGCGTTTTCAAATCATGGAACGGAAAGAGAGCCATTGCTTATAGGAGAATCGAGAAAATTCCTGATGACTGGGGTACTGCAGTTAACGTTCAGTCAATGGTCTTCGGGAACATGGGAGAGACATCAGCCACAGGCGTAGCTTTCTCCCGTAACCCTGCCACGGGCGAGAATAAATTCTACGGAGAATGGCTGGTCAATGCCCAAGGGGAGGATGTCGTAGCAGGTATCAGGACTCCTAACCCCCTGAACGAGACTACCAAGAACGAGCATAACAAAAACCTGCCGTCCCTGGAAAAGGCAATGCCAGAAGTCTATAAGGAACTGGACGAAATTCGTCTACGCCTTGAGAATCACTTCCATGACATGCAAGACATCGAATTCACGATTCAGGAAGGCCAGCTCTGGATGCTTCAGTGCCGCATAGGCAAACGAACCGGCTTGGCAGCCCTCCAAATGGCTCTGGATATGGTGGATGAGAAAATGATTGATGAGAAAACCGCTGTAATGAGGGTCTCCCCTGCACAGCTGGAAGAAATACTCCACCCTATCCTCAACCCATCCTCGGAAAAAAAGGCAACTATCCTTGCAATGGGTCTGCCTGCATCTCCGGGCGGAGCCGTAGGCCAGATTGTGTTCAATTCTGCCGATGCCATGACTGCAGCCGCAGAGGGCATGAAAGCAATCATCATTCGCGAGGAAACATCGCCTGAAGACATCGAAGGCATGCGTGCCGCAGAGGGAATCCTTACCACTCGCGGAGGAATGACTTCACATGCTGCTCTAGTCGCACGCGGCTGGGGCAAATGCTGCATCGTAGGGTGCGAGGCCATGCACATAGACCTTGCGAAAAAGACTGTCAAATTTGGCGACAAGGTGCTGAAAGAAGGCGACTGGATCAGCCTAAACGGGTCTAAAGGACTAGTGTATGCAGAGAAAATCGACACTATGGATGCCTCGCAGAACCCTATGTTCATCAAATTCATGAATACAGTAGATAAATATCGTAGGCTTGGAATCAGGAACAATGGCGACACTCCGGAAGATGCCGAGAAAGCTTTGAAGTTCGGAGCCGAGGGTATAGGCTTGTTCCGCGTCGAGCACATGTTCTATGGGGCGAATTCCGAAATGCCGCTCATGAAACTTCGCAAGATGATACTTTGCGACACAGATGATGAACGCCGCGCTGCCCTCGCAGAATTAGAGCCTTACATCAAAGCCGCCGTGAAGAGCACCATGAAGATAATGGATGGTAAGCCGGTCGTATTCCGCCTGCTTGATCCACCTCTTCACGAGTTCGTTCCAAGGACAGAAGAGAAAAAGAAAGAGCTAGCGAAAGAACTTGGGGTATCAGTCGCAGAAATCGAAAAACGTGGCGAAGCCCTGCACGAGCAGAATCCAATGATGGGACATCGCGGAGTTCGTCTCCACGTGTCATTCCCGCTTATTGCCGAGACGCAATACAGAGCGATCTTCAACGCCACGGCAGAACTTCAGGCCGAAGGCTACAATCCCCAGCCGGAGATCATGATTCCTGTAACGATCTCTGCCAGGGAGCTGAGCTTTCAGCGTGCCATCTGCGATAAAGTCAAAGCAGAGGTCGAGGGCACCACGAGACAGTTCCTGACCTACAAGTTCGGAACTATGATTGAAATCCCTCGCGCAGCTCTGACTGCCGACAGGATGGCTCGCGCCGCAGAGTTCTTCTCATTTGGCACGAATGACCTTACGCAAATGACCCTTGGATTCTCACGCGATGATGTCGGCACATTCATGGGTGATTATCTTGGCAACAAGATTCTTGATGCCGATCCATTCCAGACCATAGACACAAAAGGCGTAGGAAAGCTGATAGAATTAGGAGTCCAGAGCGGACGCAAGAAGAGGCCGGATCTAAAATGCGGTGTCTGCGGCGAGCATGGTGGCGACCCTGACTCCATCAAGTTCTTCAACAAGATTGGAATCGACTACGTTTCCTGCTCCCCTTACAGGGTACCTATCGCACGCCTAGCTGCCGCACAAGCCGAAATCGAACAATCAAAATAGAAATGTTTTTTCCGCAGATTCAACGTAGGACTAACTGCCGTTGATTTCGGATACTGTACTTCATTCTACGGAAGGTCACTTTCCACTAAGTCAAGACAGACTTTTACTATGATTGGGGAGTGAGCCCGAAACGAGGGTGACTAAAGTCGAAAGATTGATAGTCACCCTCTTGTTGTGTCATAACGTAGATGTGATGTAGATATTCACATAGACGGCCATCGCTGTCAATGCCGCAAGCCAGAGCAGGAGAAGGATTAGGCCAGGTCGCCATTTTGGAGCTTTAAGCCCAAAAGCTAGCAATATACCCCAATAGAGCATGAGCACGAAGGGCACTAATATTAAAAATGAAATGCTGGCAAGTCCCCAGGCTGAATTCAACGGATCAATTAGATGCACATGCAAGTCACTGCCCAAGCCTACGTGCAAGCTCTCCAATGATCTGTAATATATGTAATCATAATTTAGCAATGCCGTGCATGTAGCAGACATCCCACAAATGCCTCCGATCATCAATATAATGCCCACGCAGACCAGCAGAATCCTCTCTATCTTTGGCCATGTATCGTATTTCTTGATGTTCTCTGGCTTATTACGTTCACGACACACCCTCTCGCTGATGGCATCCACAGTTCCTAACTCACCATGAAGCTCATCTTTCTGGCGAACCGTTTTCGCAGCAGGCATGCATATCCATAAAATCCCATAGACCGCAGGAAATAGAAAATAGGCAAACTCTCTGAAACCGTATATATGGCGCAAAAGAATATGATGGAGGAATATCATAATCAACGAGGCTAGCACAAATATGATCCGGAATATGGTAGGATCCATATCGAAATATGCACCAAGCCCACCACAAACGCCACCTATCCTGCGATCAGCCATGTTCCTGTAAAGATGCTTTCTATTCTGTGGAGCTACAGTTTTCTTATCCTTAGGATCAGATTCTGGAGCCTCTTCTTCAATAGCCTCAGGAAGCCCAAGTATGGCTATTACCTCAGCGACATTCTGCTCGTTGACTACGCCATCCTGCCCACATCTTTCAAGCAAGAGCTCTCCCATGCGATCCTCAATGCCATCCATGATCTCGTTGCCGCCCTGCTTGAGAGAATAATATTCATTAAGCTCGTTAAGATACTCGTTTATTTTATTGAAAGCATCGGCCTCAAGTGAAAATACGTATCCACCAATGCTTCGCTTCTCGATCATTTTCATATTCCAGCATTCTTATTTTTAATAGTCTCTATTGATGACACCAGCTCATTCCAGGACGCATCCATTTCCTTCAGCTGCTCCATGCCCTTGTCCGTTATGCAATAATATTTCCTGGGAGGTCCCTGAGGAGACTCCTCCCACCTGTAAGACAGCAGGCCCTGATTCTTCTGACGAATGAGCAGAGGGTATATGGTACCCTCTACCACCAGCATGTTCGCATCCTTCAATTCCTGGAGGATGGTGCTGGCATAAGCCTCCTTGTGACTCAAAATGCTGAGTATGCAATATTCCAGCACGCCCTTACGCATCTGCGACCGTATGTTATCCGATATATTGTCTGCTTTCATGTTCATAAAGATTATTTATTAGACGAGAACTTTGCCATATTTTCAGCGGTAGGCTTCAAACCATGCATGAGGCACTTCTCGTAAGGAGTCTTGGCAGCTGGCGTGACTATCATCATGACTAGATAAAATATCAGCCCAGTGCCCCACAAGAGGCAGACCAGCAGAGTTACTACCCTAATGATTGTCGTATCAATGTCGAAGTACACAGCCAATCCGGCACAAACTCCGGCAATAGCCTTATTGTCCTTATCCCTAAACAATTTCCTTTTGCAATTACCCTGAATCCCGGAATACGAGAAATCAGGCTCGCCGCCATATTCCGCATCAGCATTTCCATCTGTCCCGGCAGCTCCGTCGGCAGGCTCCGCAGAGCCATCGGGCATTCCAAGCTGCTCCACGGCCCTCATGACCATATCGTAGTCCACTGCCCTATTATACTGTCCTCCGGTCGCCTGAGCGAAAATCTCGGCGACACGTCGTTCAATTTCCGACATTACCTCATCGGAAGAAGCCTGAGAATCCATCCTCAGACGTGACTTGAAGTGCCTGAAATAATCTGAAAGCCTTTCATAGGCATCTTCATCGAAGGAAAATTTCCTTCCGCCAACGCTTGCACTAACTACCTTATTCATTTTTCAAAAAGTATTTATTATCGATCCCTGGTAGAATCCGATGCAAAGATATAAAAATTTATCAATACCTTGCAACACAAAGTATATAAATTTTAAAGCATCTTGCCGAAATTTAATATTACTGCTACAACTACCCTGGCACCTACATGCTGTCATCCATCGTCACTAAAATTACATGAGAGAAAGTCGTCGGCTATATGACTCAAAGCGCAGCAACTTCGAACCCCTAGGAATAGACAAGCCTGGGCGGGATGAGAATTTCGAAGGCGTGAATTGCGGCGCCTGAGCCTTTCACATAAAAACCGAAAACATGGCGACGTTCGGATTATGTCTGCTACATGGTGGGAAATATGATGGGAAAGAGGTTCGCATACTGGGTTGCCTAAGCGTCGGCGCGATTACTGCGAACATCGGTGCAATGCAGGAAGGACTGAACCAGGTCTGGGAATTTACCTCACCATTTAATCATAGCGAAAAGTGCGGATAGAGGCTGACGGTTATGCCGGCGTTGATCCAAAGCTTCGGCTGAGGGACACCGCCGAAGTCGGAATATTCATGATTCATGAGATTTTCCATATTTACGAAGAACTGCCTCCAGCCTATTCTGGCATCGACCACTGAATATGGGACGTAGTTTCCTGCTCTCTGCTGCCAGCGCCATGAGAGATTCACGTCAACGGCACCGGCTATATTCATGTCTGCCTTTGCGACAACCTTGTTTCTGAGATATTCGAGGGAATATTGCGATTGAATATTCTCTCCCACGTTTTTGTCCTGATCAATGTGGCTCCAGCCGAGATAAAGGGTTCTGAGGAAGAAATTCCTGCCCACGAGCGACTGCATGTCCAGCATTAATGAAATCTCCTCTCCCACGGCGTTAATCCTGGTGTGATTCACTGATGTCCAGACGGCATCATCCCCAAGGGATGAGTCCCGTATCCAATCTATCATATTCCTGCCTCTATGCAGGTAGATGCAGGCTTGGGCTGAAAGCCACGACCTTGAATATTTCAAGCCTGCCTCGTATGCCGTCATTTCTTCCGGCTTAAGATACTCATCGGCTTTATGGCCGCCTACGGAATAGTACAGCTCGGTGAACGTTGGCATCCTGAGCGAAGTGTTCCAAGAGGCATACGCTTTCCAATTTTCTCTGATGCGGACGCTCATGTCAGCCCCCGGATAGAGCCTGAAACACATCTCGCTGCCAGTGCTCTTAACGGCAGTCACTCCGCCGGAAAAAGTCAGCCTTCTCAATAGCACGTTATGTTCCAGATAGAGGCTTACGTTGGTTCTGTTCTTGCCCAAGGAATATTCCCTTTCAGTGCCATGAATACGCTTCGGTGTATTAAGGGAATCGCCCAAGGTCGTGCTGATTACGCCCTCGTTGCGCATTTCTGCTCCGAAAGCAGTCTTGCCCAGCTTCCAATTGAAGTAGCTGCCCAGGTTGAGTCCATACACGTTAGTTCTGTGATAATTGAACGGAATCTTCGACTCGTCGCCTCTGAATAGCTCGAATCTGTCTTGCGAATGCATCCAGAAAATGGATGGCTTGAAATGGATCCAGCCCTTAGTCTCTGCCTGTACTGCGAAATACGACTTCGCAGTGTGTTCGTACTGGTCGTCGTATTTGACGCTGTAGAAAGTATTGGCGCCGAATGCCTTGTCCGAAATCCCCGCCAGCCATAGAATGTCAGCATCAGTGCCGACGTACCGCCCCTGATAAAAAGCCTTGAAGGCATCATGGTCGCTGTTCAGCCCTCCTGCCGAGTTTCTAAGGTACCCGTCAGACCTAACGTAGCCAAAAGAAACACTATTGGAATATTTTCCGTTTGCGATAACTCCCCTAGCTGTTCCGGACAAACTTCCATGCGAGCCACCTTCAAGCCGTATATCTGCAGAAGATTTTAAAGGCTTCTTCGTTATTATGTTAATAGCTCCGACAAGAGAAGAGGTGCCATAAACCCTGCCAGCGGGACCTTCCAGTATCTCTATTCTTTCGATGTCGCTTTTGTCCATCGGCAGGTCTATGGCGAAATGCCCTGTCTGAGGGTCACATACGTTGATTCCGTTTATCAATATCGCAATCTGGTCGGATGTGCCTCCCCTCATGCTGATGTCTGTCTGCACGCCAATGCCACCCCTCTGACGAACGTCCACGCCTATGGCATATTTTAAAAGGTCATTCACCGTCTGAGCAGGAGAATCTTTAATTGCGATGCTATCCAGCACGGTGACTGCCCTTGCACAGCGATTCAGGTCGATCGGCACGCGGCTGCTGCTGACAATCAGTTCTTCCAACTGGTAATTCCGAGATTCCTGTGAATATACAATACTGATACACGCCGTCATCGCAATAGCTGCGAGGGCGATTCTGGCAAAACACTTCCTAACCATATTCATTAATTGTCACGTATGCAAAAATAACATCCAGGGAACGAATATGCAAACGGCAGCTTCCAGATAAGAGTCTACTCGAAATTCAGCACCCCAAAATATTCTGGGAGGTGGAAACTAGGCGTTTCGTTCTTGATCGGGTTCCAAGATAGGTAATGAGGCTTTTCCATCTTCTCTCCGCATTTGTAGAAGTTTGCCGTCATTCTAGTGCCATCGAAAGTCCGCACTCCGCTCTCTTTGAACATCTCGGCAGGAATCACCAAGCAGAGTTCCCAAGTGTTCGTCCCCGGCTGCACTTCCAGCGGCTTGTCGCCGCCTGTAACGTAATCGCCATAGCGAGATATGGCAGCTATGCGGTTAAGCGGCAGCGTCTTGCGACTCGTGCCTTTCTTCCCGTATTCGAAAGTAACATGTCCCGTGCAATTGCTCTCAATATTGTAATATGTGTCATCGCACGTCGGCGAGACGAAGAATTCCACGCATGAGTCATTCCACACTTTCCCGTTGTCTTCTACGACCGATGCCATTGTGCCCTTTTCCGTCACTTTATATTCCAAGAGAATCAAATTCCCAGTATGGGCTATGCGGAATGCCACGTCAGGGCGATAAGGATAGTCCCTGTCCCAGCCTTGGCAACTAATGCGGTTAAAGGGAATCCGTTTCGAATTCATCAGGAACGGCACTTCCGATGCAGATACGTTTCCTGCCACATTTATCTTCCTGACCTCTATGCTGTCACGCCGGTCCGATAGTGCCACGTCCCACCCAGAAAGCACGTCACCGTAAAGATAGAAAGTGACATCGAACGATTTTCCGCTAGCTTTATCCGTAACCTGATATATTCGTGTTGCATCGTATGATTTTTTCAGCTTGTAATCACCTAATGAAAGTCCAGCGGTTCCAGAAATGTCACGAATTTTTTCATGAATCATATTCATTACGCCCTCATGAGCGAAGACATTCGTATCGGCGGCTGCAGCATTCGGGGCTGTAGCCCTCTCCTTAATTGATTTCACGCTGTCTGCATATTCTTTGAAATGCGCCATGACATCGGGCGATCGCAGGCTGTTGATGGTAAAGAGAGCAATCCCTCTGGCTCCTGCGGCAAAGGCAGCATCCATCTGTTTGAATATGTCGTCTTCCTTTCCGACCATCAGCCCGCAATAAAGGGTTGTCATCTGATTTTTGTCGCGATTGTTCTCCACAGTGCAATCATAGACAAAGCTTGGATCACCAGTATAGAAATCCTGATATACCATAGGAAACACGATGTCAAGTTTCCACTTGCCCCAGTCCTGGCGAACCATGCGGGAAGACATTTTCGGCGTAGGGAATGGGGATGCTGCCATCTTCTTGCCGTAAGAATGCACGACATCAGCAATCATGTTCGCAACTTCCGTAATCTGGTCACAACGGAATTGGCGCCATTTTTCATCAGCCGCAGGGTCGTCTTCGTCCCTAGGATCGTAGCCATATTCATTCATGAATTTCTCTATCATCGCCGGATGATAGCCAAAGTCCCATTCCGCATAGTCCCTGTCCTGCACTATTCCATATTTCGGCCATAGAGTAGTAGGCAGCACGACATCCACAAAACGATGATAATCTATTGATATTCCGTCAATTCCATCAACCTCGCATATGGCTTTTGCCTTGTCGCAAAGATATTCGCGCACTTCCGATAGAGCCGGGCATAGGAATTTATAATAGTCCACATACGCCATGGTATCAGCAAGGCTCCTTCCCTCTCTATTGACGCTGAACCAATCCGGGTGATGAACAATCAAGGAATCGGCATCATGTTCTGCATTCATTGAGATATACCATGCGTACATCTTCAAATTATGTCTTTTCACGATTGGGGCAGCCTTTCTGTAATCATCCGGGTTGCCTGATTCCAGAATGACACCGCCAATTCCAACGTCGTTCATGACTTGGCACACCGAATCCAGGTTCATCGTCGGACTGTAAGTAAGCCACGACCAGAACATAGGATAATCGTCAGCTGCCTTCCGGGAACATGACACGGCTCCGAAAAGGACAGTCAAAATAAAAATAATGGATATGTCATGTCTCATATAAAGGTGTTTTAAAGAATTAATATTATCGCTAGTTCATTTTACTGTGCGGCAATCAGGAACGGCATAAGGATGGCAAAGATGTAAAAATTGATGAGAAATCTAAGCATTGAATATTGAATGTTGTCATTTGATTTGTCTAAGTTAGCAATAATTGCCTTTATTTCGATTCGCTTCGATAATTTCACATTTTCTAAGAAAGTTATTAAGTTTTGATAGGGATTATCCGAAATTATTCATAATTTTATAGCAGAAATTAAATATCAATTAATAACACCATGAGGCAGATAATCGAATGCGTCCCGAATTTTAGCGAGGGGCGAGATAAAAGCGTAATTGAAAAGATAGTTTTGGCTATTGCATCGACCAAGGTCGGGGAGGATGGAGTGAAAGTGTTGGACGTAGACCCTGGCGAAGCGACAAACAGGACAGTGGTGACTTTCGTTGGCAAGCCAGAGGCTGTTATGGAAGCAGCTTTTCAAGGAGTCGTGAAGGCCAACGAGCTGATAGACATGAGGAAGCACCATGGGGCTCATCCGCGCTCTGGGGCATGCGATGTGCTACCGCTTGTGCCTGTCGCTGGTATAACGCTCCAGGAATGCGCAGAACTGGCTCGCAGCCTAGCTAAAAGAATATACGAAGAACTCGGAGTGCCTTGCTACTGCTACGAGGCGGCGGCTTTCAAGCCTGAACGCAAGAATCTTGCGGTTTGCAGGGCTGGGGAATATGAGGCCCTGCCAGAGAAAATCAAAGACCCACTCACAGCTCCCGACTTCGGACCCGGGGAATACAACGAGATAGTGGCGAAGAGCGGGGCTATCAATGTGGGAGCACGCAATTTCTTGGTTGCCGTGAATTTCAACCTGAACACGACTTCGGTGCGACGTGCAATGGCAATTGCTTTCGATGTGCGCGAGAAAGGCCGCAAGAAGCGTGAGGGCGGAAGCCCTACCGGGAAGGTGCTGAAAGATGTCAATGGTAAGGACACCTGGGAACCTGGTACTTTGAAAGGGTGCAAGGCAATCGGCTGGTATATTGATGAATATGGAATTGCGCAAGTTTCAATGAATATCACGGACATCGACGTGACGCCACTGCATGTTGCTTTTGACGAAGTGTGCCGGGCAGCCGCAGCTCGTGGATTGCGCGTGACCGGCGCAGAGATAGTCGGACTGGTGCCGAAACATGTGCTAATCGATGCCGGGAAACATTACTTGGAAAAGCAGGAAAGATCTCTGGGAATATCAGAGGAAGAAATCATCAAGATTGCGGTTAAGTCCATGAGCCTTGACGACCTTAAGCCGTTCGACCCACACGAAAAGGTCATTGAATATCTCATGGTAGACCCTGCAGAACAGGCGCGCAGGGAAAAGCTTGTCAGGATGAGCCTAAAGGATTTCGCAGCCGAGACAGCTTCCGAGTCCCCTGCCCCTGGCGGTGGGTCAATCTCTGCCTACATGGGCGTTCTTGGTGCCGCCCTTGGAACCATGGTTGCAAACCTGTCCGCTCACAAGAGGGGATGGGATGATAGATGGAAAGAGTTCTCAGACTGGGCAGAGAAAGGTCAAGCAATCATTTGCGAACTGGTTGCGCTAGTGGACGAGGACACTGCCGCCTTCGACAAGATAATGGCTGCGTTCGCGCTGCCTAAGGGCACAGACGAGGAGAAGGCAGCACGTGCCGCTGCCGTTGAAGAGGCTACTTTGTATGCCACGAAGGTGCCTCTGCGCACCATGAAAGCTAGTTTCAAGGCATTTGAAATCGCTCGCGCCATGGCCTCCGAAGGCAATCCTAATTCGGTTTCTGATGCCGGCGTTGGCGCTCTGGCGGCCCGATCCGCGGTGCTGGGCGCAGAACTCAACGTGAAGATCAATGCGGCAGGGCTGAAGGATAGGGATGTCGCTGACCGCCTCGTCGGCGAGGCCGCCGGAATCGCCGCCAGAGCCGTTCAGGAAGAGAAGGAGATACTTGACATCGTTAACTCTAAAATTCAATGATATGACTAGTTTTCAAGAAGAAATATTAGCCGGAATACCTCAGGACAGGATTCCGGAGCCGAAGCCTTACGACAAAACAATCAACCATGCTCCGAAACGCAAGGACATATTGACGGATGAAGAGAAGGTTCTGGCGCTGAAGAACGCCCTGCGCTATTTTCCTGCAAAGTTCCATGCGACCCTGGCATCTGAATTTGCCAGGGAGCTGAGAGACTACGGTAGAATATACATGTACCGTTTCCGCCCATCCTACGAGATTTATGCTCGCCCGATTGGCGAATACCCTTGCAGGTGCAAGCAGGCGGCGGCAATCATGGCAATGATCCAGAATAACCTGGACCCTAGAGTCGCCCAGCATCCTCACGAACTTATCATCTACGGAGGCAATGGTGCCATATTCCAGAACTGGGCGCAGTACCGGCTGGCCATGCAATACCTTGCAACCATGACAGAAGAGCAGACCCTGGCGATGTATTCGGGGCTGCCGCTAGGACTATTCCCGAGCCATCGGGATGCCCCACGAGTAGTAGTCGCAAACGGGATGGTTATTCCAAACTATTCCAAACAAGATGACTGGGAGAGATTCAATGCTCTAGGGATTTCGCAATACGGCCAGATGACAGCAGGCTCTTACATGTACATAGGGCCGCAAGGCATAGTGCATGGAACCACGATCACAGTTATGAATGCAGCCCGCAAACAGCTGAAATCCAAAGGCATTGCAGGGACGCGAGAGAACATGAAGGGAATGTTGTTCGTTTCCGCCGGACTGGGAGGAATGTCTGGCGCACAACCGAAAGCAGGAAACATCGCAGGCGTGGTAAGCGTAATCGCCGAAATTAATCCTCTGGCTGCCCGCAAGCGTTACGACCAAGGCTGGGTGGATGAGCTACACGACAACCTGGACGAACTGCTGCAGAGAATCCGAAAAGCCGTGTCGGAAAAGGAGTCCGTCTCTCTGGCTTACGTCGGCAACATTGTTGACCTATGGGAGAGGCTTGCGGAAGAACATATTCATGTAGATCTTGGGACAGACCAGACTTCGCTTCACAATCCGTGGGCAGGCGGATATTATCCGGCAGGTCTGACTCTCGAAGAATCAAAGAATATGATATCGGCAGAACCTGAGAAATTCAGGGAGGCAGTTAAAGCATCCCTGAGAAGGCAAGTCGCGGCCATCAACAAGCTGGCTGAAGACGGGATGTATTTCTTCGATTACGGCAACGCTTTCCTGCTGGAATCTTCTCGCGCAGGGGCAGACATCATGGCAGACGGGCATTTCCGCTACCCTTCATATGTGCAGGACATCATGGGGCCACTATACTTTGACTATGGTTTCGGGCCGTTCAGGTGGGTCTGCATGAGCGAAGACCCTGCTGACCTAGCGAAATCAGACGAGCTTGCCATAAAGGTGCTTACAGAAGAGGCTCGCACGGCTCAAGAGGAAATCCAAGGCCAGCTTCGTGATAATATTCATTGGATCGAAGAGGCTGGAAATAACAATCTGGTGGTAGGCTCCCAGGCACGCATCCTCTATGCCGACTGCGAGGGCAGAACGAAAATCGCCCTGGCTTTCAACGATGCCATCCGCAGTGGCGAAATCAAGGCTCCAATCGTGCTTGGGCGCGATCATCACGACGTATCTGGCACCGATTCCCCGTTCCGGGAAACTTCGAACATTTACGACGGCTCTAAGTTTACTGCGGACATGGCAATCCAGAATGTCATAGGGGATAGTTTTCGTGGGGCAACGTGGGTATCGATCCACAATGGCGGCGGAGTCGGCTGGGGCGAGGTTATCAATGGAGGCTTTGGAATGGTGATTGACGGCTCCGATGACTCCGCCAGGCACATAAAGGAGATGTTATTCTGGGATGTGAACAATGGAATCGCACGCCGTAGCTGGGCACGCAACGAAGGTGCTACCCATGCCATTAAGCGCGAAATGGAGCGAACCACTGACCTGAAGGTCACACTGCCGAACATTGCTGATGATGCCCTTGTCAGAAATGCGCTTAAAGGAATATAATTGCGAATAATAGATCCTGACTTTCGTCAGAATCCAATAAACATAAGACTCATATGACTCATACAATTTCCAGTGCCCACCTAAGCGTGGGCAGAATTCAAGACATAATAGAAAAGCACGAACGGATCGAACTCGGCACAGAGGCTGTGGCGGCGATTGAGAAGTGCCGCAAATATCTCGACAGCAAAATGGACGACCTCAGCAGGCCAGTTTACGGTGTGACCACCGGCTTCGGGTCGCTTTGCAACGTGACAATACCCGAGGACAAGCTATCAGCGCTTCAGCACAATCTCGTAATGTCGCACGCCTGTGGGACGGGAGACAAAGTCCGTCCGGAAATAGCGAAGCTGATGCTGCTTCTAAAGGTGCAATGCCTCTCCTACGGCCATTCAGGCACGCAGCTGATTACTGTACAGCGGCTAGTGGACATGTTCAACAACGACATATTGCCAGTAATATATCAGCAGGGCTCACTTGGGGCTTCTGGCGACCTGGCACCACTTGCTCACATGAGCCTGCCACTTATAGGCCTTGGCGAAGTGCTTTACAAAGGTGAAATCCGCCAAAGCAAAGACGTCTGGGCAGAAATGGGCTGGGAGCCAATCAGGCTGCAGTCTAAGGAAGGCCTGGCGCTGCTGAACGGCACCCAGTTCATGAGTGCTCATGCGGTGTGGTCGCTAATACAATGCAAGAAGCTTTCGGCATGGGCCGACAAGATAGGAGCGATGTCGCTTGAGGCTTACGACGGGAGAATAGAGCCGTTCCTGCCGCTCACGCACAAGCTGAGAAGGCATATTGGTCAGATGGAGACTGCCGAGGCTTTCTTGAAATTGCTGGATGGCAGCGAACTTATGAATATGCCGAAAGTCCACGTTCAGGATCCATACTCATTCAGATGCATTCCTCAGGTGCATGGGACGGTGAAAGACAACATCCGCTATGTAGAATCCGTGATAGAGAACGAGATTAACTCGGCAACTGACAACCCTAACATATTCCCTGACGAAGACATGATAATCTCGGCAGGCAATTTCCACGGGGAGCCAATCGCAATTCCTATGGACACCTTGGCAATTGCCATGTCAGAACTTGCAAACATCTCGGAGCGCAGAATCTACCAGCTTATCTCCGGAGAGAGGGGGCTTCCAAAATTCCTAGTCGCCAATCCTGGCGTGAACAGCGGCTTCATGATTCCTCAATACACGGCAGCTTCGATAGTGAGCCAGAACAAGGGTCTCTGCTGGCCTGCATCCGTGGATTCGATTCCATCTTCGCAGGGGCAGGAGGATCACGTGAGCATGGGTTCGAATTCGGCTACCAAACTAGTGCGGGTTGTGGATAATTGCCGCACCGTGCTTGCCATCGAGCTGTTCAATGCTGCGCAAGCAATGGATTTCAGGCACAGGCTTTCTGGAGGCAAGTCTTCGCAGACTATTGAGAAGCTGCTCCAAGATTATCGCAAGGATGTTCCGTTCATTAGCGACGATGCCTACATGCATCCGCTGATCCAGAAATCTATCGAGTTCATTAGCTGACTTTCGTAGGCAGAGGATGCCAAAATATTACTTGCCTATGAATATATTGATAAAGAATATAGGCGTGCTGGCAGGGATCACGCCGCCAGGGATGCTCCGCAAACAGGGAAGCGAGATGGACGAAGTGGCATCAATAAAAAACGCTTACCTGATGGCGCAGAATGGCAGGATTTCAAGATTCGGCCCGATGGCTGAATGTCCTGATCCCGGACGTGGCAAGCTTTCTTGCGACATTCCAGAGCCTGACGGCTGGGAAATCATGGATGCCAGGGGCGGGATGGTGCTGCCAACTTTCTGCGACTCGCACACACACATCTGCTACGCAGGCTCCAGGGAACAAGAATTCATTGACAAGATTTACGGGCTTAGCTATGCCGAAATAGCCTCTCGTGGAGGCGGAATCCTCAATTCCGCCGACCTTCTGCACCGCACCAACGAGGATGAATTATATTCGCAGACCGTGCAGAGGGTGGACGAGATGACCGCCAAGGGGACGGGGGCCATCGAGATCAAAAGCGGCTACGGACTCACTCTTGAAGACGAGCTGAAAATGCTGCGAGTCATCCGGCGCATAAAAGAAACCACGAGCGCTGCGATAAAGGCTACTTTCCTAGGAGCCCATGCAATCGGAAGAGGTTACAGCCATGAGGCTTATGTGGATCTGGTCTGCAATGAGATGATTCCTGCCGTGGCATCCGAGAAACTTGCCGAATACGTGGACGTGTTCTGCGAAGAAGGATTCTTTTCGGTCTCGGACGCTGACCGGATAATGTCCGCCGGGGAGGCTTGCGGACTTGTGCCGAAAATTCATGCGAATCAGCTGGCCTGCTCAGGCGGAGTGCAAATCGCTGCCGCCCACGACGCTCTGTCTGTCGATCATCTCGAAGACACAGGCGCAGCCGAAATAGAAGCCCTGCGAGGCAAGCGAACAATGCCAACCATGCTGCCGGGGGCATCTTTCTTCCTGAACATGCAGTATGGCAGGGCTAAAGAATATATCAACGCCGGCCTTGGCGTGGCTCTAGCTTCGGACTACAATCCTGGCTCCTCCCCTTCCGGAGACATGCGCTTCGTAATGGCGCTCGGATGCATTAAGATGAGGCTCACCCCAGCTCAAGCGTTCAACGCATGCACCCTGAATTCGGCCTACGCCATGGGAGTCTCTGACACCATGGGCTCAATCGCCATTGGGAAAACCGCCAGCCTAATAGTCACCAAGCCCCTCCCTTCTCTCGCATACATCCCATACTGTCACCAAAGTCCGTACATTCGCAAAGTCATATTGCAAGGCAAGATTATAAGCCAAGGGTGGTAAGGTCTTCCCAAATGTTTTTATATTTGCCCTTTGCAAAATGAAATGAATATGACGAAAGAGGAACTGATGAGAAGGGCCATAGCCCTGAGTGAAGACAGCGTGCGGAATGGCGGAGGGCCATTCGGTGCTGTAATATCCAGGGACGGGGAAATACTGGCAGAGGCAAGCAACAGCGTGACCATGGACAATGATCCGACTGCACATGCAGAAGTGAACGCGATACGCAAAGCCTGCTCCATGCTGAAGACCTTCGACCTGCGAGGCTGCGAGATTTATTGTTCCTGCGAACCCTGCCCCATGTGCCTGGGAGCTATATATTGGGCAAGGCTTGATAAAATATATTACTCCTGCAATAGGAAAGATGCCGCAGAGGCTGGTTTCGATGACGACTTCATTTACAAGGAAATAGCCTTGAGGCCCGAGGACCGCAAGAAGATGATTAGCACGCTGCTGCCTGAAGAGGGTTACATGGTATTCCGGCTATGGAAGCAGAAAGATGACAAGACTGAATATTAGCCGGGCATGTTTTAGCAGCCTCGCAACGTTGGCAGTATCCTAAATTGTTTTAACTTTGCATGGGAATGCCAATGAAGAAAAGCCAGGAACAATGCTCAGGAAGATGCGAAGCTCAGCTGATAGCCGAGCTTAAGGGCGGCTCACAGCAAGCCCTGAGGAAACTCTATGAACTTTACGTTCCTAGGCTCTTCGCATTCGGAATGAAGTACGCCAAGTCCCGTCAGGTAGTGGAGGAAATCATAGGGGACACTTTCTTATGGATATGGAAGCATCGGGATACGATAAGGAACACCGACTCCGTGCAGCCGCTGCTGTTCATCAGGATGAAATCCTACCTGATAAACGCCTACAGAACTACCGTGAATGCGCCGGAATTCAAAGAATACACAGAATATTCATCGTGCCTCACCGTAGACGATGCCTCCCAGATGCTGGAATACGATGACTTCGTCAGGAAGCTTCGGACAGCGATTGACAGGCTGCCTAAAACCCAGAGAAAGGTCATTCTTCTTGCCAAGGGGGAATCTCTCTCTGCAAAAGAGATTGCAAAGATGACCGGACTCACCGAGCAGACCGTCAGAAATCAGCTCTCGCTGGGGCTGAAAAAGCTTAAAGAATTACTTGGAATCCAATATTCTATCGCCCTTATCCTGACAGCGATGAATTTTTTATTCTGGCAGTAAGGTTATTTTTAAGATTTTCCCTTGTCTTACTTTATGAATATGACTGATAGCAAAACAGAAAAACGATACCTCGATGGCAGCATCACTCCAGAAGAACTGGAGCAGCTCAGGACTCAGCTAGCCGCAGACTCCGATGAAACGATCGGGAAACGGATGCAGGAGAACTGGGATGCCGGCATGGGAGATCCCAATACAGTCAGCCATGATGAGATGGAAAATGTCTGGCGCAGGATAGAACGCGGTGCCACTGAAGACGCAAAAAGGGGAATTCCTCCCATTAGGTGGTTACGCATAGCGGCAGCAATCCTCATCTTTGTCTTGATGCTTACTTCCCTGCACTACTATCGTCGCACTTCAATACTCTCGTCCAATATAATCTCGATTTCTACTGGCAATGGAGAAAGGGCAAGCATCACTCTTCCGGACGGAACAAAGGTGAACCTCAACGAGCAGTCTACCATACAATACGATTCGCGTTCATTCAATAAAATCCGACGCAAGGTCACTTTCGACGGAGAAGCCTATTTCGAAGTCGCCCATGATGCCAGGCATCCTTTCTCTATTGATGCAGACAAGCTGAACATAACTGTGTTCGGAACCGTGTTCGATATTTGCGCGCGTTCTCAAGACAGCCTAGCCGTGCTTTCCCTCTTGGAAGGGAAGGTTCTGATCACTGCCACCACCACAGGAGAACAGGCTATGCCGGCCCCGAACAACAAGGTTGTGCTTGAGAAAAGCACAGGCAAAATCTCCACGGAGAACCTTGGGGAAGATTTTGAGGTCTTGACATCTTGGAGACACCGTCAGATCATATTCAGAGGAGCGCCGATAAGCGCAGTCATTGGCACCCTTGAGGACGCATTCGACGTAAAATTCGTCTTCTCCGATTCACTGGACGTGAACGATTCCTTCACAGGAACCATGTCAGACCAGAACCTGGACATAGACCTCGCCATTCTCGAGAGGCTATACAATCTGAAAGCCGTAAGGGTAGGCAGCGTAGTCACAATAGGGAAAGAATAGCAGCCTATTTAAAAAAAATCTGATTTTTGGTTATAAATGAATATTCCTTCTGTCTATAACAATGTATAATGTCATGGGCAATCCACGAGCAAAGGAATAACATTAATCACCAATAATAACCATTCATATGAATCTTTTACGAAGAGTCAAGCATTATTCGCTTGCGCTGCTATTGTTCGGAAGCGGCTTAATGGCGCTCGCACAAAACAAGGCTGTGACAATCAATGTCAAGAATGCCAGCCTGAAACAGGTATTCAGCATAATCGAGAGACGAACGGACTATCGTTTCTCCTATCGCAATGCCCTCATTGACAATAGGAAAGACATCACGCTTAACTTTTCCGATGCCTCAGTCCAACAGATTCTCACAGAGGCGCTTCGGAACAGGAATCTAGAATTCACAGTGATTCCTCCTAGCACAATTGTCATAGCCGAAAAGAAAAAGGTGTCAGAGCCGTCCGAGGCGAAGAAGAAGACGATTGCCGGAACCATCACGGACAGTAAGGGGTTACCTGCCATAGGGGCATCGGTCATCGAGTCCGGGACGGACAACGGGGTCATGACCGACATGGAAGGCCGTTTCTCTATTTCCGTGCGCGAGGGAGCCATCCTTGAAGTTAGCAGCATCGGTTACAAGAATACCTTCATCACCGTCAATAGCGGCAGCCAAGACTATCAGGTAACCCTCCAAGACGACACCGAAGCCCTGGACGAAGTTGTGGTAGTAGGCTACGGGGCGGTCAAGAAACGTGACCTCACCGGAGCTATCTCCTCCGTCAAAGGGGACGAGATGCAGAACCAAGGCGTATCCTCAGTGGGACAGTCTCTGGCAGGAAAAGCTGCTGGCCTGTACATAAGGCAGAACAGTGCTCAGCCAGGAGGCGGGATGGACATCCAGATAAGAGGTGCAGGATCGGTGAACGCAAGCAACGATCCTCTTTACATAGTGGACGGATTCCCAATCGCCAAGCTCGACCAGCCGACCGGGGCAGACGCAAAGATGGATCCAGGTTCCCAAGGCGTGCTTAATTTTCTGAATCCTAACGATATAGCTTCGATAGAGGTATTAAAGGACGCAAGCGCCACCGCCATCTACGGCTCGCGCGCCGCTAACGGTGTCGTGATAATCACTACCAAAAGAGGCACCCAAGGAAAGGCCAAAGTAGACTATTCCTATAATTATTCTTATCAGCAATATGCCGAGAAATACGACTTGCTGAGCCTCAAAGAGTGGATGCAGGTAAAGAACGAGACTACTTACGAAAAGTGGCTCTGGGACAACGGAGTCGCCCCATGGGGAGCGAAAACTCTCGCCGAGGCGCAGGCCAAGCCAGTAGATGGCATAGCTTACATGAAACCATATGCAGACTCTCAGATCGCAAGCGCAGGCTCCGGCACAGACTGGATCGGGCTAATAACCAGAAACGGGCAGATTCAGGAACACAACGTTTCGCTGCGAGGAGGAACCCAAGGTACGCAGTACATGGTGTCCCTGAACTATTCAGGTCAGAAGGGTATCATCAAAAAATCCGAAATGGACAGATACACGGTCAAGACCAATTTCGACCAGAAAATTTCAGAAATATTCAAGGCCGGGGTAAACGCCACCATTTCTAGGATCAACAACAACAACGTGCAGCTTGGAAACGGTTCGTTCGAGAATGCCGGAATCATTGCCTACGCCATCAGTTATAATCCTTCTGTGGCTAAGTACGATGAGGTGACAGGAACCTATCCGGTCAATCCCGACAACGCCCAATACACGAACCCATATTCAAGGCTGACGGACACCGACAAAGGACGCACCGACAGACTGCTGGGAAACATATTCCTTGAGGCGACCCCTTTGAAAGGGCTGCAGATACGCCTGAACGCAGGGATCGATCATGCAAACATTTCCCGCAAAACCTATCAGCCTCGCACTACCGTGTATGGAAGCCACTACAACGGCAAAGCATACATTTATAATGTGGAAAACAACCAATACCTGATGGAGGCCACGGCTAACTACCAGAAATCTTTCGCTGGCCATGACCTGAACATCATGGCAGGTACCTCCTACGAAAAATTCAACAACGACATATCACAGTTGGGCAACTCCAATTTCACAACTGACGCATTCATCTACAACAACATGGCGGCAGGATCTGGGGCAAAGACGACCATATCCGGTTCCACGAAGACAGAGATGGAATCAGTATTCTTACGCGCAGGCTACGCTTACAAGAACAGGTACAGGATAACCGCCACGATTCGAGCAGACGGAGCCAGCGTGTTCGCCGAGAACAACAAATGGGGATATTTCCCTTCTGTAGCCTTTGGATGGACTGTGACCGAAGAGCCTTTCATGAATAATCTCGACTGGCTCAACTTCCTTAAGCTGCGACTCAGCTGGGGCGAGACAGGCAACGCCGACATCGGGACGAATGCATTCGGAAGCTACGGCATCTACTCCTCATGGGTGAACTCTGATCATTCCTCTGTCAAAGGTATCCTAAAGAACAGACTCTCGAATCCGGACCTGAAATGGGAGACGACCACCGAATGGAACATAGGCCTAGACTTCTCTTTCTTCAAGGAGCGCATAAGCGGATCTGCAGAGCTTTATCAAAGGACGACCTCCGACCTTCTCAACTATCGCCTGCTGAACACGTATCAAGATGTAAGCAGCATTATGGCAAATGTCGGGAAGACTCGCAGTAAAGGATTGGAACTCACCCTGAACAGCCACAACATAACCACGTCGGATTTTGACTGGAGCACCGGGATTACATATTCAAGGTACCGCGACAACTGGCTTGAGCGAACGCCTGACTGGAAGCCTAACATCTACGAGAAAGAGGGCGATCCTATAAGGGCCATTTACGCACGCAAATATGACCATATCCTGCAAATAGGAGAGGATGCTCCTGCAGCCCAGCCGAATCTAAAACCAGGGCAGGTGGTGTTAAAGGACCTCGACGGCTACAAGAGAGATGCCGATGGGAATCCTATGGTTGACAGCAAGGGACATTTCATTCTTTCAGGAGAGCCTGACGGGAAGATAGACGATGCGGACACTAGGCTCATAGGCACTATGGATCCAGGCTGGATGGGCAGCATCACCAACACGTTCAAATACAAGAATTTCGGGCTTTCATTCATGTTCAATGGCATGTTTGACAGGAAGATGATAGACCCTAACGAACAGGCTTACGGTGTAAATTCCGGAGGAGCAATTGCGGCAAATAGCTACAATGCCTTGAAAACCGTGTTGAACAGATGGACTCCGGAGAATCCTTCCACGAAGTACCCAAGCATGTTCAGCCAGATAGGAGCGGCGAAGGATTACACGATAGGTGATTATTTCTATCAGGACGCATGGTTCATCCGTCTTCAGTATCTCAGCCTTAGCTACTCCCTACCGGAGACTCTTGTAGCGAAGACGAGATTCATAAGCTCTGTCCGCCTCACAGCCTCAGTCAACAATCTGTTCGTAATCACGCCTTACAACGGAATCGACCCAGAGACAGACACCTACCTTGGGTCCTATCCTAACGCTCGCACTTTCAGCTTCGGAGTAAACGTTTCATTCTAAAACAGGCAATAACCATGAAAAGCATATTAAAGAAATCAATTTATATGGCTCTCCTCGGATCCGTTCTCGCATTCGCAGGCTGCTCTGACCTTGAGCCGAAAGACTATTCGGACATAAACCCTAACATATTCCCGAAAAACGAGGAAGACGTGCTGTCTCTCGTGAACGGAGCCTACTACACCTTCCGTTCCGACTGGTTTGACGGCATGTTCGCCAACGATGACCGCGGAATCATGTTCATCAACGACCTGACGACGGAGATTCTCACGTCTAGGGGCAACTGGATGTACAATGTGAGCACTTACAACTACTTCCCTACCACCGTAGACGTAACCAGAATCTATTACAGCAACACGGACTACACCCACACGAACGGAAGGAAGGCCGACGGCTATGCCAACGACGTAAGCAGCTGCACTTACCTGATTGACCAAATTCAGAACATAGGATTCCTTTCGGATGAGACAAAATCTAAATACCTCGCCGAGGTAAGGTGCGCCCGCGCCCTTACGTCATACATGCTTTACGACATGTTCGGTCCCATCGTCATAGCTCCTCTCGAAATGCTGAAGAACCCCACCACATCTAAGCCCGTAGCCAGGGCGACTACAGAGGAGATGGTGCGGTTCATAGAGGAAGACTTGAAATATGCCGCAGAAAATCTACCTAATCCTTCAGAGGCTGAATACGGAAGATTCTCGAGTGGGCTGGCAAGAATGCTTCTAATACGCCTGTACCTGCATGAAAGCAAGAACGACAAGAGTTATTACGACAAGGTTGAGGCTCAGGCTAAAGAACTAATGGAAGGTGGCTATGGTTACAGCCTTGCGGCTAGCTACCCAGGAATATTCGAGGTCGGAGGCCAAGGCAAAGACAACAAGGAGCTTATTTGGGAAATCCCTGTGAACAATGAGGCCCTGCACAGCTGGAACGACTGGCCAGGAACGGTGCTTCCAGCCGATTTCGGATGGGCGGGAATGACTGGATATAGAACTGTCACCAGCACATGGGAATTTTATAACTCATTCGAAGAGAATGACACGAGAAGAACCTACCTGCTCGCCGAGTACACAAACAAGAACGGCGAGCTGATAACCAGAGAGAACAATACATCCATGTCCCGCGGCCCCATACCGCTGAAGTACGGACCGGACCCGAATTACAATTCAAACGGTGGGAAGCATCAGGCAGACATTCCAATATTCAGATATGCCGACGTTATACTCTCACGGGCAGAAGCCTTGTACATGAAGAACGGATCGTCGGCTTCAGACAAGCAGCAGGCCCTTGAATATCTCAACGTAATCCGCCGCAGGGCAGGACTTTTAGATCTTGCCTATTCCGACATCGACACAGAAGAGAAGTTCGTAAAGAAGCTTCTGCTAGAACGCAGCCACGAGTTCTGGTGCGAGAACGGCCAGTACAGGGCAGACCTCATTCGCCTAGGTCAGTTTGAGAAACATGCCGAAATTCTAGGCACTAGCGGGGTTCCTGAATATAAGGAATTATTCCCTCTGCCAAATATCGTAATCACTGACGGCCAAGGGCTAGTGCTCCAAAATCCTGGATATTGATTGCCTAGCTATAAACGAATTGTCAAATGCTAAAGAAACGCATCATATCATTATCAATTCTGTCATTTTGCATTTCATGCCTGGCAAATGCTCAGATTGCCATCCCAGGATCTGCCAAGGAAGACGGCGATGGCATTATGAGTGAGGGTTACTGGAATTTCTGGAACGAAGCCATGCAGAAGGAAATAGATGAAGGGATAGAAAAGAACCGGAAAGGCGATGCCATCGTGACAGTCCCCGCAGGCACCACGGTAAAGATTGAGCAGATCTCCCATTCATTTATTTTCGGAGCAAACATATTCCTCTTCAATCAGCTTGGAAGCGAAGAGAAGAACGAATCCTACAAGAAAACGTTCACGACCCTCTTTAATTCTGCAACGATTCCTTTCTACTGGAAGACGCTGGAACCGGTGAAGGGAAAGCCCCGCTACGAGCCTTCTTCCGAAGATATCTACCGCAGGCCATCCACAGACCAGATTGTGGATTTCTGCGAGCAGAACGGCATAATCTCCAAGGGACACGCCATAATCTATGGGATGAGGCGATGGGCTCATCCGGAGTGGATGCCGGATGACCGCAAGGCAATGGAAAAAGAATTCGAAGCCCACATAAAAGAACTGGCGGACAGATACAAAGACAGGGTGAGAATCTGGGATGTCGTGAACGAGCCCCGAGACCAGGCAAACCGTGGGATGATGCCAGACGACTATGCCTATAAGACATTCAGATGGGCAATGGAGTATTTTCCTTCTGATGTACAGTTCAATATCAATGACATCGACCTAACTTGGGGTCTTACATACATGAGGGGATATGTCGAAATTGTCCGCAACCTGATTGACAGAGGAATCAGAATTGACAATGTGGGGGCTGAAATCCATCTTATGGATCCAATCGTACCTCCGATGATAGCCAAAGGGGATTCCATTCTCACTCCTGCACAGGTTAAAGACAACATAAGGTGCCTGAGGGAAACCGAGAGGCCTGTACAGGTCAGCGAAGTCACGATCTGTTCCCCGGACGAAACACAAAGAGGCAAGATGACGCAGGCCATAATCGCCAGGAACCTCTACCGCCTGTGGTTCAGCCTGGACGGAGTCACTGGAATAACATGGTGGAATGTGGTTGACGGCGGAGGAGCCAACGGCGAGCCTTCATATTCGGGAATATTCGATGCCCAAATGAATAAAAAGCCAGCCTATTATGCGCTGGACGAGCTGATAAACCACGAGTGGAAGACTAGCTGCACGATTAAGGCAGATAAGAACGGAGAGGTCCGGTTCAGGGGATTCAAAGGAAAATACAAAATTTCCTGGAAGGACAAGAAAGGCTGGCATACCATTGACTACGTAATAAATTAAGATTCAGCAGCATTGCTAACGAGGTCGGCTAATTTGCAATTTGCCGGCCTCTTTTTAAAAGCGCAAAGGCAGAGGCGAACCAATGACCAGTCAAGACGTAACTCATAAGACGTTAACCTCGTCTTATACAAACCGGGTACACCATGCAACTTATTATACTGACAGCCAATTAATTATAAAAACGGCCGTACTTTCATCAAAAATCCCGAACTGATACCGTAAAAAATACCGGAAAGATCCTGTGGAAAACCAGAAATCGTTTCAATTTACCCAACTGCCATTTCACACCATCAGGCGAAGTCCAAGCCAATGAGGCAAGTTTTTCCATGCTTGCCAAAGGTTTGTCTACCAGTTTGTAGATAATTAGCTGAGACGTGGAGCCATGCTGTTTTCGGTGTAGTACTACCAGGATCAACTACACCATTCTCCGACTACCGCTCAATGGTTTCATCATACCCACCGTCGGCACCGATAATCAGCCGGAAATCAGCATTAATCAATCCATAATCCACATTAGGAATAATCTTGAAGAAAAAGAAGAATCAAAATGGAAATATGGTGTCTTGTCCTTGGGGAAAGCCATAAGCGTTACCGTGCGACTCACATCTTCTTGGGACCACTGTCCAATGGTCCAACTTGGAGAAAACCTTAGCCAAGATGGGATTGCGGCGTTTGGAGGCAACCTTCGTGCAGCCCTGTTCCTGAATGAGCGAGCCATCGACAATCCGTCAAGGGAATAGAGCCAAATCCAGTCTTCATAGATGTCGATATGAACCACGTAATGATGACAATGTCTCTGTGAACTAGGTGGTTGATGCACGTTTCTTCTATGGCGCATTACGCATATCCCGATATTTGGACTACTTGTACAGCGCTGGCCGTACTAACATTTACTAAGCTGCGGCTATACAAACCGAGCACGGCATGAAGCACGAACAATTGGATTACAGAATATTGCAGAAAAACACGTGCACAATTTTAAGGATGTGGACTTAGGGGTATATCATTAATAAGAATCCGTGAAATAGGTGCTGGCTCGCAGGCTGGAGATCTCCTCAAAAGGAGTTTCGGAAGAGATTATTCCGCCTGAGCCTATTCCGGATGCCCCACTGTTCGTCCTGATCATCCCATTGCAGATTGCGATGTCCCAATCGGTCCGCTTTGCCCATTCCAGCTGGGCTATGGTGTCAGCAAGGCTGCAAGACCCAATGACTTCGCCGTTCTCGATTGAAACATAGCTCCACTCGTCCGTTACGTCAGGAACACTCAATTCCCCACTAACGACCTGCTCCCTGCTTCCTCCATTGCCACTTCCATCGCATGATGCAGCCACCAAAGCTGCAGAAGCAGTCAATATCAAATATTCAATCAACTTTTTCATTTCTCAACCTGATAAGTTATGTTCACCTTTCCATCCGCAGATTTACCAAACTTTATTTTGGCAGCTTTTCCTCTCGCTGTTCGCAGTAGATAAGCTTTTGAGAAAACTACCCATCCATCGTCTTTGTACTTGTACGGCGAGGATGAAATCTTGTTCCTCGGCACCAGGCTCACCGCAAATACATTATCTCCATCTTTCAAGGCAGCGGGCAGCGCCTCACATTCGTACTCGACTGGCTTCACTCCGCGGTAATCAATGATGGAAAGCGCGACAAGGCTGCCCTCCCCCTTTGATTTGCCTTTGAAAGACCTGACCACGTTCAAGAACATCTTCTTGTATTCTTCCCCTCCTGAAGGCAGGCACCTCGTAGCATCCAGGGCGAACTCAATCGTCGAGCCTTCATGGTTGCCACCCATCGGAATGTCGCCGCCCTGCTGATGGAACGCACCGGAATCGTAGTAAAACTGCTTCGCAGACTTTGCTGAAGCATCTGCATTGCCCCCGACCCCGAAATACAGATCGTCCCGTGAAGTGTAGTCAACCTTGACTTTCATCACGACCTTGGGCTCGTACATGCACACCTTCACAGCTGTCACAGTACTTCCAAGGGTAAGGTTGTCCACGTTCGGATCCCTGAAAAAATCGTAAGGAAGATAGAAGCGGCCTTCGTCATGCGAATAGCGCCCCCATGAATTCACGACAATGAAAGCACCCATGTGAACGACTCCATTGCCGTCAGTGTACTCGACAGTGTCATCGTACCCTGCGATGGTGACAGCATGGGAGCCGCTAGTACCCAGAGCCGTCAGGAGGGACTTGTACCCAGTGAGCGAGGGTCCATCGTAATCATTATCAATTTTCCACGTGCTTTTGGCTGAAAAGGTAAGGATTCCACCATTTTTGCTTCCGTCCCCGGCATCGTAAATATACCTCTTCATAAGAGGGATGCTGTCGGCAAAGACATACATTTCTTGAGCCCTGTAATGCATGGCATTAAAATATTTATCGTAACCGGAAGCCCATTTGAACTCATACAGGCCTGATGTGCCATAGTCCTCTTCCGTCATCATCCCGTAAAGCCTTGCCACAGTAAGCCCGTCGTCCACGAACCCTCCCTGGTCTATGCCATCATTTACGAAATTCCAGGAGAACTGATAAGAGAAGCGATTGGCCTTTGAAGCAGACGCATCCCTGTCCAGAAGGCGATTAACCTCGTAAGTGAACATGTACCCTATTCCCGCAGCCTGGGCGCAGGAGCCACCATTCTGGTCTATGATGGGAGGGAAATACTTCAACTTGGAGTTGTCCACCGACGGTGGGAGGGACACGTCGGATGCCATCCTCACGCTGGGGGCGAAAGTCTTCAGCTGCATCGTTTTCCCGATGCTGCCACCGAATACTGAGTTGCCCCCCTGAGCATGGGAAGGGCCGGCGCCCAAGGAAACGAGCGCTGCGATGAGCAAGAATCTTAAATAAGTGCGCTTCATAATTGATATCTATTCGTGCGTCAATCGCTTATATGTCTTCTTAGCTTCGAGCCTCACGGCTTCCGGATATGCAGGATCTTCGCCTATTTCATAGGCTGCCTTCTTCATCGCCTCTGCCTGGTATGAGCAAGGATGCCAGCCGAAAGCATCCAGGAGCATTATCTGGTCATTTGCATTGCTAGTGTTCCTAAGGTATTCTATCATCTCAGGAACCATATAGTGAGGGAATATATTCCTGATTGAGCGCAGCGCGAGCCGCTTGCCTTTCTCGCTTCCTGCCGGGACTCCATCGGAAGGGATGAAAGATTTCAGTTCCTCGGCATAATTGGAGCTGTGCTTAATCACACTGGCAATTACATTCTTGACGGAATCTTTATGAATATATTTAATCGCAGGGTCGGAGAACTGCATCTCGAACTCTGCCATCAGTTCGTCACGTGGGAAAGAGCGGAGCGCATTCGATGCGGCAAACGTGCATCTGTCGCTGGTGTTGTTTGCGATGGACAACTTAATCAAAGCAGGGATGAGCCTTGGGTCGCCGCTCTCCGCCATATAATTAATGCTCCTCCTTTGAAGATATTCGTAGCCATCCTGGGAGGCACATTCTAGAGCCTCGATGAAAGCATCGCCACCGAAATCGGACAGTTCTTCCAAGGCTTGCAACCTTACAATGCCATATTCAGAATTCTTGAGGATGCCAAGCAAATCTTCTGCGCTCATCTTCCCTTCTTCCGCCAGACGGTGCATCGCAAGAGCTTGCATGTCAGGGCTTCCGCTTTTAAGGAGGCGAGACCATTCTGAGGCCTTGCCCCGAAGGAGCAGACCCTCGATGTCGTAATATTTATCATCTGGATTGGAAAATCTGTAAGTCGGATCCCCTATCAGGTGCGATTCCATGTAGCCGGAAAGCCTCGGCAGCTCCCCGACGCAAGCGCCTTGCCCGATCAGTCCGAGGAAATGGTCACTCCACTTGTCTTGCAAAACGTTGACAGTGTTGGCTATCACGGCGACTGTTCTACCCGGCTGGAAAATATATTCATCAGCTATGCAATCTTCCAGATGGAAAGAGCCGTTATAACATGCATCCAGCATCACCACAGGCACTTCCGGCTCGTAACCGTAGACGGAGAAATCTTTCAAGAACAGGTCGAAAGAGGCATCGTAGGCAGAGTCGGCGGCTGCCAAGCTGTCGCTCATGGCATCCGAAAGCCACGCTTCCGGCACATCGAAACGAGTCCTGTATGCCAGGCTCACAGAGTCGGCATCTTTCCCTCTCTGCCAGGCGCCATAAACATGCTCCCTCAAATTCCTCACAATGAACTCCTTGGCATCAGCCACAGTCTTGATTGGCTGGATTTCGTTCAAATACTCCACTCCCGGCGCCCCATGATGATGCAGCACGGCCAGATCCAAGTCCGAACGCATCAGCTCGTTCATGTATTTCTCCTTGATGGGATTATGGTCTGAGTGATCCATGTAGCCAATGGCATTCCTCCTGCTTTCTGCCAGCCATGGGAAATGCTCATGAAATGCAACCTTTTCATCAATCCTAGCCGTCTTGGATTCGGAAATATATCCTTGACCGCTGAAATAAAACACCTCGCCCAAGACTCTGCCTGAGAGCTTCGCATCAACGGCTTTCCGAAGAAAAGCTCTAAGCTTCGCATATCTGGATACCCCTCCGGCATCGGTAGGCCTGATTCTTCCGCTGAAGATGTCAGGTTCCAGAACCTGGCTGCTCCCAGGGGTCAGGGAATAGTAGAAATAGGGAGCCTCCTCATCCTTGCCAAGGGAATCGAATTCCAGAGAGAAGTCGTCATAATAGCGGTCGCTCGGAATAGAGGACTGCCTCCGATCAGAACGCTGATCCATTTTGAAGGCAGACGACATGTGCTGGGCATCCCGGATCATCGCCACAGGAATGTCTCCAATCAGCACGCAGCCAACAATCGGGTCTCTCTTGCGTTCATGCAAGCTTTTCAGAGCCGCCCTGACAGAATCTGGGATCTGCCACTTATCTATGACGATTTCAACTTTCCAGCCGTTCCGGCTCTCCACTGCCTTTGAATATGCCGCCACCTCGTTCCTCGCCTCTTCGTAGCTCTTCGGATCGATCACTATGGCGAACCCATCGGCAAAAGCACGGAAAGGCATAGCAGCAAGGATGGACAGCATCACTATCTTGATGATATTTTTCATGTTCATTAGAAATTGAGATAGACCCCGCCTTCGAACGAGGCCCGATTCTTAGAATCGAAAACGCCATCGTCCAGGCATCGGGCGAAGCGGCACCGGGCAAACATCCCCGAATACAGCCATTTTGACACTGGCATTTTCAAGTCTATAAGAGCTGAGGCATCGGCTTTTCCATTGGCCTCAAACTCATATTTGCGATCATAATATGCAGAAGTAATGTCGTTGCTTCCCGTGAAGGAGGATCCGCTTTCTTTGTCTTGCGTAAATGGAATCTTGTAACCCGCTCCGACTTCGGCGAGCAGCGTACATTTCTTCATTTTAAAATATTTACCGGCGCCAGCCCTCAGGGTTCCATTCACGGCCTTGCTTTTCGGCGAAGAAGTCCCCAGATAATGTTCCTCGCTAAATGCATCCATCAGTGAAGAGAATTCAGCATGGAAGCCGCTGCTCAAAAGATCTATCCGGTAGCTGAACATAGCGCTTGCCTCTAATGCCTTCTGCACCCTGCTCTTAGCCAGTATCTTGTAATACACCATATTCGCATGCTCAGTGTCCACTTCCCGGCTCTGGTCGTACCAGTCCGAGTCTCCTTCCTTGAAATGCATCGAGAGTGAGAGGTTGTGAATCGCCCTGTCATGCCTCAGCAGCAGCCTGTCGTAGATGCCAAACGAACGCTCTTCGTAATCCCCTCCCCTGAATGAGTAGAGGCTTCCCCCATCCTTCGCTTTCTCTCTTCCATCCACAAAACGCAGCTCTACGATATTCTCCAGGCCGCCTCCATCGTAGGCGGCATTCAGGGAACCTGACCAAGCAGTCCCAGAATAGTCACGCTGGTACCCGGAAGTATTAGCGGAAGACCTGCCATAATAGTCTCCCATTCCTTTCATGAGGAAGTAACGATACGCCACTTGGGCGTTGATTATTGAATACAGAATGTCGGAGTGATAAAGCCTGACCCCTGCCGAGACACCAATTTTCCAGCCGCCTCCCAAGCCATATTCAATGCCTGCCTTTATGGGAATTGCGGAAGCATGTGTCTTTGGACGCGGATCAAGCTGGTCGCTGAGAGTCCCGAAGGCCATGCTCAGGTCAACCCCTGCCCTGAGGCGATCCGAAATCAGATACGCAGCTCCTGCTGTAAGATGGAAAGCCTCGGTAGCCATATCGCTTGCCACAGAATCGGCAATCAAGAACGGATTCCTCTCGTCCAGCCACAAAGTGCTGTTCCACCTGCGATCATTCTCCATTATGTTGTCATAGCGGATTGAACCCGTGAGATAGAACTTTTCCATCTTGCGCAGTCCTCCTATCAGTATTCCGATGTCCCTGGATGAGGTGCCGTCATCGACGTCACGTAGCCCACCAGAAACATTGGCGTAAGAGGCCATGGCCGTTGCGAAGTCAGTCACTCCGTTGTACGATATGTTCACTGGATTCCAGCTTTCATATCTGACGTTGCCGGCTCTGTTGAAGCTCACTTCGCTCCACTGCTGGGCAAAGACGGCATCGGCTAGCAAAATGCAGTATATTAACAGGAAGATACGTTTCATCATTGAATATGATATTGTAATATAGGGGATGCCTCCGGAATCTCGGCGCACCCCCACGGTTAAAACGGCTGTGCTATTCCGGAATATACCTCGGAGTGTTGTCCTGTCCATTCAGGAAGTCATCCGCCGAGCTGTTCGTGTCCTGGTAATAGATTCTGCTTCCGTTTCGGCTGGCGACTTTACGCCTTACCGCCTGCCCTTTCCATGCAGCGCTCAGATGTGTTCCGGTAGCATCGTCCTTAGGAAGGAATGTACAGTAATGCTCGCTTGCTTGGGTCTTCGGATTGTACAAATCCACGGCATCTAGCACGTATTTGCTAGGAATGATTAAATAAGTCATGGAAGATGTGGTTCCTGGCATCGTGCTTATGTTTGCGGCATCGGCAGCGAACTGAGCCGGGGTGACCCCGTCCGGAAGCTTGGCAAGGATGTATGAACGCCCGAAGAAACCAAGCCCGAATGCTTTCTGATGCTTGTTGTTAGAGAATATAACGTCCATGTTTGGAGCATCGTAGTCCACGTCCCCAGTTCCAAGGTAAATCTCCCAATCTGCCTTGCTCAGATCCGGGCTGCAGGCATATTTATCGGCCTGGCTCTTATCCGTGCCATAGGCGAGCTTATGGTTCGTGGCCTCGTTGGCTATCACCACCATCTCTCCTGGCTTGAGAGGATAATCTTTGCCTGATCCAGGGAAAGCTACGACGCTTCCCTGGCCGCAACTGTACAAATCAGTAATCCCGTTAGCCTGCCATGCATTCGCATTAGTCTGATTGCCAGCAGGGGCAGACAGGATCAGATGGTCGAGATACTGCACTTCGTCAGAGTTGTTGACTATCTCGAAATAACTGTCAAGCATGTAGTACTGCGCACTCCCTGAAGTATAGATAGTCCTGAATATTAAAGGGCTTGAGAACAGCTCAGAAAGGGTGACGGTGACAGTCTGCTCGGAATAAAGATTGAAAGACGACGTACCGTTTACATGGCCCGTCGCCACATCCTTCACGTTCCCACTGACAGTGACAGTGTACTGTCCCTGCGTTTTCTCAATCGTGGTAGGCTGCAATGACTTAAGCTTCACCGTGTCGTTTCCCCTTTCGCCGGCAAAGACTAACTGTACATCAGTGATCTGGTCGGCAGCAAGGCCTTCTTCGAGGGTAAATTGGATAGTGACAGGGAAGGTCTTCACGCTGTCATCCTTCTTGTCGCATGATGCGAAATTCAATGCTGCTGCAGCAAAAACAGCTGCCAGCGACAATGCTTTAACAATCTTTTTCATAATAAAATACATAAATACACTTAACTTGTCAATATATCATAGCTTAATCTTCAGCTCTGCTCCGAAATACATCTCCGGATGCAGTAGCGTGCGAGTCATGCTGTACTTGTTGATGTGATACCTCTTCGTGTCTGTGAAATTGTTGGCTATGAAAGAAATCTCCGCCGTCTTGCCAAGCTCTTTCGTGAACCTGAAGCCTAGGAGTACCCACGGACTCGTGATGTCTTTCTCGAATGCATAAGTCTGGTAGCGAGGAATCAGGACGTTCATGGTAGGATCGTTGAGGTAATCGCTCTTCCAAGGAGAGAGTTTTCCTGTCAAATCGTAATACCCAACGGGATCCACGAAAAGATATTCCTTTCCGTCAGTCCAGGAGGCCTTGTGGTAACGAGAATTCCCGCTTCCGTCCTCGTAGACCATACGTTCGCTCTCGTACCACACGATTTGTACTGTAGACGTGAATATCATCTTCACGGCTGGCAGATGCGTAATGAAACGGAACGTTGTGTTCAGCCTCTCGGAAACAGACCCGATGCCCTCCGGAGTCACTGACTCATAGCCATAAGTATAGTTGATGCTCTGAAGCCCGGTGTTCTCGGACACTCTCTTGACGTGCATCCACGCCCCGTTTATGCTCAAAGAAGTACGGATCGCCCTCCACTCCTGTAAATCGATTCCGTATTCCAGCCCCTTCTTGACCGAATGCGTCGTGTTCGAAGGAAGGCTCCAATGAAACATTTCCGAATTCCGAGTTTTGCCAGCTATCTTCGCATCGCCGTTCTCGTCTACGTATGAGACGTTTCCGGTCGAGAGACTAAATACGGGAGATTTGGCAGAAGCCGGCACTTCGAAGACATCGTAGCTTTGGATATACAGCTGAGAAGCGAAGCCGAATTCGTGACGATGATTCTCGTGGTACCATGTCACGAACCCTTTCGCCGGACCTTTGGCGAAAGAGAGACCCAGTTCCCATTTAGAGGAATGAGCCGGCTTGAGATCCGGATTTTTCGTGTCCGAAACTATGTCAGTGGTCATCAGCGCCAGCCTGTCAGATTCATTCCCACCATACTTGGCAAGGCTGACGTTGTCGAAATATGCCACATCAGGATAAAGGTACAACAGAGTAGGCATCTTATTGAACAGGCCGTAGCCGCCAGTGATGGAGAGATCGTCCATGAATTTGTTATTCCGGTCGTTGAGTATGCTCACCTTTGCATTGAACCTAGGCTCCAGCACGAAGTAACTGTTTTTCCCACCGCTCTTGGAGTTGTCAAGGAACAGATTGCTTGCCCGGATGCCCACTTCTAGCTGGGTTCCTATGGTGCCGAAAGTCTTTTCGGTCTTGTCATTGAGGAATACGGATGCCGTGTTCAATGCGGGAATATCTTTATATGCCCTCGGGCGAAGTGTCTGCGCAGAGCCGTACTGCGGAGGGTTATTCTCATCGTAAGTGAAGCCGTCACCCTTGTTCGCATCGTAGGTATACTCGCCGCCGAATTTCAAAGTCGTGAAATCGTTTTTCCCAAAAGGTATGTACTTGTTGGCTATCAGCTGGGCGAAGACATTGATGGGAAGCCCATCAATCTGATAATGAGAGTGGTAGCCAACGGTCTTGAACTGGGCTTCACGCACCCCAGCAACCCTAGAATTCGTAATCACTCCGTCAGGATTGCTAACCCAGTTGTCGTGCTGATCAAGGGTTTTGGAGACTTGCGCAGAAATATTGTAGTCAATGCCGGACAGGAAAGCCTTCGCATTCTGATATCTCCCGTTGATCGAAAGCCGTCCGCCCATATTTGAATTCTTATAGTGGTAGTCCATATCGTCCATCTGCCTGTCTGACTTAGTATTGTTCACGTTCGAGTAAAACGACCCTTTCACATTGAGAGAAAGACGACCGAACTGTCTTGAATAGCCGGCGGTGGCAGTCAGCCTGTCATATCCCAAGTAATGGCGTCGGACATCGCCCCACGACTGAACCCAGTCCACGCTATAGTTCATGGCTCCGCCAGCTTTGAGGTTGAAGCCTTTGCCAAGATAGAACAGCTTTGATCTCTCATCTACCTGCGCCCTAGCCTCCCACGGGGTTCTGCCGGATTTGGTTTTCACTATCACTGCTCCGGAAGTCAGGTTGCCGTATTCGACGGAAGGAATGCCACTGACAACCTCGACCGACTCGATGCTTCCGGCGCTGACGGTACGAAGGTCCGCCCCACTACCGGCAGTAGTCTGGCGGGCAGCTGAAGTAGCATCCGTGCTCCAGCTGGATCCGTATTTGGCAGACCCCATAACCTGCAGGTTCGCATCATTGCTCAATGGTGCTCCGTCAAGTATAACCGCCGTTCCAAGCGAATTGGCTACGTTATCGCCGATTTCCCGAATTTTAGCATTGGCGACCGTATTCAGGTTAGGGTTAGTCACCAGATTCCCTGGCATGAGCTGAAGCAAGTCACTCATGCTCTTAGGCTGAATGTGCCGGATGGCCTCTTGGTCGATTATCGATTTCGACCCCATCTGCTCCTGGCTGGCGGTCACCGTCACCCCTGACAATGCCAGGCTGAGTTCTTTCAGATTAACGTCTATTCGTTCAGAGCCATTCTTGACCACGAGCGTTCCTTTGAGGGTCTCGAAACCGACATAAGATACGGAATATTCATAGGTGCCGACAGGCACATTCGCTATGGAGAAAGACCCGTCGCTCTTGGTGCAAGTGATTAGCGAGCTGTTGAGGCTCACGGTTGCCAATTCCAGCGGAATCCCACTTTCATCCGCTACGGAACCTTTTATGGAAACAGTTTTACCTTGGGGAAAAGCCACGTTGCTCGCAAAAATGGCAACTATGAATATGATTATTTTTCTCATGTCAAAGTTTCGGATTAAAAGGTTCAAATACCGCAAAAATCTCTTCCACGTTGATAACTAATGATAATTTCTGTGAAATTAAGCAATACAGAAGCATTCTGCAATACCCAATGATATTTATTTTTTACTTTCGAACTATAACGATATTCTCCATAAATAGAAAGACTACAGAGTTAGTATCCCCATTAATTGGGATAATTTTCTACCATTGATTAATACATGAATCACGAAGAAATGGCACAGGTTTCAAATTAAAAGCAACGAGAAAGAGGCCGAAGCCCCCTTTCGGATTCGTCATTCTGAGCCAAGCCACAGGAAAGCCAGACTTAGTAGGACTAGGGCGAGGTCAATGGCTTTGCTGCGGATGTTGTGCTCGTTGAAGAGGATGGCGCCGAACGTGAAGCTGACGACCACGCTGCTCCTGCGAATCATGGAAACGATGGAAACCATCGCATCGGGGAGGCTGAGGGCATAGAAATAAACGAAATCGGCGGCGCAAAGGAACACAGAAATGAATATGATTGACCAGCGCCATCGGAAAGGTGTTTCTGATTTTCTGCGTGGGAACCAGAGAGCCAGCAGGATTACGGCCATGATGCCGCACTGATAAAAGTTATAATAGCTCTGCACCACGAGCTTGTCCAGCCCCAGCCCATCCGGGTTCATCATGAACTTGTCGTAAAGCGCACATAACGCTCCCATTACAGCTGCGCCCACGACGGCATATACCCATTTATTCCGCTTGAAATCTATTCCTTCCTTCTTGCCACTCCTCTCTAGCATGAAAAATGACAAAATAGCTATCAGCACCCCCATCCACTGCAACATATTCAGTCTTTCTCCGAAAATCAGCATTGCCCCGACGAGCACCATGACCGGCCTAGTGGCATTGATGGGTCCTACTATGGTTAGCGGCAGATGCTTCATCCCAAAATATCCAAGGATCCAGGAGCTCAGCACCATCAGGCTTTTCAATATAATCCATTTCTGCACCTCCCAGCCACCTGCAGGAGCTACTTTGAATATGCTGCCGTCCAAGGCCGTTCCCTTCGACGAAAGCACGACTAGAGGCAGGAATATCAGAGAGCAGAACAGCGTATTCAGGAACAAGACCGGAATCACTGCGTTGCCACTGAGCGACTTTTTCTTGAATGTGTCATAGAATCCCAGCAAGAATGCCGAGATAAATGCCAGATATAACCACATAGCGATCGCAAAGATACACAAAAAACGAGAAGATAAAGCAAGAGCCGAAACTCTGAAAAATCAGCGTTACGGCTCTTGTCGTGATATTCAATGAAGGTACTACAGTCCAAGCTGCTTGAAAAAGTCGTTGCCTTTGTCGTCGACGAGGATGAAGGCCGGGAAGTTCTCCACGCGGATCTTCCAGATCGCCTCCATTCCGAGGTCAGGATATTCGACGCATTCGATGCTCTTTATGCTCTCGTAGGAAAGGATGGCGGCAGGGCCGCCGATGGAGCCGAGATAGAAGCCGCCATGCTTCTTGCAGGCATCGGTCACGGCCTGCGTGCGATTGCCCTTGGCGATCATTATCATCGATCCGCCGTGGTCCTGGAACAAATCCACGTAAGGATCCATACGGTTAGCAGTCGTAGGTCCCATGGAGCCGCAAGCCATTCCTTCCGGAGTTTTGGCAGGGCCAGCATAGAACACAGGGTGATCCTTGAAATACTGTGGCAAATCCTCTCCCCTGTCAAGCCTCTCTTTAAGGCGGGCATGTGCTATGTCACGGGCCACGATGATAGTTCCATTCAAGCTCAGGCGAGTGGAAACAGGATACGCAGAAAGCTGAGCACAGATTTCTGTCATAGGACGGTCAAGGTCTACTACTACTCCCTCGCCCTCACCGGCGTTGCGCAATTCCTTAGGAATCCACTGAGTAGGATTGTCGTCCAATTTCTCTATCCAGATTCCATCCTGATTGATTTTCGCTTTTATGTTGCGGTCTGCAGAACAGCTGACACCAAGTCCGATTGGGCAGCTGGCTCCATGACGAGGCAGGCGAATGATGCGCACGTCGTGCGCGAAATATTTGCCTCCGAACTGGGCTCCTAGCCCGATCTTATAAGCCTCCTGCAATACCTGATTTTCAAGTTCGATGTCTCTAAACGCACGGCCCGTCTCATCGCCGGTGGTCGGCAGAGAGTCATAGTAATGCGTTGAAGCCAGTTTCACCGTGAGCAGATTCTTCTCTGCCGAAGTGCCTCCGATGACGAATGCAATGTGGTAAGGCGGGCAGGCGGCAGTTCCGAGAGTCTTCATCTTCTCTACCAGGAATGGCACAAGGGTGTCTGGATTGAGAACCGCTTTAGTCATCTGGTATAGATAGGATTTATTGGCAGAGCCGCCACCTTTCACTACGCAGAGGAACTTGTATTCCATGCCTTCAGTGGCTGCTATGTCAATCTGGGCTGGCAGATTGCATTTCGTGTTGACTTCTTTGTACATGTCCAAAGGAGCGTTCTGGCTGTAACGAAGGTTCTCCTCTGTGTAGGTCTTGAACACTCCTTTCGAGAGCACCTCGGCATCATCGAAGCCTGTCCACACCTGCTGTCCCTTCTCTCCGTGGATGATTGCCGTTCCAGTGTCTTGGCAGAAAGGCAGCTTGCCCTTTGCCGCCACTTCCGCATTGCGAAGAAAACGCAGAGCGACGTATTTGTCGTTGTCCGAGGCCTCCGAATCATAGAGGACCTTTGCCACTTGCTGGTTGTGGGCAGGACGCAGAAGGAAGTTCACGTCCCTGAACGCAGTGTTTGCAAGCATAGTAAGTGCCTCCGGATCAACTTTCAGGATGGGCTTGCCTTCAAATTCGCCGACGCTAACGTGGTCTTTCGTCAGACGATAGTACTCCGTGGCATCAGATCCAAGCTGAAACATCGGAGCATATTTAAATTCTACCATAATTTATTAATATTTAACATATTACATTAATACTTCAAATTCAATTTTCTTTTCAACTCTAGGTTGATGGTCAATCGTATGCGATAGATCATGAATCAAGTTCAGAATGACGGCAGGTGCCGTTCATGATGACCTATGGGAAGATGCGTCCCACTACTATCTCCTTCAGCATTTGCGCCTTATCATTCAGACTTAGCACCAGTGCCTTGCTGCATTAGGAACGCCTTCATGAACTGGTTTAAGTCACCGTCCAGCACACCCTGAGCATCGGCAGTCTTTAGACCTGTGCGAAGGTCGCTCACCATCTTGTAAGGATGCAGCACGTAGGAGCGAATCTGCGAACCCCACTCGATTTTCATCTTCTGGCCCTCGATCTCGTCCTTCTTCGCCTGACGCCTCTTCATCTCAAGATCGTACAAACGAGATTTGAGCAGAAGCATCGCCTTCTCTCGGTTTTTAGGCTGGTCGCGAGTCTCCGTGTTCTCTATTAATATTTCCTGTTCCTCCCCAGTGTCAGGATCCTTGTACATATACCTCAGGCGAACTCCTGACTCGACCTTATTCACATTCTGTCCCCCGTGGCCGCCTGCCCTAAACGTGTCCCAGGACACCCTGGAAGGGTCCACTACAACCTCAATGGAATCATCCACTAGCGGATACACGAAAACGGACGAGAACGTCGTCTGACGCTTGCCCTGGGCATTGAACGGCGAAATCCTGACCAGACGATGAACGCCGTTCTCAGCCTTCAAGTAGCCGTAGGCATATTCCCCGTCAATCTCTATGGTCGCCGACTTTATGCCAGCCTCATCCCCTTCCTGCATGTCGGTGACGGTAACTTTATACCCATTCCTTTCACCCCAGCGCATGTACATTCGCATCAGCATCGAAGACCAGTCGTTGGATTCTGTCCCACCTGCGCCAGAGTTAATCGTGAGAATGGCTCCAAGGTTGTCCCCTTCAGCCCCAAGCATATTCTTAAGCTCCAAATCCTCAACTTCTTTCATTGCCTTTGAATATGTCTCATCGAGTTCCTGCGATTCTGGACTCGAAGCAGCATCGTCAGCATCATCCCCTAGGCTCTCTCTTGCGAAATCATACAGCACATCAAGGTCGTCAACGTCTGTGGCGACCTTATCGAAAGATGTTACCCACGATTTTATGCTGTTAAGATTCTTCAAGAACGCCTCAGCGGCCTTCGGGTCATTCCAGAATTCCGGAGCTTCAGTCTTCTTCTGCAACGCAGCTGCCTGTTCCCTTTTCCCTGGGATGTCAAAGACACCTCCCCAGCGTTTCCACACGCTGATGCAGGGCCTCTATCTGTTCCTTTGATGTCATCGGCTCTCCATTTTTAATTTTGCAAAGATAGGAAAATATTACCGCCATGACAACCGAAAATGGATCGCCGAAAGCCTAAATATTTATCCTGAACCCGAAGCTGAGGTTGCGACCGAAGCCCCAGAAGCCGGTAAAAGAGTCACGGTCATGGGATGAGCCATCCCTGCCACGTTCTATGTATTTAGCATCTAATATGTTAGAGCAGTGTAGAAATAGTTCGTAGCCGGCCTTGCCGAAGAAAGTGCCAGACCAGCGGACATCTCCTCCGAAAAGATTGACTGAAGGGATTCGGTAAGGGGCGGTCCTGTCCGAAGCATCTGTGCGAGAAGCCGGATCAAAGTCTGCATACATCCGGGCATTTAGACGCCAGTCCGCAGAAATGCTGAACCCCGCTGGCAACTTTACGTCAAGTGTCGCCCCAGCCTGAGTCTGCGGAGCCGCACCGACAGGCAGCCCATCGCAATAGACATTGACCCGATCTGCCTCTAGTCCGGTATATTCATCATAGATGATCGCATTCACGTCGTTCTTCCAATGCCAGCTGCCTATCGAAGCGAATGCGCTCAGCTTCATCCAAGAAGAAATGTTCCACCAGAGCTCAGCCTCAACCCCGTAATGCAAAGCATCCAGACCCGTGACCATGTACCTGCTGTCTTCCTCGTTCTGCTGTTTGTAGCGTCCAGACATCAGCATTCTGTCCTTCCAATATGCGGCATAGAATTCAGTCTCGAGGCCGCCTCTATCGAAAACGAACCGGTAACCGGACTCTCCCAGGAAATTCTTCTCATTCTTGACATTTTTGGAAACTGAATTGTTCCCTGAGCTGAAGAACGTGCTGGAATATGGCAGGCGTGAATAGAACCCGGCATTGACATAAATGCTGTTTGCCTTATTAATATGCCAAAGAAGCCCTCCTTTGAAGCTTGTGCCAACTCCTTTTGCGATCTTGCTGTACACTTCATTCCCCGAATAATTGTATTTGTCCCAGCGCTGATTCGTGCTGCCAAACACTGAGGCGCCAAATGTAGCATTCAAGCTCCTTCCTTGGTATTTCGCAGACGCATAGACAGTCCCATGATTGATTATCTTTCCGTTCCGAGTACGGATATAATCCCCGACCCTCTTGTAAGAGTTGCGTCCAGAAAGCCCTTTCAAAGACTTGCTTGCATAATCTTCATACCAATAATCCGCTCCAAGCAAATCAGTTATTTTTTCGCGTTCCCAAGTCCTGTAATTCTGATAATTGGCTCCAAAGCCAACCTTCCAATCCTTCCCTACCGCAAGCTCTCCAGAAAATATCGCTCCTGCCTGGGTGTGTCCCGCCTGATAGTCCGACAATATGTTCTGGGCCCTTCTACCGTAGCCTGGGGTCTCCTCCAAGACATTATCTGCCACAATTGCATTCCAATCTATATGTCCATCTGGAGTGCCGTATGAATATACCGACTTGCCTGCAGACTCTCTCCAGCGCCCACCCCCGTCGCCAATCGAGAAATAGACGGAATTCCGAAGCGTAAGCCTGTCAGAGGCGTAAAGATGCTGAAGCGTGAAATACGGCTTGAAATAATTATTCACGCCCAGGCCGAATCGCTTGCCATCCTTCCAGCCCCAGTCCTTGCTGAATTGCCTGCCATGCAGTTCCACCTCGGCATAAGTGAGCCTAGACGAACGCTGGCCATGTTTTTCAGGAGAGCCAAGAAAATTGAATATAAGTGTGTTACGTGAGCCTAAAGTCTTATTCACATTCAGTAAGAATGCGAAAGAGCTCACGTCAGTGCTCTCCACGCAGCCACGTCCTCCGACATACGAACCCATGACCGAAAAACTCCATCCGTGCGGCAAGCTGCCGCTGCTCACTTTCAGGTATGTCTTCGCCGTTCCGAAATCCGATGCCCCGAAACCGGCATTCATGGAAAAATTCTCACTGGCAGTCGTGGTCACTATATTCACGGTTCCGCCTACCGAGCAGTCAGAAAGCATTGAAGAGCCGACGCCTTTCTGCAGTTGAATAGCCTCAGTGGCCTCTGCTAGCCCCATCCAGTTATTCCAGTACATGCTTCCCGAAGTTAGGCCGGAAATCGGGATTCCGTTCAGAAGCACGGAGATGTTCTCCTGAGCGAATCCCCGGATGTTCAGCTGGGCGTCGCCATAGCTCCCCGATTCCGAAGTAGCGTACACTCCCGGAGCCCCGCCTATGAGTTCGGGATAAGTCCTGGACCAAGAACGATCCATGATCGTGCTGCTGCCAATTTGAGTAAGCCTCAACGGGCTAGATTTTCCGCTTGCGAAAGAAGCCCTCGTCACGGCCTCCTGAAGCGTCATCGGCACTCCTTCCCACATCAATGTGTCCGCAACGGAAACCTCCCCATCGGCACGATGAAGCGAATGCCCTGAAGCAACGCCACCGATTGACATGCAGAGGAGCAATACCGCAAGAAATGAAAACTTTTTCATGACCTTGATTGTATTACTTCTGCATACAATTCAAGGCTCGCACGCTGGAAACGTGCATCTTCTTCCATCCAGACTGTCAGCCGGCAATTTTTGCCAGCATTGCTGTCGGTACCGTAATTTCAACGGTTCGTGCCCCTGAAGGCTCGCGGACTTTACCGCCGATCGGGAATTTCACCCTGCCCTGAAGTGTTGCGGACGCAAAGGTAGCAAAAATTCCGTTATTGGGATATCTTTTTTACAGAAAGAATGTTCAGCCCAGTCGGACGATGGTCGATGTGCTTAGTGTCGTACTGCATAATTGACGCGCGAATAGCCGTCCCGCTAGGATAAATCTTACCCATTACGAGATGCTCTCTTTTGGTTCCGCATAATCAGAATCACGCAAACACAACAATCGGAGGCAGCTGTGAGTGGTCCGAATAAAAACATACCGGAAAGTTCAAAAAAAATAACAGATTTTACAATCGTCCGAAAAACGTTTTAGCGTAATTTTACGCTGCCACAAAAAAATGATGAGAATAACCAAAATTAAGATGCATCCTAAGCTAATGTCGTACTGCCTAGTCTGGCTGGCATTCGCCTGTTCTTCTGCCGGACATCAAATCTTACCTGAAAGCCCGGAGAAAAATGAAGTAGAAACGCCTGGCAACAAGACAGACGAAGTCGTCAAACCGGCTTCCAAGACCCGATACGTGAGTTTTGATTTGGTCGGAGTCGATCAATTCGGGCATGCGTTTCCTACTATTTCCGGTTATCGGAAAGATCGAACGGTCGGACTGTTTTATTGGCCATGGATTGGCCAGCCCTATGCGTCCGGCATTTATGATGCCACGAAAATAGCAGCGATGCCGAACGGAATCAAGGTCCTTACCGATTTCAATGCTTACGATGAGAAAATCAGTCCCAACGGTCAGGCGCATTACTGGGGCGAGCCGCTTTGGGGCTACTACAATTCGGATGATGAATGGGTCATTCGAAAACAGATGCAGATGATCATGGCTGCAGGCATCGACTTCATTTTCTTCGACACTACGAATGCAATCATCTACAAAGATGTCGTTTTGAAGGTGTGCCGGATTCTGGACGAGATGATCCAGGCCGGATGGAACCCTCCCAAGGTTGTCTTTTACACGCATTCGCATTCTTTTCAGACCACTAGGACTCTCTATGAAGTCCTCTATAAAGGGAACCAGTATCCTGACACATGGTTTCGGGTAGACGGAAAGCCTTTAATAATTGCATACACCAACCCTGTCGACGATCTGGCAGAGGCGGCTTCCCGAAATGACAGTGGCTACAATCCAGGGACACTTTCCCCTGAAATACTGAACTTTTTCCATTTCATGAAGCCTCAATGGCCTTCCGATCCTGTGTTCCCAGACGGATTTCCTTGGATTGAGTGGAAGTATCCGCAGCCTTACCATGAGACTTCCGGGGTGATGAATGTGACTGTCGCCAGCCATCCGAGGGTTCCGATGTCGTTTTCGTTAACTAGGCCGGGCTGGATCAACTGGGGGCGTGGGTGGGATGTCACCACTCGGAAAAATGTTTCAGCTGACGTGGACAAGGGGACTTTCTTCCAGTCCGAATGGGATCGGGCGATCAAGGCAGATCCGCCGATGATCTCTGTCGGCGGCTGGAATGAATGGATTGCGTACAAACAGCCTTACATGGGAGAATACATGCTATGCGATGCCGCCAGCAAGGAGTATTCGCGAGACATCGAACCGATGAAAGGAGGCTATGAGGATGCATTTTACATGCAGCTGATCTCCAATGTACGCAGGTACAAAGGCCTAAATGCCGGGAAAGCCATGTCCCAAACTCCGAAAACGATCGATTTGGATGGGAAACTGTCTCAGTGGAGCGACGTGGTCTACGTGCAGCGGAATCCGGATGAGAAATTCATTCATCGAGATGCTTACGGAGGAGCCAAAAACGTACGGTACATCCAGCAGGCTCCCACCGACAAGATCCAGGAAATCAGGGTAACGCACGATGACGAAAACTTATATTTTTATATTCGGGGAAAAGAAAATTTCAGTCAATATTCGGGAAAAGAGAATTGGTTGAACTTATTCATAGGATGCGGCGAGTCGGAGTTGAAGGGGTGGGAAAGCTACGATCATGTGGTCAAGGCGAAATCGTCCGATTCCGTCTCCGTGCAGGAATTTACAGACGGATTCCAGTCATCAGAAAAAGGTACGGGTAGAATGGTTGTCAAAGAGGATGTCATTCTGGTCAGTTTCCCCCGTACGACGCTGGGAACGTTTTCCAAATTTTATTTTAAGGTTGCGATGGGGGTAAAAGCCCCCTCCGACATCATGAATTCTTATCTGACAGGAAGCTCCATGCCAATGGGAAGATTGAGCTATCTGTATGTTATCGACAATTAATGTTTATCATTTGACCATATGAACCACGTAAAAAGATTCGTATTAATGTCATGTTGTCTGCTCGCACTGCTGAATTGCATTGCCGCTTTCGGGCAGGATGGACAGATTACAGTGACAGGAAAAGTTTTGGACAAGCAACAAGAGCCATTGCCGGGGGTTTCCGTTCTCATCAAGGGAACCCGGACGGGGACTTCAACCGATTTGGACGGCAAGTACAGCATCAGCGTGGGAAATCCCGGCGATGTGCTCGTATTCTCATTCATCGGCTTCGACACGCAGGAAGCTGTCGTCGGCACACATCAGACCATCAATATCGTACTGCAGGAAACCTCCACGGCCCTCGATGAGGTCGTGTTCGTCGCCTACGGCCAGCAGAAAAAGGAAAGCGTCGTTGCAGCCTTGTCCAGCATCAATGCGACAGGACTCAAGCAGACGCCTGCCTCCAACTTAGGTATCGCGCTGGCCGGCCGTCTGCCCGGACTTACGGTCCTGCAGCGTTCCGGCGTACCGGGCGGCGAGAACATGGATTTCTACATCCGCGGACGCAGCACAATCAACGGCCAGCAGCCGCTGACGCTGGTGGACGGAGTGGAAAGAGACTTCACGGCACTCGACCCACGTGAGGTAGAGACAATCACGATTCTCAAAGATGCCTCTGCGACGGCTGTCTACGGAGTCCGGGGAGCCAACGGCGTGATCATGATCACGACGCGCCGTGGAAAATCCGGCAAACCAGTCATCGACGTGACGGCAGAACAGTCTTGGCAGAGCGCGACCCGCCTACCACATATGACTTCCGCCTACGACTATGCTCTCCTACGCAACCAAGTCGAGCTTCAGAACGGACGTCCGGCGATTTATGATGAGACGGCGCTAGAGCACTACAAGTCAGGTGAAAACTCTCCTATGTATGCTTCTCGCAACTTAGTCAACGAATTCATTCGGGAATTTTCTCCGATGCAGCGAGTCAATGTCAACGTGAGCGGCGGAACGAACAAGATGAAATATTTCACAACCGTCGGCTACCTGCATCAGAACGGTCTCTTCCGTACGGAAAAATTCAATGAATACGACTATGATCCGTCTTCGAAAGCAAACCGCATTAATTTCCGGTCAAACTTTGACATTGATATAACGGACAATCTTCGAATGTTTTTGAATGTCAGTGGATTCATGCAGAAAAAGAACGATCCTGTCATAGTTCCGTTCAACGGTGCCTACCTGAACGACCTCAGCGCTTATTCCGTTCTGCTCAGCAATTTGTTGACGATTCCGAACAATTCATACTACCACGACACTACTCCGGACGGTGAAGTGCTGACCAGCTACCTAATCACCACGAACCACATTCCCTACGGAATGCTGAACAGAACAGGTTTCCGGAACACGCAGACCAATCAGGTCACAGCCACGCTTGGGGTCGAATATGACATTTCTTTCATTACGGAAGGATTGTCCGTGAAAACTGTCGCCTCCTATGATGCTTACTCCAGCAATCAGCAGGTCAGGCAGCGGAGTTATCAGCTATTTCAGCTGGTTCCAGATTCGGAAGCACCCGAAGGGTACAAGTTCCAGCCTTACGGTTCTGCGACTAACACCCCGCTTTCGGATTCCCAGTACCAGAGCTTCAACAATCTTTTCAACATCGATGCCTCTTTGAACTATGCCCGGACGTTCGGCCAACACGACGTGACGGGGATGATTCTCTTTAACCGCTACCAGCGGGTAATCAACATCCAGCTTCCATACAACTACATCGGATTGGTCGGCCGTGCGACCTATGCCTATGACCGTCGCTATCTGGCTGAGGTGAACTTCGGCTACAACGGGTCTGAGCAGTTCGCTCCCGGACACAAGATGGGGTTCTTCCCTTCCTTCTCGCTCGGATGGGTTCTTTCCGAAGAAAACTTCCTCAAAGGGAACGACTGGCTGACTTTCGCAAAGCTGCGCGCTTCCTACGGGCAGGTAGGAAACGACAACATGAATGGGGCGCGTTTCGCCTTCCTGACACTCTGGAGAGGGAGCTATGAGTCACAGATTGGGAACACAAAGCTTACCTGGGAAAAGTCGAACAAGTATAATGTCGGCTTTGAGGTAGGCCTGTTCCATGATTTCCGCCTGGAAGGTGATCTCTTCTATGAGAGGCGCAACAACATTCTCATTCCTGCAACCGGACTGATTCCGACAGGCATATTTGGAACGGGTGGCGTGAGCATCTCCGGAATCATTCCGAAGATCAATGCAGGTGTCGTCGAGAACAGAGGCTTCGAGCTGACCGGAACATACCAGAAAGTATTCCGTCGCAATGTGAACCTGAGCCTTAGAGCCAACGCCGCCTTCAATCGCAACAAAGTGATTAACCTGAGCGAGGTGCTTCTGCCTGAAGATTATGCTTGTAGGCTGCGGAGAACGGGATATAGGCTCGGGCAGAATTTCGGCTACGAGACAGCCGGATTCTTCAATTCGGAGCAGGACATCGTGGACTGGTATGACCAGACTGAGGTAGGCGCTCCTCCGAAACCGGGAGACTTGAAATACCGTGACAAGAACGGCGACGGCATCGTCAATGAGAAAGACATGGTCCCGATCGGAGATCCCGAAGTTCCGGAATGGACTTTCGGCGCCGGTATCAACTTCCAGTTCAAAGGCCTTGATTTCAGCATGATGTGGCAGGGTGTAGCCGGCCGGAGCTTCTTCATCGGTGGCCAGCGCTTCTGGGAGACCTACAACTTCAACAATTGGCACAAAGAAGCTTGGAGCCAGGAGCGTCTGGATGCGGGGAAGAAGATTACATACCCGCGTCTGGAACCCGGCAGCGATTCCAGCAAAAAGCCTTCTGACTTCTGGATGGCGGACGGTGATTACATCCGACTCAAAAACATGGAAATCGGATACACTCTGCCCACAAAATGGTCCAAAGCCGTCAACGCTTCCTCCATCAGGTTCTATCTGAATGGTCTTAATCTGCTGACCTTTGACAAATATCCTGTCAAGTACATCGATCCGGAGCAGAACAACGATTTGATCTATCCGGTTTTCAAGACCTACAATGTGGGTGTCAATATATCTTTCTGAATAATTTCCTGAATGAAAAGCAATATGAAAAAGTTGTCATATACATTGATTGCAATCTGTACGCTAGCTGGTTTATTGGGCTGTGAATCCGTTCTTGATAAGACACCGGACGGACAGATTACGCTGGACAAGATCCTGTCAAATTACGGACGGAGCAAAGGTCTGCTTAGTGTCGCTTACGGAGAAATCTATCAGGCGAGAGATCAGATTGCTTTCGTACACAACACGTTCGACCAGATGACGGACAACACCTATTTCGGAATCACGTACAATGCCTACGCATGGCACAATGGTGCGCTTTCCATCAGCGATCCTGTAATAAACTGGCCGTGGTCAAATCCGTCCGAGCAGCTGTGGCCCGATTTCTGGAGAGGCATCCGTTTGTGTAACAATGCAATCAAGTATATTCCCCTGTCCACTGCCATTACGGAGCAGGAGAGGAATCTTTGGGTCGCTGAAGCACGAGTTCTACGCTGCTGGTATTACATGAATCTGCTGGAATTCTACGGCCCGATGCCCTGGATTGAGGAACCCCTGGATCCGAACTATTCCGGGTGGTCGGATTTGAAGCGACCAACCTACGACGAGATTGCAACCAAAATCTCCGATGAATTAATGGATGTCATCCATAGCGGTCTTCTGCCGAACCGGCAGCCTGCCAATCAGGCCAGTCATGTGGATAATGGTGTCGCCTACGCCATCCGCGCAAGGGTGCTGCTTAACAATGCCAGTCTGCTGAACAACCCGAATCGGGACAGGGACAAGTGGAAGCGTGCAGCGGATGCGGCTCAGGATGTACTCAATATGTCCGAATATTCCCTCGTGCCGATGTCTGACTACAAAAAACTTTTCATAGGACCTTTCGACACGCCCGTATCCGAAATCATATGGAGAGCTTGGTCTGACAACTCACACATCAACGTCACGTCCGGCGTTGACGTAGGATTCTACCCCTACGTCACCATAAACCATCTGTGGAACAGTGGCGATGCGCCGACCCAGGAACTGGTAGACTGCTTTGAGATGACGAACGGGGCGCTACCCGTCACTTACGACGATGCCACCCACACGAAGGTCACGGTCACGCCCGAAGCTGCTGCGCTGGGTTACAGCGAAGATGTCGGAGGAGATCCATACTCCAATCGGGATGCGCGCTTCTATATCGACATCGTCTACAACATGGCCAACTATGGCGTTCCATACAACTGCACGAAGCCGTACATCGTGGAAACATTTGTGGGAGGAAGGAACGGGATTAACGACCAAGTTGTCTATTCCGGCTCCCTGACCACCTGCACGGGCTATTACAACGGCAAGGACACGCAGGTGAAATACTGGGGACCGGCCGACAGCCACGGCAATGAGCCAACCCACTGGGTCTTCTTCCGGCTTACGGAATTTTATCTTAACAAGGCAGAGGCGCTCTGCGAGCTAGGCGATCTGGATGGTGCCATAGAGATGCTGAATGTCATCCGGCAACGCGCTCTACAGCCCAAAATCGAGGACGTTCCAAATTACGCTAAGACTTATGATTTCTTGATGTCCCGGATCCGGAATGAGCGTAGAGTTGAATTTTGCATGGAAGGATGGCGCTTCCACGACCAGCGTCGCTGGAAAATCCTTAAAGAGACAAACCGTTTCGTCACCGGCATGCGAATCACCAAAGACGACAACGGAAAGTTCAATTACCAACGGAAAAAGATCCGGGACTACCAGTCCTGGACGGACAAGTATCTCGTGATGCCGATTCCGCTGGAAGATGCCAAGAAGATGCCAAGCATGACCCAGCCGGAAGCCTGGCAATAGCTTAAATCTAACTAATTCATTAATTTTAAGACATGAAACATTTTGCATATACATCGATTCTGCTGCTTGTTCTAGCGGCTCTGGCGGTTGGATGCCAAAAAGAAAAAGCCGACGCCCCTCAGCCAGCCAGCGGACTGAAAGCTTATCCAGGAAGGAATGCTGCAAGGGTTGAGTTCAACGTACCTGCGGATGCAAAAGCAGGGAAAATCTTTTACAACATGGGAGCCGTGGAGGAATTCACCGTCACGGATCCCGGCGCAGTCCAGTCCTACACGCTCCGCGGACTTCCGGAAGGAGAGAACATAATCCGTGTTGCGACAATGAATGCAAAAGGCGCATTTTCCGATCCCAAAGGCGTGAAAGTGCTGGTGTACGGAGAGGATTATCTCAATGGTCTGTCCAACCGTGCCTTGTTGAACCAAACATTCGTTTCCTCGTCATCCATCGAATTGACTTTCGGAGATGCCCTTACCGACGAAACGGAGCTGAGGATTTTCTACACCAATACTTCTGGAGAGAGAGACAGCCTGTCTCTGAGCGTCAGCCAAAAGTCAGTCACCGTAGCAGATATAGACCTCGGAAAAGACTACTACTACTGCTCCGTTTACAAGCCGACAGATGATTTCATCGATGAATATGTTTCCGTCAAGGTGAGTATTCCGGATTTCTTCAAGAAAAAATTCTGGAAGAATCTCTGGCAGATTGAAGAAGCGTCCAGTGAAAACGAACAGGGAAAGGCTGCGAACCTCATCGACGACAAAGCGAATTCAGCCTGGCGCCCCCAGGATAATTCCGGTCCGCATTGGATTGTGGTGGACATGCAGGCTCCGAAACTGTACGATGGATTCATAATCGAGCAAGCTCAGGAACTCGCCAAAGGTGGTTTCTCGAAAAACTACAAGTTAGAGGCCAGCAGCGACGGTTCTGTTTGGGACTTTGTTCAGAAGGGTCGGCTGAGAGCCCATTGCTACCGACAGAAAATCGCTTTTAAGCGTTCTGTCAAGTCCAGGTATTTCCGAATCACCATTCTGGACTCTTATGATGATGCCATCCCCCAGCTGGCGGAAATCGACCTGTTCAACGATTCCGAAACGAGCGGAGAGAACGGGATGGAGATGCCGATGCTCGTCAATGCGCAGCCTCCGTTCGAAGGGGACGGTTCGGACCGTTTTCCAGCGGTCGGCGCAGGGAGAATGCAGCGTCTAACCTATTGGACGCACAATGATGCGGCATACATCTCGCACGACACAGCCATCGGGACTTTCAATCTTTTCTCCTGTGCCGTATGGGGTTGTTCCAGCGTCACGAATGGAAAGATTTATCAATCTTTGCATCTTCTTCCGGGCAAATATGTCTTGAACGTGCAGATGGGTGGGACCTCCAATCCGGACTGTACCGATGTATTCGGAATCATCACCAAAACACCTGTCCTTCCTGATTTTTCCAATGTCGAGACCGACCAGGATGTACTGGGACTCGCAGACTTGGATGCACGGACAAATTCTTTGGTTCCTATCCCCTTCGCACTTGAATCTGAAATGGATGTTGCCATCGGCGTCGTCTACAATACCTACAACATCCATCCGACATCCATCTGGAGCGACATCAATATCACTTCTTTAATTTTGGAAGGCGAATGAGAATGTTTTTCCTTTTTCTGCCAAGGACAAACAGCAGCGTCATTGGCACTGAAGCCCTCAACCCTTTCTACTCAATTTTAAAACAAATTACATGTACTGCAGAACACTGGTCAGTATTATTTTGATTTTTTCTTCTTTCATATTCATGAACGGGTGTGACAAAACGTCACGTTCTACGGAATACAAACTTCAGCGCATCCATGTTAATGTCACTGCGCTCGACCTTCAAGTCGGGGACAAAGTGCAGCTGACGGCAACCGCAGTCCCGTCCGTCGCCATCGAGCCGACCTATCTGTGGGCCTCAACCGATGTAGCCGTCGTTTCCGTGTCCAACGGAATCGTGGAGGCGAAGAAAGCAGGCAAGGCAGACATCGTCGTAAGCGTCCAGAATGAAAAGACCGTCATCCCCGTGACAGTCACTATCCCTGAATATCCTGGAGGGAGCCTGCTGTACAACCTGAAACCTTGCAGCCTCAATAGGCCAGCAGAGCTGCTTCTGAACGATGCAGGAAGCTATGCGACCGAAGGGCTTGACCTGACCACATGCGGCAAGCTCGCCAAACTGGAACGATTCTATGCGCTTGGCGAGAGAATGATCCGGTATCTGGTTCGTCCTTCCGGTGATGCAGTTGTCCTGTTCCAGAGCAGTATGGGGGATTTCAGTGCCTACCTGAGCGTTGCCGAGAAAAAAATTCTAATCGGAACTGCGCCCGCAAGCGAGACAGCTGTCCCGTTTCTGCAAGGGGACAGAGACTATGAAGTGGAAATCTACCACATCTACAATCTGGCAAAGGTTAGAGTCATTGATGTACTGACTCGTGAGAGCGCAGAGGTCTATGCGACAATGGACGGAACCGGTGGCTGCGGAAAGGGAGCTTTACAAAAAGGATTTTCGGTCGGCATGCAGTGGGACCACTACTGCTTCGGCTTGAAGGAGGGAACATCAGCGCTCATTAAGCGCCTGACTGTGTTCTCGCTCAAGAAAAAGGTCAAACTTCTCCTTTACGGCGATTCCATCTCGCAACCCGAAGGCTACTTCCCTCTCAAGGATTTTCCCCATGCCTGGACCCAACGAATCATTGCTCGGCTCGGTGGGGATGCCATGTCCAGCGGACGCGGTGGCGGAACCATCCTGACAGTACTGGACTACATCAAAAATGAACTTCCTTTCATAGAGGCGAAGTACGTTATGGTCACGGTCGGCACCAATGGAAGCAATACAGAAGCGAACCTGACGGAAGTCGTCAGATACATCAAGTCTCAGGGAGCCATTCCGATTCTGAACAACATCCCTTGCAATGAGAGCGGCACGCAAATCGAGAACAATGCGCTGATTGAGAAAGTCCGCAGCAAGTTAGGAATCAAGGGATGCCGTTTCGATCTGGCTACATCACTCGCAGGAGACGGGAAAGAGGTGGACAAGTCGATGATGTTCTGGGAAGACTACTCAGGAAGCTACGGATGGCAGATTTACCACCATCCGAACGGAAAAGGCGGCAAAATGATGTATGAACGGACGCTTATCGATGTTCCTGAAATTTATGAATGACAAAGCAATGAAAAAAGCTTTTTTATCAGGGGCTGCTTTCTGCTGAGTTGAGGGGAGGGAGAACGCAGATCGAAGGAGCATTCACTTGATTCCAGGGCTTTTCTTCGCCTGATATTCCTTAGGAGTGACTCCGAAATGCCGCTTGAACGCTTTTGAGAAATAGGAATAAGAAGCGAAGCCGGTCTGTTCTGCAACCTCTACAAGCGAGAGGGAGCCTTCTGCGATCAATTCCGCAGCACGCTTAAACCGATAGTTCCTGACGAAATCGTTGGGAGAAAGATTCGTAAGACCTTTAATCTTGCGATAGAGAATTGTTCTGCTATATCCCAAGGTAACTGCTATCTGGTCGACATTCAGGTCGGCGTTGGACAATTCATTCGTCACCAGTTTCGTCAGCTTGTCAAGGAAGGCTTGATCGTGCTTGCTCAAAGACTCCTGAATGGGACGGGCAATTTCGGATTCCGGCATGGAGAAGTACTGCCTGAGCAGATCCTTCCTGTGCAGTAAGTTCCTGATGGTCAACAGGAGATAATCGATGTTGAAAGGCTTGCAGATATAGGCATCCGCTCCGGTTTCCAGACCTTTGATTTGCTCCGGTATCGATGTCTTTGCAGTCAGAAGCACGACCGGGATGTGACAGAATTCCGGATTCTGTTTGACACGAGCGCAAAGCTCATAGCCTGACAGACCTGGCATAATGACATCGCTCAAGATCAGGTCGACGGGTGCATGCTTCATGCATTCCAGCGCTTCCAGGCCGTCTTGCGATTCATTGACTTTATAGGTGTCGGACAGAAGGCCGACAATAAATTGCCGAAGTTCCACGTTGTCCTCGACGACGAGAATGCTGCCGCTTTTTTCTCCGTCGGACTTGCGTTCGACACGTATCGCAGGAGATTCCTTCGCAGTCAGAGAAGGACTGACTTCTTCCACTAAGTTTTCCTGCTCTTGGTCTGAATACACATCGCTCATCGGCAGCGTGAAAGAGAAAACCATTCCGCCTCCGGGCCGAATGCGCGCGGAGATGTTTCCTTTGTGCTTTTCAACAAGCGTCTTAGTGTAATGCAGGCCGATCCCATTGCCGCTGTAGTCAGGAGAGCCGTTAACAATCCGGTATCTGACGAACAGCTCTCCGAGCTTTTCGGGCGGGACTCCCTCCCCCGTATCGGAAACGGAGATCTCTAGATAGTCACCGCAGGTCCGGGTGCTGATAGTCACGCATCCGGTTCTCGGCGTATGCTTGATTGCATTAGACACCAAATTGTAAAGGATGGTTTCTACTTTGTCTGCGTCAACCAGAATCATCAAACTTGGCGTGTGCGGCTGGAACGCCAGCTCAATGCCCTTCTGATTTGCAACGTAGTTGAAAGACTCATGGATTTTGGAGAGTAAATCCATGATATTTGTCTCCTTAACATGCAAGGAAAGGACTCCGTTCTCTATCTTTACTACATCCATCAGCTGGTTGATCAAATGATGCATCCGGTTGGCGTTCCGGTCGGCTACGGCGATCTGTCTATGGCTTTCCGCATCCATGTCTTTATTGCCAAGGAGCTTCTCCAGCGGAGCGGAGATGAGCGTCAGTGGTGTCCGGAGCTCATGGGAAATGTTGGTGAAAAACGTGATTTTCATCTTGGCGATTTCCTTTTCACGTTCTTTTTCATTGTGTTCCATTTCTGCGCGCTGCTTATTGAGGCGAGCGTTCAGAAAGGCCCTCAACAAAAAGAATACGAGACACGCCAGAATTGAAGAATAGGCAGCCCAGGCTCTCCAGGTAAACCAAGGGGCAGATTTGACCGTTATCATCAGCGAAGCTGGAGCCTTGCTTTCTACCCCCTCTTCGTTGATTGCACTAACTCGGAATGTATATGTCCCGGGGGGCAGATTGGAATAAGATGCCCTGCGGTAAGTCCCGACATAGTTCCAGTTCTCGTCGAAACCGTCCAGGCGATATTTGTAGGTCAGATTGTTGGACGTGTAGAAGTCAATGCCGGCATAGTCTAGGGAAATCATCCTCTGACGATGATCCAGGACGATTGCATCGGTAAACAAGATGCTTCTCGAAAGTACGGATCCTTCGAGAGCCGGTCGAACGCTATGGTTATGAATTTTCAGATCTTCGATGTGGATCAGTGGAGGCGTGCTGTTCGAGGCAAAGCTGGAGGGGTTGAAGAAAGTTAGTCCGTGGTTTCCGCCGAAGAAGATCATACCGTCAGATGTCCTGCAGCCTGATTTTTCGTGGTACTGATCCCCGGGCAGGATGTCGTTGCTGTAGAAATTGGTGACGGAAAAGCCGTCGCCATTCGGTTTCAATCGGGAAATGCCGTGCGAAGTACTCGCCCATATGTCTCCGCGGAAGTCCTCCTTAATACATAGGACATTGTTGTTGGAGAGTCCGTCTGCAGTTGTCATCCGAATCAATCGGCCGGCAGATCTGCATAGCAGGCCGTTGCCATAGCTTCCCATCCAAAGACGGTTCTGGCTGTCTATGAACAGTGTGATGACGTTTTTGGAAGTCATGAGATCACCTTCGGGGGAAAAGAGCTGAACCGGGACAGAGCCATTCCTTTTGATCTCATAAACACCGATGCCGTATGATGAATAGAGGACATCTCCCGAATCCTTGACGTATATGTCAGTGATGTTGGAGGACTGCGTGCTGCCGACAAGTGTAAATGACAGGTCGGATGTCGCTTTGTAGAGGCCGTTCCAAGTTCCGAGCCAGAAATTATGGTTTTGATCTTCTTTGATGACCCGAACGTTGTCGATGTCCAGACGTCGATTGATACGGATTTTACCATCCGGATTGACACTTGCAACGACTAGCTTGGACTGGAAGGCAATCCAGACTCTGCTTTGGGAATCAACGTAGACAACCTCTAGGAATTCACTGTTGTCTGGAAGCAGGTCGGAGACACTATAAAAATTGAATTTCCCGGATTTTGTATATCTGTAGAGACCGTTGTAGCGAGTTCCAATCCAGAGACTCCCATCATGATCTTCCACAACTCGCGTAACAAATTGTTCTTTTATCTTGTCGCTGAGCGGCTTGTCCGGATTGAAGTAGTCCGACTGCTTGTTTCCAACCACGATTCCTTTGTCATAGGTACCGATCCAGACATTCTTTTGCCAGTCCACATAGCAAGTGTGCAATTGGGAGGAATTGCGCGGATTGTACCGAGCTGGAATGTTGTGACTGAGTTCCTTGGTCATCAAGTCGTACAGGTAGAACCCTTCGGTTTCCGTGCCGATCATTACTTTCATGGGTTCTATTTCCTTGATGAACGTAACATGCGATTTGTTCAACCCTGATTCAGCTGGGAACATGGATCCGGGAAGACTGAACGAAAAGGTGTCGGGATTGAAAAGAACAATGCCATAGTTAGTCCCGAGCCACCAGATGCCATGGGGATCAGCATACATGCAGTTGACCTGTCTGTCACCGGGAAGCACGTAAAAGTCCCAAGAAATTCCATTTTTCCTGACGGCCAGCCCCTGTCTTTCTGCAAGGCCCATCCACAGATGCTTGCCATCATCTTCCCAGAACTGCTTGACATTTTTCTGAGGTCCAGAGAATTTCACTATGCAGCTGTCCGGATTTATGAGGCCCGGACCTATTGCCGTCGCAGTCCAGATTTGGCCAGTGTGATCCTCGAAAAAACCATACGTGGTCATGGAAGTCGGAACTCCTGCGTAGGCAATGAAAGTTTCGGTGTCGAAATCGTATCGGCAGACACCGGCTGCCGTTCCTACCCACAGATTTCCTGCCGAATCCACAAACAACGAGAACACGAAGTTGTCGGGTAAGGATCCTGGGTCGGAAGAATCATGCACGAACTGCTTGAATTCATACCCGTTGTAACGATTCAGGCCTCCCAGCGTCGCCACCCACATGTAACCCAGCGAATCCTGTGCGAATGCATTTACGTCCTGAAAAGAAAGGTTCGTTGAAATGTTCGTACCGTACGGATTTTGTGCTAAGCCGTGAAAGATGAACGCCATTGAAATGAGGCTGAACATCACACATGCCGACAGAGTTCTCAGTAGCTTGGCCATGTCTTAGTCCATTTCACTTACGACAAAATTAGTAAGAATTTGTGATGGCTGTTCATTTTCCTACGATAATAACCGAAAAGTTCAAAAAATAGAATGGAATTTACAAGTGACGGGGAGGATTAATCGTTAATTTTGTCATAAATAATTGTTTCAGAAGCTATATGATCAGTAAACATCTTCCTTTGCTTATTTGTCTTTTTGGAATTGCGCTGAATATTTCCCCATTGCATGCCCAAAACCCCGAAATTAACGTGACGGGTTTAGAATGCAACTATCAAGCTGCCCCTCTTGGAATCGATGATGCCCATCCTCAGTTCAGCTGGCGCATCGTCTCTAATACGGAGAACACGATGCAGACAGCCTATCAAATACTTGTGTCCAGTTCACGGGAATTGCTTTCGGCGGACGAGGGGGATGTCTGGGACAGCGGAAAGCAACTATCTGCCAAGTCTGCAGGCGTAACATACGACGGAAAGGAATTGAAAAGCCGCAGAAAGTATTATTGGAAAGTCCGCATGTGGACAGATAAGAAGACCGTTACGGATTGGTCCGAACCAGCATTCTTCGAAATGGGACTGCTGAATGAGCGCGATTGGGTGGGTGGATGGATCGGCTACGCCGGTGGGATGCCGGGCCGCGTACTCTATTTCAAGAATACGTTCGCTCCAGGTAAGAAGGTCAAGGAAGCGAGAGTCTACATCGCCGGTCTAGGCTTCTACGAGCTTGAGATAAATCATAAGAAGGTCGGCAATCATGTGCTTGATCCTGCACAGAGCACGTACAGTAAACACATCTATTACGCAACATACGACGTTTCTGACTGCTTTAATGCTGCAGAACCCAACACGATTGTCGTGACTGTCGCCCCTGGGTGGTACGGTACGCCAAGATTGCGCTTCCAGATGCATGCCCTGCTTGAAGACGAATCCGAAATTCTGGTCACTTCGAATGAGCTGCGTGCGATTACCACCGGACCCACGATGTATTCCAGCGTGTACGATGGTGAACGCTTCGACGCACGCGAGGAGAATCCTGAAACGTACAAGCCGTCCTATCCGCAAGGTTTAATGAACAAACTGTGGGGATTTGCCTACAACACAGACGAACCTGTGGGACGCATGGTGTCCCAGCAGGTGGAACCAATCGAAATCGTTGAAACCCTGACTCCTGTCTCCATTCGTGAGCCGGCACACCATATTTATGTCGCAGATGCCGGGCGGAACTTGGCCGGATGGGCTGCCCTGCGTGTTAGCGGCATGTCCGGACGGAAAGTGACACTCCGATTCGCCGAAACACTCAGTGACAACGGATTGGTCAACCAGGACAATCTCAGAAACGCCAAAGCGGAGGACAGTTTCATTCTTGACAGTGACGAGCCACAGTTCTGGGAGCCGAAGTTTACCTACCACGGCTTCCGCTATGTGCAGATCGAGGGTTTGGACAAGGCTCCAGGGAAAGAGGATCTTAAAATCAAGGTCGTGCGTACCGCTGTACAACGCACGGGCCATTTTAGTTGCAGCAACCAACTGCTGAATGACATCTACCGCATGGTCGTCAATACAGAGTCAGCCAATCTGCACAGTATCCCTACCGACTGCCCTCAGCGCGACGAGCGCATGGGGTGGCTGAACGACTTGACGGCCCGCATTGATCAGGAAATATATACTTTTAACATGGCCCGGTTCTATCCGAAATTTTTTCTGGATGTCGTAGATACGCAGGATGAAAACGGCACCATCACATGTGCAGCACCTTTCCGTTTCGGCGCACGTCCTGCCGATCCAGTCTGCGTCAGCTTCCTGCTGATGGCTTACAAGAGTTACCAGTTCTACGGCAACGCCCAGTTGATCCGAAAGCATTTCGATGACATGAAGGCTTGGATAGATTACCTGTATTCACGCACGAACAACGGCATTGTGGACTACAGTTACTACGGTGACTGGTGTCCCCCCGATGCCTTCGCCGTCACCCCAGGCTCTGCCGTTTCACGCGACACGCCTGGCCTGCTTATGTCGACGGGCTATCTCTACTATGGTGCAACGCTATTGTCTGAAATGGCAAAGGTGACGGGACGGTCTGCCGATGCTTCTCGTTATGCATCCATGGCTGCTGAAATAGCCATTGCTTTCAACCGGGAATATTGGAACGAATCCACAGGCGGTTACGCCTCGAACAATCAGGCATCCAATTCCTTCGCCCTGTTCTTGGGTATTGTGCCTAAAGACAAAATCCAGCGTGTCGTGGACAACCTCGCAGCCGACGTGAAAGCGCATGGCTACCACCTCACGACAGGCAATCTCTGCACGAAATACCTACTTGAACAGCTTACAGAGCACGGGCATGCCGAGGAAGCCTACCGGATAGCCACGCAGACCACCTATCCGAGCTGGGGCTTCATGCTGGCTAATGGTGCGACAACGCTCTGGGAGCGCTGGGAATACCTGACAGGAGATGCGATGAATTCCCACAACCATCCGATGATGGGATCCGTGGGATCATGGCTCTACAAGTATGTTGTCGGCATCAATCCGGATGTTGACCACCCCGCGTTCGAACACTTCACAATCCGTCCTTACATCTTCACTGAAATGGATTTTGCTGAAGGTGAACTGAAGACGGTGAAAGGAACGATCCGAAGCGCCTGGAAGAAAAAAGGACACACGCTGATGCTGGAAGTGACAATCCCCGCAAACTCGCGCGCAACTGTCGTCCTGCCTTCGGCAAAGGGCGACATAGTTCATGAGGTGGGATCAGGGGAGCATCGTTTCAAGTCTATTTTGAAATAGTCTACCTTAAACTAGATAGATAACACATTCATAATCAATTAAACAACCACAAAAATGAAAAAAGTTGCAGACAAACAGATTCTGATGGCCGCTGATTTTGCAGGCTATCCACTCAAAGAAGCCATCAAAGAGTACCTAGAAAAGAAAGGCTGGACGGTGACCGACATCGGCGTGAAGGAAGATTCGGATCCCGAAGATACAGAACTCATGTTCCACCGCATCGGCCTTCGCGTTGGCGCAATGATCACCGAGAAAGAGTTTGAAAGAGCGCTCATTTTCTGCGGAACCGGCATGGGCATCCACATCGCCGCAAGCAAGTGTCCTGGTGTCCACGCAGGAGTAGTCGAGTCCGTTCCCGCCGCTTTTCGAGCCATTACCGGAAACGGTGTCAATGTCCTTGCGATGGGTGCGTTCTATGTGACACCCGAGCTTGGAAAGCAGTGTGCCGATGCTTTCCTGTACAACGATTTCGGAAGCGGCTGGGAATGGTGGCCCGACTTCGACAAGTTCCATCGGATCGCCATCGAAGAGCTCAATGCCTTCAATTATGAGGAATACAAGGCCAACGGATTTAAGGTCAAGCACCTCGGAGACTGCCATTGCGAACTGTATGACCGTCCGGAAGGCTTCTCAAGCGTTCCGCTAATGGTAAAGAGATAGGGAAACTGGATAGTCAATGACCGTGGGGGGATGCGATAGATCATCGCCTAGGAGTTTG